>JBEVHL010000698.1:0-4425 GCA_040511255.1 Mycobacterium sp. | reverse complement strand
TTCGACGCCGAACGCGAGTGGGCGCGGGCGTACTGGTCGGCGCTCGCCCCGTACCACTCCAGCGTGTATGTGAACTTTCTGATGGACGAGGGCGAGGAACGGGTCCGGCGGGCGTACGGGCCGGCGACGTTCGACCGGCTGACGGCGCTCAAGCGCAAATACGACCCGGACAATGTGTTCCGTCTCAACCAGAACATCCGTCCGGACTAGCGGGACTGACCGCCGCCGAACCCCTTGCGGAACGTTGGCCTATCGCAAGAACTTGTGCATGATGTGGAGGCCGACCAGCCCGCGGTCAGGATGCCTGAAGGCTTCCGGCACGGTGGCGAGAATGGTGAAGCCGAGCGACTCCCACAGGCGAACTGCATGCTCATTGGTCTCCACGACGGCGTTGAACTGCATCGCCGCATACCCATCCTCCGCTGCGACTTCGAGGACGCGGCGGGCCAAGGCACGTCCGACACCTCTGCCGGCTACGGTCGGCGACACCATGAAGCCTGCGTTGGCAACATGACTGCCGGCAGCCGGCTGATTCGGATGGAGCTCGGCGGTTCCCACAACGCCACCATCATCAACGGCGACGAGCACCCGGCCGCCGGGCTTGCCCGTCCACCACGCTCGTGCCGCGTCTTCGGTGGTGTCGGGCGGCCAGCAGTAGGTGTCGCCGGCGGCAACGATCTGCTGCAGGAACCCCCAGATGGCGGCCCAATCCGAATCGACGACATCGCGGATCTCCATTTCGGCATCCTGACAGCTGTGCCAGGCCGAGCATTGCCTATTCGAGCTAGGGCGGCCGCTCGCGGAAGAGGCTGCGCCGCCCCGTAATGTGGCTCGCGGAGCGAGCTGCGGGGGCACCAGAACGAGGGAGAACGGGTTATGGCCGCGTTGGTGGTTGGTGTGCCGAAGGAGATCAAGGACAAGGAAGGTCGGGTGTCGGTGCAGCCCGATGGCGTTGCCGAGCTGGCCTATCACGGCCAGGAGGTCGTGGTGCAGGCAGGCGCCGGATCGGGCAGCGGATTTTCCGACGACGAGTACGTCGCGGCTGGCGCCCGGGTTCTCGGCACCGCGGACGACGTCTTCGCCGCTGCGGACTTGATCGTCAAAGTCAAGGAGCCAATCGCTGAGGAATATGACCGATTCCGCCCCGGGCAGCACCTGTTCACCTACCTGCACCTGGCGGCCGACCGCCGGCTCACCGAGTTCCTCCTCGACCGGCGCATTGACTCGATCGCGTATGAGACCGTGCAGACCCCGGATGGGCGGCTGCCACTGCTTACGCCGATGAGCGAAGTTGCGGGGCGCATGGCTGTCCAGGCCGCCGCCCACCACCTGCAAAGTTCCTCCGGCGGGGCGGGTCTGCTGCTGGGCGGGGTCCCCGGTACGCCTGCCGCGAAGGTCACCATCATCGGCGGCGGCGTTGCCGGAACCGAGTCCGCCAAGATGGCTCTCGGGTTGCGGGCGATCGTGCGGGTGCTGGACACCAACGCCACGCGCCTGTCCTACCTGTCCGATGTATTCGGCGGCCGGCTCGACCTGGTAATTCCGAACCGAGCGCGGACTGCGGCGTACGTGGCCGAATCCGATGTGGTGATCGGCGCCGTTCTGGTCGCCGGCGCGAAGGCGCCGAAACTGGTAACCCGCGACATGATCAAAAGCATGCGGCCTGGCAGTGTCGTGGTCGACATCGCCATCGACCAGGGCGGCTGCTTCGAGACCAGCCGGCCGACCACGCACTCCGAACCGACCTACGTCGAAGAGGGTGTGGTGCACTACTGCGTCGCCAACATCCCCGGAGCCGTCGCACGCACCTCGACCCTCGCGCTCACCAGTGCCACCCTGCCGTTCTTGGTTCGCGTCGCGAGGCACGGTGTGGCGGGCGCAGCGGCGCGTGATCCGGTTCTGGCGAAGGGTTTGACCACACTCGGCGGCAAGCTGGTCTCCCGGCCGGTGGCCGAGGCGCACGCCGTGCCCTATCAAGACCCGGCCACCCTGCTGCCAGCGGACCCGGACGCGGACCCCGCGTAGGTAATTCTGTACCGGTTCGTTCACAAGCTGCGGGGGCGTTCGTCACAGCATCCATGCCGTCTCCTCTGAGGCTGCTATCGAGGATTGGGTTCTCATTTGCCAATGAGCGAACGCAGGAAGAACAGCAGGTTGGTGGGCTTCTCCGCCATCCGCCGCATCAGGTAGGGGTACCAGGCCGAGCCGTACGGGATGTACACCCGCACCCGGTAGCCCTGCTTGGCCAAACTGTCCTGGAAATCGCGCCGGATGCCGTAGAGCATCTGGATCTCGAAGTCCTGCCTACCGAAGCCCGCTCGTGCCGCCACCTGCTCGGCGTGCTCGATGCAGGAGCTGTCGTGGGTGCCGAACGCCGGGTTGCTGCCATGTTCGAACAGCCAGTCCGTCAAGTGCATGAACTGCGCGGTGACCTCCTTCTTGGACTGCAACGCCTTGTCGAGAGGCTCCGCATAGGCACCCTTGACCAGTTGTGGCAGCCCTCTGCTACGAATTGAGGTCCAGTCGAGCCGGCACTGCGCCCGCGACCTAAGTCTGAGCGCACCTCAGCAGCTGGTGCTGCGTCGACCTGTAATCGCCGCCGCCTAGGGAGGATGTGGCGCACACGGAGGGATTTCCCCTAGTTGGTCGTGGAGAGGCGGTAGGTCTTCCATCCCGCGATGAGGTGGAAGCCGATGAGGGCGAAGACGCCGAGCGCGGCGGACGCCGATAGTGGATCGACCAGCATGACCAGCGCCGCGGCGAGCCCGACGACGCCGAGCGCCACGCTGACGTTTCCGGCGACCTTGCCGAAGGCCGGGTCCCGGCGCATGGCGAGACCGAAGAGGATGATGCCGACTGGCATCACCAGCAGCCCGACCAGCAGCAGGGCGTCGAACATGGCCTGGTTCGCCTGCCAGAGGAGCACCAGCGTCGCCTGCTCGTCGGGGGTCGTGTTGTCGGCGTGGTACAGATCGGAGAGCCGGGAGGTGACCACGTGCGGGATCGCACCGGCGGCGAGCACGGCGAGACCGAAGATGGTCAGGGCGCTGCCGAAGAGTGCGGATGCGGGATGCGTCCTGCGGAGGTTGTGGAAGAGCGCGAGCTCGAGTGGCACCCACAGTGCGAGCACCGCCAAGTAGAGGCCGTTCTCGACGGTACGCGCCACCCTGATCTCCGGGAAGCGTGAGATCGGGCCTGCGGAGCCGGCAGGTTCCGGCCCCGCGAAGATCCCCACGATCGCGAATACCACGAAGAACAGGACACTGCCGCCGATGCCGGCCAGACCGCCCCACCGCGCAATGCTGTTGTCCTCGTGATGCCGCTGTGCCGGGTACAGCATGCCGTCTTGTGCCACCATTTCGCTTCTCCTCAACCTGGTTGCGCAAATTGCTCGATGCACCACCAGCATGCGGAATGCGCACCGCGTGCTGCCTGTGCCGAAGGTCGGCATCAGCAGACTTCGGTTCGTGCTCGGACAGTACTTTCGTCGGATGCCGCCGTACTCGGGCTGCCGTATTCTCTTGATCATGAAGGTCCGGCCGTCCGCCGGTGGGATCGGCGGTCCCGTCACCCTGGCGGATGAGGCCCACCGCTCGCGGCGCACACCGCGCGACTGGGCCGTCGACACGCTGTGTTTCCTGCTGGGCATCGGGTTCACGGCGATCGTCTTCGTCGACGGCACCGACCGGCGCCTTCCAACGGTGCCTATCGCGGTGGACGCCGCTCTCGGCGTGTTGGCCAGTCTCGGGTTGTGGCTCCGCCGGCGCTGGCCGGTCGGCTTGGCGGTGATCGTCGGCCTGTTCGCTATCTACTCGGTGAGTGCTTCCGCCGTCGCGCTGATCGCCCTGTTCACCGTCGCGGTGCACCGGCGCCTCCGCACGGCTGTGCTCGTTGCCGCCGGCTACGCGCTGACATCGTTCCTCACGCTGCTGGTCCGGACCGACATGTCACCGCCGAACTGGTGGCAAGGCGTGCTCGGCGTCGTCTGTGTCGTAGCGGTGCTGGCGTTGGGGATGTTCGTCCGGGCACGGCGGCAGCTCGCCCTCATCGAGCGCGAACGTGCGGCGTCCGAACAGGAGATCCGCGTCGCCGAGGCCCGGCAGATGGAGCGCAACCGGATCGCGCGGGAGATGCACGACGTGCTCGCCCATCGCCTGTCGTTGCTGAGCCTGCAAGCCGGAGCGTTAGAGCTGTGGCCCGACGCGCCGTCGGCGGAGATCACCCGCGCCGCCGGGGTGATCCGCAGCAATGCTCACGGTGCATTGGAGGAACTGCGTGAGGTGATCGGCGTGCTGCGCTCTGTCCGGGCCGATGACGACCCGGCCGATGACGACCGGGCCGACGGAGTGCCGGAGCGGCCGCAGCCGACCTTGGTCGATTTGCCGCTGCTCATCGACGAGTCACGGAAGGCAGGGATGCAGGTGG
>JBEVHL010000697.1:0-7852 GCA_040511255.1 Mycobacterium sp. | reverse complement strand
CCGCTGTCGTATTGGCAGATGGTCGATGTCGGGGTGCGCTCCAACTACGTCGCAGCCTGGCATGCGGCGCAGATGATGGTGCCGCAACGTTCCGGCCTGATCATCGCGACGTCCGGCTACGTCGGAACCACTTACACCTACGGCGTGGTGTTCGGTACCTGCAAAGCCGCCGTGGACCGGATGGCCCGGGATATGGCGATCGAGCTCAAACCCCACCACGTGGCATCGCTGTCGCTGTGGCTGGGCCTGACGTTCACCGAACGGGCGAACCGGGCCTTGCAGCGACAACCGGAGATGTCATCGCAGACGGTCACCGATCCGCGGGTCGGTTCGTCGGCCGAATTTCCCGGGCGGGTGATCGCCGCCCTCGCCGCCGACCCGGACATCATGGCTCGCTCGGGCGGGTCGCACATCGCCGCCGAGCTCGCGCTCGAATACGGCGTCACCGACGTCGACGGGACGACCCCGCCGTCACTGCGTGCCGTCCGGGGCGCGCCGCTCTACGGCCCGGTGTGAACAGCACAAGGAGGAAACCATCACCGACACAACACGACTCGGGCAGCTGCTCGATCGGCAGGACATCCTCGACTGTCTCACCCGATTCAGCCGCGGCATGGATCGTTTCGACCGCGACTTGGTGCTCAGCGCATTCCACCCGGATGCCGTCATCGCGGCGGGCGACTTCGTCGGAGGGCCGGCAGACCTCTATGACTGGTCCTCGCAGATGCACGAGCAGGCTCAGACGACCACCCACCACAACCTGCTCAACCACACGTGCGATCTCGACGGCGACACCGCGCATACCGAGACCTATTACCTGTTCGTCGCGCGCAACAGAGACGAGACCAACTGGCTCGCCGGAGGACGCTATCTCGATCGGCTGGAGCGCCGCGCCGGCCATTGGCGAATCATGCTCCGCACCAACGTTATCGAATGGTCCGGGTTGGTACCCACGATGGCCATCCCGTTTGCCGACGTGCCCGATGTTCACCTCAACGGGGCCCCGTCCCGCAGTAGAACCGATCCGTCGTACCAACGCCCACTGACCAACAAGCGCGAGGCCAGCCGTGCACTGTGAACCGACCCGAACGCCCATGGACATCGATATCGAGGAGCTGCGCAAGAAATACCGCGCCGAGCGGGACAAACGTCTGCGGCCAGAAGGCAGCAGACAATACGTCGAAGCCACTGACGAATTCGCCGAGTTCTGGGAGACGGATCCCCACTCACCGCCCGTGATCCGAGAACCGCTGTCGGACAACGTCGATGTTGTCGTGCTCGGCGGCGGGTTCGCAGGTCTGATCGCTGCCGCGCGGTTACGGCAGGCCGGTGTCACCGATGTGCGGATCATCGAGATGGGTGGCGACTTCGGCGGTGTCTGGTACTGGAACCGCTATCCCGGGATTCAGTGCGACAACGAATCCTACTGCTATGTTCCACTTCTCGAAGAGCTCGACTACATTCCGTCGAAGAAGTTCGCCGACGGCGCCGAGATCTACGAGCACTGTCAACGGATCGGGCGCCATTTCGGCCTGTATCCGGGCGCGCTGTTCGGCACCCAGGTCCGCGCACTGCGCTGGGACCAGCAGATCGCCCGGTGGCGGATCAGCACAAATCACGGCGACGATATCCGGGCCCGCTTCGTGGTGATGGCATCTGGACCATGGAACCGTCCCAAGCTTCCCGGCATCCCCGGCATCAAGACGTTCAGCGGGCACAGCTTTCACTCATCGCGGTGGGACTACACCTTCACCGGCGGCACTCCCACCGCGCCGAAACTGGACAAGCTGAGCGACAAACGGGTGGCGGTCATCGGCACCGGTGCGACGGGTATCCAGATAGTGCCGTATCTCGGTCGCCATGCCCAGCACCTCTACGTCTTTCAACGCACGCCGTCATCGGTCGACGAGCGCGGGAACACGCTGACCGATCCGGACTGGGTGAAAACTCTGACGCCAGGGTGGCAGAAGGAGCGCCAGGCCAATTTCCACGCCTGGGCGTGGGAACCATTTCCGCCGTTGTCCGGTGGGCCGGATCTGATCTGCGACTTCTGGACCGAGATCGGTCGCAATATGGCCGCGAAGCTCGCGGCGTGGGACGATCCCGCCCTGTCGATCGAGCAACTGATCGAAATCCGGGAGCACGAGGACTACCGGGTGATGGAACGGCTGCGCCGACGGATTGATCAGATCGTGATGGATCCGGCGACCGCCGAGGCGCTCAAACCGTACTACCGCTTCATGTGTAAGCGACCGTGTTCCAATGACGACTACCTGCCCACGTTCAATCGCCCGAACGTCACCCTGGTTGACGTGTCGTCGTCACGGGGCGTGGAGCGGCTGACGGAGCGGGGCGTGGTGGCCGGTGGCGTCGAATACGACGTCGACTGCATCATCTACGCCAGCGGCTTCGAAATCTCGACCGAGATCAGCCGCCGCTACGGCATCTCCGCGATCGAAGGCCGAGGTGGTGTCTCACTCTATGACCACTGGGGCAAGGGTTTTCAGACCTTGCACGGCATGACCAGTCGAGGCTTCCCCAATCAGTTCTTCACCGGCTTCACCCAGGCCGGGGTGGGCGCCAACAACACGGCCATGTACGACCAACAGGGCACACACATCGCCTACATCATCTCCGAGGCGCTGGCCCGCGGCGCGGTGACGGTGGAACCCAGCCAGGACGCCCAGGACGACTGGGTTCAAACGATCCGCGAGACCGCCTCTGCCGCAGGTGACTTCGCTGAGCAATGCACACCGGGCTATTACAACAACGAGGGCGGGGGCGACGGGGGTATCCGCTCCCCTCTCGGCGAACCGTACGGCCCCGGCTTCTACGCATTCGACGACCTACTGAAGGACTGGCGCTCCGACGGGTCGATGCAGGGGCTGGTGCTGGGAGGTGAGACCGATGCCCGCTGAAGACTGGGCCGATCTGACCGACCGGGAGAAGATCCGAGATCGCCTGGCTCGCTTGAGTCGTGGCCTCGACCGCCGTGACGCCGACCTGATCAGGACGAGCTATTGGCCGGAGGCGATAGACGACCAGGGCGTCGCTGTCACGTCGGTCGACGACCTCGTTGCGTGGGTGGTACCCGGCGACCCCGCGGTGCTGGCGACGTTGCACACGCTGGGTCAGAGCCTGATCGAGCTGCGCGGCGCCACAGCACTGGTCGAAACACCCGTGACGGCTTATCACCGGATCGCGACCGGCACCGAGGACCGCGACGTCGTTCTCGGTGGGCGATACCTCGACCGCCTGGAAAAGCGGGATCACGACTGGCGCATTCTGCACCGCAAGTTGGTGTCGGACTGGCAGAGCGATCTCGGGCAGTCGGCGGACTGGTCGAAGGGACTGCTCGGCATGCCGTTCAAGTCCGACGACGCTGTCGGCGCCGTCGCCGGCGATGCCAGCCACGCCTTCTTCGGGCGGGCGCCGGGATAGCATGGGCCCTCTCATGAGCGCCAACTCCGACGCCGTGTTCGACACCGTGTACGCCGACACGCTGCGGTTCTTTCCAGAACTGGTCAGCGAACTCGGTGGTGATCCGGCGCCGCTACTGCGCGAGCACGGAATCAGTCCGGCCGCCTTGGCCGACGGCACCGGCAGGATCGGCTATCGGTTGATTGCGAACCTCCTCGAAGACGCTGCCGCGGCAGTCGACCGCCCCGACTTCGGCCTGCTGCTGGCCACCCGGCAGGGCGGCGGAAGTGTGTTCGGTCCGATGGGCGTCGCGATGCGCAACTCGAACACCCTCGGTGACGCTCTGGAGTATGCGCGCCGACATTCGCACGCGCACAGCCTCGCCGCGCGGATTCGCTTCGACCGCGATGACGATGAACACAGCGTGTTCGTCGCCCACGACATCTTGCTTGATCGACTGCCCAACAAATCTCAGGCCATCGAGCAATTTCTGCTACTCGCGCACCTGAACGCGGTCGAGATCACCGGAGGCAAAGCCCGCGTCCGAATGGTGCGGTTCCGCCACTGCCGGTTGTCGGCGCCGAGTGTGTACCGCAGTTATTTCGGGTGCAGCGCCTACTTCGACCAACAGTGCGACGGCGTCGTGTTCGCCGAACGAGATCTACGGGCGCGGACCACCGATTCGAGCGCAGCGGCCTATCGCGCTGTCACGGCGTTGATCGATGCCGACTTCGCCGAAGCCACCCAGCCGATGCGGGCTCAGGCGCGGGGTGTGATCCTGCAATTCATCGGCACCTCGGAATGCACCAATGACCGCACGGCCGCCGAACTGCATCTGCATCCGCGGACATTGCACCGGCGGTTGAGCGCCGAGGGCACCACGTTCCACCGAATCAAGGACGAAGTTCGCCGTAACCTGGCGCTCTACTATCTGGAACACACCGATTTGGACCTGACCCGGATCGCCGAACGGCTCGGTTATTCAGAGCACTCGGTGCTGACCAGGAGTTGCGTCCGATGGTTCGGAGAGGCACCGAGCCGACTGCGCGGCAGTGCGAGCTAGGCGTATTTGATCTGCAGGCCGACGCCGATGATGGACACCAGCCAGATGCCGGTGATGAACAGCGTCACCCGGTCCAGGTTCTTCTCCACCACGGTCGAGCCGGACAGGCTGGACTGCACACCGCCACCGAACAGCGTGGACAGGCCACCACCCTTGGCGCGGTGCAGCAACACCAACAACACCACCAACAGACTGGTGACGATGAGCGTGATGTCCAGAGCCAATTCCATGGCAGTCAGACTACAGGCCGAAACCGCCGATCACGGCAACGGGCCGCCGGCCGCGATCGCCGAGAGAATCGCGAACTGCTCCCCATCCAGCGACGCACCACCGACCAGCGCGCCGTCGACGTCGGTCTGCCCGGTGATCTCGCCGACGTTCTTGGCGTTCACCGAGCCGCCGTAGAGCACCCGCACGCCTGCGGCGACATCCACCGAGGCCAGCTCGACCAGTTCCGCTCGAATCGCGGCGCAGACTTCCTGTGCGTCGGCGGCGCTGGCCACCCGCCCGGTACCGATCGCCCAGACCGGCTCGTAGGCGATGACCACGCCGGCGATCTGCTCGGCGGACAAGCCCGCCAGCGACCCCTTCAGCTGGGCCACGTTGTAGGCGACATGCTCGCCGGCCTCGCGGATCTCCAGGCCCTCACCGATGCAGACGATCGGGGTGAGTCCGTGCTTCAACGCAGCCGCAGCCTTGGCGGCCACCAACGCGTCATCCTCGGCGTGGAAGGTGCGCCGCTCGGAGTGCCCGACAACCGCGAACGTGCAGCCCAACTTCGCCAGGAAGGCGCCGCTGATCTCGCCGGTGTAAGCCCCCGAATCGTGACGGGAGATGTCCTGCGCGCCGTAGGTCAGCCGTAACTTGTCCCCGTCGACCAGGGTCTGCACACTGCGCAGATCGGTGAACGGCGGGAGCACGGTGACATCGACCTTGTCGAAATACTTGTCGGGCAGGGAGAACGCGATCTTCTGCACCAGAGCGATGGCCTCGAAATGGTTGAGGTTCATCTTCCAGTTGCCCGCGATCAGCGGTTTACGGGACACAGATCTCCTTCTAACTGCTGAGGATGTCGATACCGGGCAGGGTCTTGCCCTCGAGGAATTCCAAGGACGCACCGCCACCGGTCGAGATATGCGAGAAGCCGTCGTCGGGCAGACCGAGCTGCCGGACCGCGGCAGCGGAGTCGCCGCCGCCGACCACACTGAACGCACCCTTGGCCGTCGCCCCGATGATCGCCTCGGCGACGCCCAACGTCCCTGCGGCGTACGCGGGGAACTCGAAGACACCCATCGGACCGTTCCAGAACACGGTCTTGGCGTTGGACAGCAGGGCCGAGAACCGTTTCACCGATTCCGGGCCGATGTCCAGGCCCATCCGGCCCTCGGGAATCTTGTCCGCGGCCACCGTCTCCGGCGGCGAGTCCGCGGCGAACTTCTCCGCGGTGACAATGTCCACCGGGAGGTGGATCACGTCGCCATAGGTCTCCAACAGCTTGCGACAGGTATCGATCATCTCTTCCTGCAGCAACGAACTGCCGACCGGAAGGCCTTGCGCGGCAAGGAAAGTGAAGCACATCCCGCCGCCGATGATCAGGCTGTCGGCCTTGGTGGCCAGGTTCTCGATGACGGCCAGTTTGTCCGACACCTTCGACCCGCCCAGCACCACCGCGTACGGCCGGTCACTGGAGCTGGTCAGCTGCTCAAGCACCTTGACCTCAGCGGCCACCAGCGTGCCCGCGTAGTGCGGCAGCAGCGTGGCGACGTCGTAGACCGAGGCCTGCTTGCGGTGCACCACCCCGAACCCGTCGGAGACGAAAGCACCGTCGTCACCGACGAGCTCCACCAACGCCTTGGCCAGCGCCAGTCGCTCCGAGTCGTCCTTCGACGTTTCACGCGGGTCGAACCGGATGTTCTCCAGCAGCAGGATGTCACCGTCGGTCAGGCCCTCGGCACGGGCGAGCGCATCGGTGCCGACCACGTCACCGGCCAGCTGGACATGCCGGTCCAGGTACTTGCCCAGCGCGGTGGCGACCGGAGCCAACGAGAACTTCGGCTCCGGCCCACCCTTGGGCCTGCCCAGGTGTGCGGTGACGATCACCTTCGCCCCGGCGTCGGACAGCGCCTTGAGCGTCGGCACCGAGGCGATGATGCGGCCCGGATCGGTGATGGTCCCGTCGTCACCGACCGGGACGTTCAGATCGGAGCGCACCAACACGCCCCGGCCCTCGACTCCCTCGGCGAGCAGGTCGTCCAGTGTCGGAACGGCCATCGCTAGAGCGACTTACCGACCAGGCCGACCAGGTCGACGAGGCGGTTGGAGTAGCCCCACTCGTTGTCGTACCAGGACACCACCTTCGCCTGGTTGTCGATCACCTTGGTCAGCAGCGAATCGAAGATCGAGCTGTGCGGGTCGGTGACGATGTCGGACGACACGATCGGCACGTCGTAGTACTTCAGGATGCCCTTCAGGGGTCCGTCGGCGGCGGCCTTGAACGCGGCGTTGATCTCCTCGGCGCTGGCGGACTTCGCCAGGTCGACGGTCAGGTCGGTCGCCGAGCCGGTGGGGATCGGGACGCGCAGGGCGAAACCGTCGAGCTTGCCCTTCAGCTCCGGGAGCACCAGGCCGATGGCCTTGGCGGCACCGGTCGACGTGGGCACGATGTTCAACGCGGCGGCGCGGGCGCGACGCAGGTCGCTGTGCGGGCCGTCCTGCAGGTTCTGATCCTGGGTGTAGGCGTGGATCGTGGTCATCAGGCCCTTGACGATGCCGAACTCGTCGTTGAGCACCTTGGCCAGCGGGCCGAGGCAGTTCGTGGTGCAGGACGCGTTGGAGATGATGTTCTGGCTGCCGTCGTACTTCTCGTCGTTGACGCCCAGCACGATCGTGATGTCCTCGTCGGTGGCCGGCGCGGAGATGATGACCTTCTTGGCGCCGGAGTCGAGGTGCCCCTGTGCCTTGTCGCGCTTGGTGAAGATGCCGGTCGACTCGACGACGACGTCGACGCCCAGGTCGCCCCAGGGCAGGGCCGACGGGCCCTCCTTGACGGCCAGTGCCTTGATCTTCTGGTCGCCGACGACGATGGTGTCCTCGCCCTCGAGGCTCACCTCGTAGGGCAGGCGGCCGAGGATGGAGTCGAACTTCAACAGGTGCGCCAGCGTCGCGTTGTCGGTCAGGTCGTTGACCGCGACGATCTCGATGTCCTGGTTGTTGCCTGCGGCCTTCTGCGCGTCGAGCGCCCGGAAGAAGTTCCGCCCGATTCGACCGAAGCCGTTCACGCCTACGCGGATTGTCACGCCATGTCTCCTTAGTCGGTTGGACTAGCCGGTTTGAACTCTCGCGAACAGCCTAGTGCCGTAGCCCCCTGCC
>JBEVHL010000696.1:0-3246 GCA_040511255.1 Mycobacterium sp. | reverse complement strand
TCCAGCAGGTCCCGCCGCCCTTCCTACCTCGGAACAGCTCATCACCGGTGGCGGCGAATGATGATGACGGTGGGCTGTTGGAACCGGGGTGTGCTGGCGGTGATCTGGTTATTACCAGGGGACCCGCACTGGGTGGCGAACCCGCTGTCGACGCACGACTGCGGTGCGGCATTCGCCATCGGCGCTGCCGCAATGGCGATTGCGGCCGTGCCTGCGATGAACAGCGGGGTGAGGTACTTCGGTGTGAGATGCATGATGGTCCATTCCTCGATTGTGTTATGGGGCAGTGCAATTGCTATTCCGCCATGTAATTTAGAACGATGATCTCGTCCGAATCATGCGACGGGTTCCGGGTTGGTGTACCTGGTCAGGTCGGGGTTGTTTTCGTCATGCATTGAGCATCGCCGACTCCCCGAGCCGCTACATGGAGAGCGCGTGGAGATCGCCTGGAGATCGCCGGAGAAGCGGTGATGCGACGATAGACACATGACTGCCACGCTTGTCGCGAAGGAGGTGGCCGGCGGATTCGCCCATCGCACCCTTTTCGAAGGCCTCGACCTGACCGTGGCGCCGGGCGACGTAGTGGGCGTTGTCGGCGCCAACGGAGCCGGTAAAAGCACCCTCCTGCGAATTCTCGCCGGTGATCTGGAGCCCCTCGACGGCGTGGTCAGCGTCGCTCCGGCAGACGCCTTCGTCGGGTGGCTGCCGCAGGAGCACGAACGGGTACCTGGGGAAACCGTAGCCGCCTACATTGCGCGACGGGCCGGCTGCACGGAAGCGACGCAGGCCATGGAGGCAGCCGCCGAGGCGTTGGCGGACCCTGGGCGGACTTCGCCCGATCAGGACCCGGCCGACGTCTACTCCGCTGCGCTGGATCATTGGCTCGCCAGTGGCGCGGCAGATCTCGACGAACGGCTGCCGGCAGTGCTGGCCGACCTGGGGCTCGACTTCGACGCGGTACGGCCAGAGGCGACTTTGATGACCGCATTGTCGGGCGGGCAGGCGGCGCGGGTGGGATTGGCGGCGTTGATGGTGTCGCGGTTCGATATCGTCTTGCTCGACGAGCCGACCAACGATCTCGACCTCGACGGGCTGGCCCGGCTGGAGCAGTTCGTCCGGGAGCTCCGCGGGGGTGTCGTGCTGGTCAGCCACGATCGAGAATTTCTGGCGCGCACCGTGACTCGCGTCCTCGAACTGGACCTGGCGCAGAACACCACCACGGTGTTCGGCGGCGGCTATGAGAGTTATCTGGAAGAGCGTGCGGTCAGCCGCCGACACCGGCGAGAACAGTACGACGAGTTCGCGGACAAGAAAGCTGACCTGGTGTCACGTGCTCGCACTCAGCGGGAATGGTCGAGTCAAGGTGTCCGCAACGCGATGCGCAAGGCTCCCGACAACGATAAGAACCGCCGCCGCGCGGCGACTGAGTCCAGTGAGAAGCAGGCGCAGAAAGTCCGCCAGATGGAAAGTCGCATCGCGCGTTTGGAGGAAGTCGTCGAGCCCCGTAAGGAATGGGCGCTCGAGTTCACCATCGGAGCTGCGCCGCGGTCCAGTTCGGTGGTCGCGAGCCTTGACAATGCTGTTGTGCGACAAGGTGATTTCGTCCTGGGCCCGGTGTCCATCCAGGTCGATGCCGGCGAGCGGGTCGGTATTACCGGCCCCAACGGCGCAGGAAAATCGACGCTGCTGCGGCTCCTGCTTGGTCGGCAACAGCCTGATGAAGGTCGCGTGAGCCTGGGCGCCAACGTCGCCGTCGGCGAGATCGACCAGGCACGGGCAGATTTCACCGGCCCCGGGCGCCTGGTCGATCGATTCGAGCAACGGGTGCCGTCGTGGACGACTGCCGATGTACGAACTCTGCTCGCCAAGTTCGGGTTGCGCGCCGATCACGTGGAACGCGCGGTCGACGATCTCTCGCCCGGTGAGCGGACCCGCGCCGGCCTCGCACTGCTGCAGGCCGTCGGCACGAACGTGCTGGTGCTCGACGAGCCGACCAACCATCTCGACCTGGCCGCCATCGAGCAGCTGGAGCAGGCGCTCGAAAGCTACGACGGCGCGCTGTTGCTGGTGACCCATGATCGGCGAATGCTGCAGAACGTTCGCTTGGACCGCTCGTGGCGGGTCGACCACGGGCGCGTCGAGGAGTTGTAAGGGCTCAGCGGTGTCGTGGCCGCCGCTCGGGACCGAATAACCGTTTCGCGACGGATCGCTGGGGATCGGACTTCTGCTCGTTCAGCAGGA
Source organism: Mycobacterium sp. (assembly GCA_040511255.1). Lineage (GTDB taxonomy): Bacteria > Actinomycetota > Actinomycetes > Mycobacteriales > Mycobacteriaceae > Mycobacterium. Next base: position 1,005 of record JBEVHL010000696.1, on the reverse strand, counting down.
ACGCGATGCCGGTTTCGATCGACGTCCTGGTCTGATCCCGGATACGTTCCACCGCCCGGTCGTCGCCGGTGGCGACGGCACTGGTGTCGATGGGTTCGCCGAACCAGTAGTACTGACGCTCCGGGCGCGGAATCGGCGTGGGCCCCATACCCCGGACGATCGGGAACAGGTCGGGGCTGCCCGACATCTTCTTGAACAGTCGCCGCGCCGGTGCGAGCATGCGGTGGTCATTGTTGACCAGGATGTCGAGACCATCCTCGGCGCCCACCGTGGCGAACGGAACGATCGGGTAGTTGTGCTTGACGGCCAGCCGAGCGAAGCCCAGCCGATTTTCCCAGAGCAGTTGATACTTCTCGCCTTTGCGCTTGGCCACTTCGCGACCGCCGCCCGGGAAGACGAGCAGTGTTTCGCCTTGGCGCATAAGCGCTTCCGCGGTCGCCGGAGTGCCGGGAACGACGCCTGCGGACATCAGCAGACCACGCCACCTGGGTAGCTTGAAGTGCGCATGGTTGCCCAGGATGCGCACCGGTACTCCGCGTTCCCACAGCTCAGCGCAGAGCAACGGCGCATCGATGAGACCCAGCAGGGTGTGGTTGCCCACCAGCAGTGCGCCGCGCTGCGGCAGGTTCTCGGCGCCGTAGACCTTCGGATTGATCAGCCTGCGGGCCGGTTCGAGCCAGCGCAGGATGCGCGCGAGACCCTCCGCCGTCGGTGGAGCGGGAACCCAGGGGTCGTTCTCGTCGTCCGTCACGATGTCAACCACGCTACGTGAGGTCCGTCCGTGTTCGCGCAGCCGGGAAACGGGTAGAGGTGCACCATGGCTGACGCCGGACTGCCCATACCGGACGGCACGTTGCCGGGTTATCTCGCCATTCCGTCCGGAACCGGTCCGTGGCCCGCGGTGGTCGTGCTCCACGAAGTCTTTGGCCTGAACGATGACATCCGGCGGATCACCGACCGATTCGCCGCCGCGGGCTATCTGGCCTTCGCCCCGGCGTTGTTCGC
>JBEVHL010000695.1:0-15439 GCA_040511255.1 Mycobacterium sp. | reverse complement strand
TACATGGCGATGGAGAAACTCGGGCAGCTGCTCGGGCAGGACCGCTGGGATCTGGTGGTCGTCGACACCCCGCCGTCGCGCAACGCGTTGGACTTCCTGGACGCGCCCAAGCGGCTCGGCAGCTTCATGGACGGTCGGCTGTGGCGGTTGCTGCTCGCGCCAGGGCGCGGCATCGGCAAATTGTTGACCGGCGCGGTGGGCCTGGCGATGAAGGCTCTCTCGACGGTGCTCGGCTCCCAGATGCTCGCCGATGCGTCGGCGTTCGTGCAGTCGCTGGACTCGACTTTCGGTGGCTTCCGGGAGAAAGCGGACCGCACGTATGAGTTGCTGAAACGGCGCGGCACGCAGTTCGTGGTGGTCTCTGCGGCAGAACCGGACGCGCTGCGGGAGGCCTCGTTCTTCATCGACCGGTTGTCGCAGGAGAGCATGCCGCTGGCCGGGCTGATCCTCAACCGCACCCATCCGACGTTGTGCAACCTGTCGGTCGAGCGCGCTGTCGACGCCGCGGAGGCGCTGGAAGAAGCTGATCCGCAGTCATTGCCCGCAGCAGTACTGCGGGTGCATGCGGACCGAGCCAATACCGCCAAACGGGAGATCCGGCTGCTGTCTCGCTTCACGGGCGCCAACCCGAAGGTGGCGATCGTGGGCGTGCCGTCTCTACCGTTCGACGTCTCCGATCTCGACGCGCTACGCGCGATCGCCGATCAGATCACCGCGAACCAGAATTAGCCGGCGCTGCGGTGCTTGCGTTGGGCAGAAAAGAATTCTGACCACGAGACCACTTCGGGATGCTGCTTGAGCAGGGCCCTCCGCTGACGTTCGGTCATGCCACCCCAGACGCCGAACTCAACGCGGTTGTCGAGCGCATCTGCTCCACACTCGGCGATCACCGGGCAGTGCCGGCAGATCACGGCTGCTTTGCGCTGTGCGGCCCCCCGGACGAACAGCTCATCTGGATCGGCGCCGCGGCACCGAGCCTGCGCCACCCACGCGATCCGAGCCTCGGCTTCTGCGCTCTGTACAGCAGTCTGAATAGTCGCTGTAGGCGTCCTGCGCGGTGCGGGCCAAGAACCGGACATCAGCGCTCCCCTTCGCTAAGGCCGCCACGTCGACGGCATTGTCCACGGGTGTAGATCGCTTTGCGATCTACGCCACATTGCGGAGGTCTACGTGACCTGTGTCGCACTGTGTGTCCAAGTTAGGTGGTCAGGTGTGCTTTGCGCAACACTCTCCGTCCCTCTTTTTTGGGACGACCGTGCCGTCCACGGAATAATTCGCGGTCGGAGACCTCTCAGGAATTCCTCAGGGCGTTCTCAGCGGGATCTTTGCGTGACCGCGTGGGCGTCGAGGTGCCCGACGGCATAGTTACTCTGTAGGGCATGTCAGACCGCCCCCCGGTCGCAGTCACCGTCATCAAGCTCGCTTGGTGCTGCCTGCTCGCCAGTGTTCTCGTGGCGGCGTTTCTGTTTCCCTTGGTCGGCGGCGTCGGTCTGGTGTCCAACCGGGCGTCGGATGTGGTGGCCAACGGCTCGGCCCAACTGGTCGAAGGCGAAGTGCCTGCGGTGTCGACGATGGTGGACGCGAAGGGCAACACCATCGCCTGGCTGTACTCCCAGCGGCGGTTCGAGGTGTCCAGCGACAAAATCGCCGACACGATGAAACTGGCAATCGTCTCCATCGAGGACAAGCGGTTTGCCGAACACAACGGCGTCGACTGGAAAGGCACGCTGACGGGTCTGGCGGGCTATGCGTCCGGTGATGTGGACACCCGCGGTGGTTCCACCCTCGAGCAGCAGTACGTGAAGAACTATCAGCTACTGGTCATCGCCCAGACCGACGCCGAGAAGCGGGCGGCCATCGAGACCACCCCGGCGCGCAAACTCCGCGAGATCCGGATGGCGCTGACCCTCGACAAGACCTTCACCAAACCCGAGATACTCACCCGCTATCTGAACCTGGTGTCGTTCGGCAACAACGCCTTCGGTGTGCAGGACGCGGCACAGACCTATTTCGGGATCAACGCCACCGATCTGAACTGGCAGCAGGCCGCCCTGCTGGCCGGCATGGTGCAGTCCACCAGCACGCTCAACCCATACACCAACCCAGACGGTGCCCTTGCGCGACGAAACATCGTGCTGGACACCATGATCGAGAACATTCCCGAGCAAGCCGACGCGCTGCGGGCCGCCAAGGAGCAGCCGTTGGGCATCCTACCGCAGCCCAACGAGTTGCCGCGCGGCTGCATCGCCGCGGGTGACCGTGCCTTCTTCTGTGACTATGTGCAGGAGTACCTGGCCCGCGCAGGCATCAGCAAGGACCAGCTCGCCAAGGGCGGCTACCTGATCAGGACCACCCTCGACCCCGACGTCCAGAACTCCGTCAAGTCCGCGGTGAACAGCATCGCCGCCCCCGATCTCGAGGGGGTGGCCAGTGTGATGAGCGTGGTGCAGCCCGGGAAAACGTCGCACCCGGTGATGGCGATGGCCAGCAACCGCACTTACGGCCTGAACCTGGACGCCGGCGAGACCATGCAGCCGCAGCCGTTCTCCCTGGTCGGCGACGGCGCCGGGTCGATCTTCAAGATCTTCACCACCGCGGCCGCGCTCGACATGGGGATGGGTATCAACGCCCAGCTCGACGTGCCCTCCCGGTTCGAAGCCAAGGGCCTGGGCAGCGGCGGGGCGAAGGGCTGCCCGAAGGAAACCTGGTGCGTGCAGAACGCCGGCAACTACCGCGGCACCATGAGCGTCACCGACGCGCTGGCCACCTCGCCCAACACCGCGTTCGCCAAGCTGATATCCCAGGTCGGCGTGCAGCGCACCGTCGATATGGCCGTCAAGCTCGGGTTGCGCTCCTACGCCGAGCCGGGCACGGCGCGGGCGTACGACCCGGACAACAACGAGAGCCTGGCCGATTTCGTCAAGCGGCAGAACCTGGGCTCGTTCACGCTGGGCCCGCTGGCCGTCAATGCCCTGGAGCTGTCCAACGTGGCGGCTACCGTGGCCTCGGGCGGCACCTGGTGCCCGCCCAACCCCATCGACAAGGTCTTCGACCGCAACGGCAACGAGGTCGCGGTCACCACCGACACCTGCCAGCAGGTGGTGCCGGAGGGGCTGGCCAACACCCTGGCCAACGCCTTGAGCAAGGACGACACCGGCTCAGGTACCTCCGCCAGCGCGGCCGGTTCGGTGGGCTGGAACCTGCCGGTGTCGGGCAAGACGGGCACCACCGAGGCACACCGGTCGTCGGCTTTCCTGGGCTTCACCAATCACTACGCCGCCGCCAACTACATCTACGACGATTCGTCAACACCCGGTGACCTGTGCTCGTTCCCGCTACGCGAATGCAGTGACGGCAACCTGTTCGGCGGCAACGAACCGGCCCGCACCTGGTACACCGCGATGATGCCGATCGCCAACAACTTCGGTGACGTCGCGCTACCGCCGACCGATCCCCGCTACGTCGACGGCGCACCGGGCTCCAAGGTGCCCAGTGTCGCCGGGCTGTCGGACAGTGCGGCCCGACAACGGTTGCGCGACGCCGGATTCCAGGTGGCCGACGCGGCGACGCCGGTGAACAGCGGCTCGTCCTACGGCACCGTCGTCGGCACCTCACCCACCGGTCAGACGGTGCCCGGCTCGATCATCACGATCCAGATCAGCAACGGCATCCCGCCTGCCCCACCGCCGCCGCCGTTCGGCGTGCCGCCGCCCGACGGCGCCCCGCCGGAGTTCGGCCAGACGGTGGTCGAGATCCCTGGCCTGCCGCCGATCACGGTGCCGGTGCTGCTGCCGCCGCCCCCGCCACCACCCCCGCCGCCGTAGTTCGCCAGCGGTAGGGCGCGCTACATCCCAGCTGCGGGCAGTACCCTTTCGGTATGCCTGCCGCTCTGCCCATTTTGAAAAGCGCCGCCGCAGTCACTCTCGGCTCCGCCATCGCCGGAATCGGCTATGCCTCGCTCGTCGAGCGCAACGCGTTCGCGATGCGTGAGGTCACCATGCCGGTGCTCAGCCCGGGCTCGACGCCGTTGCGCGTGCTGCACATCAGCGACCTGCACATGATGCCGAACCAGCGGCACAAGCAGTCCTGGGTGCGCGAGCTCGCGGCCTGGGAACCGGACTTCGTGGTGAACTCCGGCGACAACCTCTCCCATCCCAAGGCGGTGCCCGCCGTGGTGCAGGCCCTCGGCGACCTGCTGTCGGTGCCGGGTGTGTTCGTGTTCGGCAGCAACGACTACTTCGCCCCGCGGATGAAGAACCCGGCCAACTACCTGTTCAAGCCCAACCACCGGGTGCACGGCGAGCCCCTGCCCTGGCAGGACCTGCGCGCTGCGTTCACCGAACGCGGCTGGCTCGATATGACCCACACCCGCCGAGAGATCGAGGTGGCGGGACTGACCATCGCCGCAGCAGGCGTCGACGATCCGCACATCAAGCGCGACCGCTACGACACCATCGCGGGCGCCGCCTCCCCCACGGCCAACCTGCGGCTGGGACTGACCCATTCGCCAGAGCCACGGGTGCTCGATCGGTTCGCCGCCGACGGCTACCAGCTGGTGATGGCCGGCCACACCCACGGCGGACAGCTGTGCCTTCCGTTCTATGGCGCGCTGGTGACCAACTGCGGGATCGACCGCTCCCGGGTCAAGGGCCCGTCGCGCTGGGGTGCCAACATGGGCCTGTATGTGTCCGCGGGCCTCGGCACCTCGCCCTACGCGCCGATCCGGTTCTGCTGCCGGCCCGAGGCCACCCTGCTGACGTTGGTCGCCGCTCCGATCGGCGGCGCCGACTCGGGAGATCACCGCCGCAGCCAGTCGCACCCGACCGCCGCTGTGCGGTGACTTCGGTCGCTGACCGCAGTCGATCCCGGCAATGGGCGGACAACGCGGTCCGGCTGATCGAGGCGGACGCCAGGCGCAGCGCCGACACCCATTTACTCCGGTATCCGCTGCCCGCCGCCTGGGACGGCGACGGCGGGGTCCAGCTGTATCTGAAGGACGAGACCACCCACATCACCGGCAGCCTCAAGCACCGCCTGGCCCGGTCGCTGTTCCTCTACGCCCTGTGCAACGGGCGGATCGACGAGGGCACCACCGTGGTGGAGGCATCGTCGGGCTCGACGGCGGTCTCCGAGGCGTATTTCGCGGCGATGTTGGGCTTGCCGTTCATCGCGGTGATGCCCGCGTCCACCAGCGCATCGAAAGTGAAGCTGATCGAGGCCCGCGGCGGACGGTGCCACTTCGTCGAGAAGTCCAGCCACGTCTACGCGGAGGCCGAACGTCTCGCCGCCGACACCGGTGGTCATTACCTCGACCAGTTCACCAACGCCGAGCGGGCCACAGATTGGCGGGGCAACAACAACATCGCCGAGTCGATCTTCCAGCAGATGCGCGACGAGCGGCACCCGATTCCGGACTGGGTGGTGGTCGGAGCAGGCACCGGCGGAACCAGCGCCACGCTGGGGCGCTACATCCGCTACCGCAGGCACGCCACCCGGCTGTGTGTGGTGGATCCGGAGAACTCCGCCTTCTTCCCGTCTTACGCCCAGGCCAGGCCGGACCTCGTCACCGGCGCGTCATCGCGGATCGAGGGCATCGGCAGACCGCGCGTGGAGCCGTCGTTTCTGCCAGACGTGGTGGACCGGATGATCAGCGTGCCCGACGCCGCATCGATTGCCGCGGCGCGACATGTCAGCGCGGTGATGGGCCGCAAGGTGGGACCGTCGACCGGCACGAATATCTGGGGCGCGTTCAGCCTGATCGCAGAAATGGTGGCAGCCGGACGTAGCGGTTCGGTGGTCACGCTGCTCGCTGACAGCGGGGACCGCTACGTCGATACTTACTTCTGTGACGAGTGGGTGGCCAGCATGGGGCTGGACCCAGCCGAGCCGGCTGAGCGACTGGTCGAGTTCGAGAAATCGTGTAGTTGGTCGTGACCGGGCGAACCCTCGTCGGCGCCGGCCGGACCCTCGGCTGTCAAGAACAGCCACAGCGCCGCCAGCACGAAGAATCCGCCGTACAACGCGGCTCCCAAAGCAGTCATAGTCGTCTCCATTCCCACTGGCAGGCTAATTAACACGCATTGTGCATAACGTCACCGACACGCCGGATCCATCCCGATCGTGACCGTGACGCCCGCCTCTGCAGCGCGTTTGGCTTCCGACTACGCCGGTGCGATAGGCTGTCGGAGCTTCACGCGGGGTGTGGCGCAGCTTGGTAGCGTGCTTCGTTCGGGACGAAGAGGTCGTGGGTTCGAATCCCGCCACCCCGACTCGCGTGTTCGTAGGTGAGAGGCCCTGATCCGGTAACCGGTTCGGGGCCTTCTTCCGTTGCACTGCGCCGCAATCACCGGTGACGCAGCCAGCCGTCCGGTCTGAATTTGCCGGTAGCCGTCCAGCGGTTTGCCTGGACCGTCGTGGACTTTGTCACTGTCACGTTCGAAAACGCGATGTCGTGGCACGATGAAGTAAGCGCCCGTCCCTATCAGCGGCCGGGGGGACAGTGTCGATCACCAGTAGCCAGTGTCGCATCAGCCTGTTTGCGACGGCTGCCCTGCTGGCGTCAGCGAACGCATACGCACCGTTCGGCGATGAGACCGCCCGCGCCATCGCGATGGCACTGCAGTCCGGCGCAGGCGTGGGAGCACTGGTCAGCGCCGCGGTCGTCGCGCGACGTGTCACCGGTCGCGCTCGGTGGTGGCGGTTGCTGATCATCGCGTCCATCTCCGGTCTGATCGTCGCCGAGGTGTTCTGGTGGTTGAGCGGCGCTGGTACGGCCAGTAGCCCGCCGCCGGCCGGGGTAGCCGCCTATTTCGTGCCTCCGGTGCTGTCTCTGGGTGCACTGATTCTGTTGAGCTGGGTCCACGGTCCGCACCGCCGAGCGCACACCACACCGCGCGAATACGTGGTAGTCGTGATCCTCGACGGCCTGATCGCCACCGTCGCGTTCTCGATCCTGGTGTACCTCGCCGGGCTGGGTGCGATGACCGGCGATGCGCTGCCCCGGTCGCAGAACACCGGCACCGTCACCGCGTACTCGCTGTTGGAACTGATCGTGGTGGTGGCGGCGGTGTTGACCGCCATGACGTACCAGCGAGGTCGTCCCAGCCGGGTGAATTACCTCCTGGTCTCCGGAGGAGTGGTGACGATCGCGGCGTCCGACAGATTGGTCACCTATCTGGGGAGCGTCGGACCGGATTCCGGGCAGTTGTGGGCCGGCATCGGATTCATCCTCGGCCCGCTGCTCATCGCGTTCGGCGTGCTCGAACTACCGACCAGTGAGCGCAGTGAAGGCGCCATGGACTGGGTGCAATCCACCCTGCCCTACATCGGCTTTCTCGGCATCGGCGTGCTTCTGACTTTTAACCAGCTGATGGGCGCGAGCCTGCCGATGCCGGCGGCCTACGCCGCCATGGCGTTGGTCATCCTGGTCACCGGTCGACAGATGGCGGCGATGCGCGCGCAGCGCGTGCTGACGCGGCGGCTGTACGAGGTCCAACACCGACTGGCCCACCAGGTTGATCACGATGCGCTGACCGGACTGCCGAACCGGGTGCTGCTGGCCCGCCGGCTCGACGCGGCAATAAGCGCGGGCACGTTCGTGCTCATCTTCGTCGACATCGACGACTTCAAGGACGTCAACGATCGATTCGGCCATGCCGCGGGTGACGAACTCTTACGCGCGGTAGGTGAGCGCTTGCGCCGTTCCGTCGGGCCAGGGGACACGTTGGCCCGCATCGGCGGCGACGAGTTCGCAATCTTGATCGACGGCGAGCGGGAGGCCCCAGAGGTGGTGGCGGACCGACTCCGAGTGGCTCTGCGGGATCCGTTCGCGGTGCATGGCTACTCGGTACGCGTGCGGGTCAGCATGGGTCTGGTTCGGCCGGTGGCCGGCGAACCGACGCCGACGTCGGACGATCTGCTGCGCCAGGCCGATATCTCGATGTACGCGGGAAAACGCCTGGGCAAGAACACCGCGGTTGTCTACCGTCCCTCTTCGAGTGTGCTGGTGGACTTCCCGAGCGTGTTGAAGCTGTCGGGCGGCGGGGTACCGCCGGGGTTCAGCCTGGCGTATCAACCGGTGGTCGCGTTGCCGCACGGTACCGGCGTGGCCGTCGAAGCCCTGGCGAGGTGGACCGCGCCCAACGGGATGCAAATCCCGCCGGAAACCTTCGTCGCTGCGGCCGAAGGCGCCGGTCTCGGGAGCGTGCTGGATGCCATGGTGCTGGCACTGACCTGCCGCGAGGTGCAGCAAGCCGGGCTGGAACTCGATATCCACGTCAACATCGGTGCGGCGCGACTCGGCTGCCGCGACTTCGAAAAGCAAGTGGCCCGCACGATGGCCGACCACGACATCCAGCCGGGTCGACTCGTGCTGGAGATCACCGAGACCGTCCCGATCGTGGATCTCGCCGAAGGGGCCGCCGCCATCAGGCGGTTGAAGGCACTCGGAGTCAAGATCGCCCTGGACGACTTTGGTGCAGGATTCAACTCGCTGACATACCTGCATGCCCTCCCGATAGACGTGGTCAAGCTCGATCGCAGCCTGGCCATCGACGATTCCGATCGGGGCCCGGCCCTCTACCGGTCCGTCATCGGACTGTGCGACGCACTGGGTCTGGATGTGATCGCCGAGGGGATCGAATCCACGAAGCAGGCGGACACCGTGTACGAGGCCGGCTGCCGGTTTGCCCAAGGGCATCTGTTCGGCCGCGCGGTGCCGATCGGCGAACTGGGCCCGGCGTTGTCGTTGCTGCGTGAAGTGGACGTCGAGATCGCCAACGGCAGTTGAGCGCCCCCGTCACGCGAAGTGGCTCTTGGAGATCTGCGCATGCACCCCGACGGTCTTGTCCACCACCTGGCTGACCGAAAAGTTCGCGGCCGCAGACAGATACGCGTAGGCCGTCGGCCGGTCCATGCCGCGGTCCTTCTGCAGGAAGTTCAGCGCGTTGACCACCGCGCGGCGCATCGCCACGTTCAGATCGCTGCCCTGGTCATTGGCCGCTCCGTCGGGATCCGACAGCCCGATCGGGATCCAGGAGTCCTGGTTTTCGGCGAAGGGATACAGATAGGCGACGGACGGCGCATCGCCGCTGCCCTTCTTGCACACTGTCAACCGGAACGTCGCGCGCAGTGCGCCTTCCATGGCCGTGAGCGCAACTTCCCCGTCGCCCATCGCCATGTGCGGATCCCCGACATAGAACAGCGCGCCGTCGGCGAACACCGGCAGATAGAACGTCGAGCCGGGGCCCAACAGGCTGATGTCGATGTTTCCGCCGCCCAACGTGGGCGGAATCGAGTTGGCGTTCGGTGAGGTCAAGCCGGGCGCGCTGGCGAACGCGACGCCCATCATCCCCATGAACGGTTTCAGCGGAAAACGCACGGCCGCGTTGCCGAACGGCATCACGCCCTTGCCGTCCTCGACGGCGGTGAAGGTGGAGACATTGCCGTACGTCATCGGGTTCTTGGACTTGCGCCCGTCAGCGGACGGTGGCGGCATCACTTCGGCGAGGCTGATGCCCGCAGGCGCCTCCCCCTTGGCGGTCAAGGCCAGCGCCCCCTTGCCGTGCCGGCTGGACACCACACCGTAGGGAACCCGTGGGGTGGCCTCCAGCGTCTCGATCTTGAGCACGTCGCCGCGCTGGGCGCCTTCGACGAAGATCGGCCCGGTGACCACGTGCGGCCCGTCGAGGTCGAAGTTGCGCGGCGTGCGGTTGTACGACGCGGCGACAGCAATCGCGTCCTGCAACACATCCGATTCGGCGACACCGTGAGAACCGAAGTACTCCACGGGATTTCGGCCCTGGTCCTCCATGATTCCCTCGTGGGAGACGGTGTCGATGGTGACGGTCTGTCCCGATTTCATCTTCAGCACGGACGCCGACTCGACGGTCGGCACGTAACCCCACAGCACCTGGTCGGGTTCGGAGCTGAGGTAGTGATCACCGGCCCTGGTTCCCGTGCCGGCCTGCAGGATGGGGCCGGCCCCCGGGGTCGTCGTGCCCGACGACGTGGCGGTGGCACCGGTTTTCTCCGACGAGCACGAGGCGGCGCCGATCAGTCCGGCACCGGCCACCAATCCCGCCACCGCCTGCGCGAACCCTCGACGTCCGATTCCGCGGGAAATCGTCTCGGCGGCTTGTTCGGCCAGTGATTGGCTCATTACTGCTCCCAGCTCGTGATCTCACGACGGGACAGGCGTCCCGGTCCCGTGGGGCATTCCCACAATCCGTTTCTGGGACATTGCTGTGCGGTAACGGCCGTCGACACATGTGCGACGACCGCGCAGGTGTCCTCTTGTCATCGACATCGCCGACGCGCATGCTCTTGCACCATGGCGCGCTGGTTTTCCCTGGAATCTGCCGACGCAGACCTCTTCACGTCCGCTCCCCACGTTTTCGTCTACGTCGAGCACTTCGCGGCGCCGCCCCAGCGGGTCTGGGAATCACTGGCCTCCGACGAGTCGATCAAGGCCTGGACGTCGTCGATCTCGTCGCTGAGGTGGACGTGTCCCCCGCCCAGGGGTCTCGGTGCGACTCGCGAGGTCGGGCTGGGTCCGTCCAAGGTGCACGAGCGGTTCTTCCGCTGGGATGAGGGTCGCGGCTATGCGTTCTACGTGTACGAGGCCAACTCCCCGTTGTTCCGGCGCTTCGGCGAGGACTACGTGCTGGAACCCGACGGGGACGGCACCCGGTTCACCTGGACGGTCGCCATCGAGCCCAGGCCCGCACTGAGGTTGCCGTTCAAAGCCCTGGCGCCGGTGCTCAAGGCGGCGTTCGGCCGGGTGCCCGGCGAGGGCAAGCGCTACTTCGCCAACTCGGGGTAGCGCGCCGCACCCGATAGGGTCGACGCCTGATGACAGGTGTCAACAAAAGCTGGATCGCGCAACTGCTGCAGTTCGACCGGGACGGCGATGTGTTCGTCTTCCCCGACCCGCAGGGCGGTCCCGGCCCCCGGTTGTTCGGCGGCATGATCGCCGCTCAAGCACTCGGTGCTGCAGGCGCGACCGTCGAGCCGACCAAACTCCCGCAGTCGCTGCATGTCTACTTCGTCAGCGGCGGGCAGTACGGCGTCGACATCGAACTGCGCGTGGAGCGCATCCGCGACGGCCGGTCGTTCGACACCCGGCGGGTGACGGCGATGCAGAAGTCTGCGGTCATCCTGGAGATGATCGCCTCATTCCACCGGCCGGAGCAGGGAGCCGACTGGTTCGCCGACGCGGTGCCCGGAGTCGAATTCGACGATACCGCGCCGAAATACCCGGATATCGAGTTCGCCGAACGGTTCAACATCCGGACCGTGCCCGGTGACGACTCGATCTTTGCGTTGCCGCCCTTTTGGATCCAGACCAAGGACGCCATCGAGGACGACCCCCTGACCCGGGCCTGCATGCTGACCTTCATGTCCGATTTCGGGCCGGTGCCCGCCGCCCGACCGCCGGGTACGCCCCTGGAGGTCGGCGTCGGCTTCGCCGCCAGCCTCGACCACAGCGTCTGGTTCCACCGGCCGTTCGACCCGCAGCGGTGGCATCGCTACGAGGTGACGCCCGCCAACGTCAGCGACTCACGCGGCTTGGTGCACGGCGCCCTCTATGACGGCGGCGGCGCACTGATCGCGAGCACCGCGCAGGAAGCGCTGTGGCGGCTGTGAGGGGATCAGAGTCGGTTCTTGACAGCCGCGGAGATGCGCGCGCCGTCGGCTTTGCCTGCCGCAATCTCGTTGGCGGCCTTGATGACTCGGCCCATCTGTTTCTGACCGGGGCGTTCCCCGATCTCCTCCGCCACGATCGCCATCGCGGTGTCCACCACGTTCGCCAGCTCGTCCTCGTTGAGCTGGGTGGGCAGGTAGTCGTCGATGACGCTGGCCTCGGCGCGCTCGTTGGCCGCCAACTCGCCACGGCCGTTCTGCACGTATATCTCGGCGGATTCGCCCCGCTTCTTCGCTTCTTTGGCCAGTACCTTGATGACATCGGCATCGGTCAGCTCGCGCGGCGACTTGCCGGCAGTCTCTTCGGTCTGGATTGCGGCCAACAGCATTCGCAGCGTCGCGGTGCGCAGTTTGTCCCGTGACTTCATCGCCGCGGTCAGATCAGATCGCAACCGGTCCTTTAGTTCCGCCATGGCCGAAACGCTACGCGACCGGGCATCGCCGCGATCCGAAGTTCGCTGACCCGGCACGGGGCACGTTGTCAATTTCCGGACTGATCGACAGGATGGAGCCCATGAGCGTCGATGACGGGGGTGTCGGCCGGTGAGCGTTCCCCCCACCGATCCCGGCTGGCAGGGTTATCCGCCGCAGGGTTACCCGCCGCCCGGGTATCCACCACCCGGGTATGCGCCCCAGGGTTACCCGCCACCCGGCTACGCCCCCCAGGGTTACCCGCCGCCCGGCTACGCCTCGCAGGGTTATCCGCCGCCCGGCTACGCGCCCCAGGGCTATCCCCCGCCGGGTTACTCATACCCGCCGCCCGTGCCGTTGCAGCCCGGCGTCATCCCGCTGCGGCCGCTGAGCCTCAGCGACATCTTCAACGGGGCGGTCACCTACGTCCGGCGCAATCCGAAGGCGACGCTGGGGCTGGCTGCGGCCGTCGTCATCATCACGCAGATCGCCGGACTCATCCTGCAGCTCGGACCGTTGGCGGCCGCGGGCGAGCTGAAGACGTTGGGCGGCGGTGAAGAGGTGACCACCGCGGGGCTCATCACCTCGTCGGCGTCCACCCTGGTCAGCACTCTGGTCCAGGGACTGGCCGCCATCGTGCTGAGCGGCATGCTCACCGTGATCATCGGTCGCTCAATATTCGGCTCGTCGATCACCATCGGGGAGAGCTGGGCCAAGATCCGCGGCCGCATCCTGCCGCTGATCGGTCTCGCCCTACTCGAGGGGCTGGGCGCCGTGCTGCTGATCGGTTTCGCCGCACTGCTCATCGTCGCGGTGGTGGCCGCCTCCAACGGGTGGGCGGCGGTCGTCATCGGGATCCCGCTGGGGCTTGGGGTGCTCGCCGCGCTGATCTACCTGGGCACCATGTTGTCGTTTGCGCCTGTGGCGATCGTCCTGGAACGGCTGCCCATCATCCCCGCCGTCCGTCGGTCTTTTGCGCTGGTGCGCAACGACTTTCTGCGGGTGTTCGGTATCCGGCTGCTCGCCGGAGTCGTCACCGCAGTCATCGCCGGCGCGGTCGCCATTCCGTTCGGCATCGGCACCGTGGTGATGGGTGCCGGCTCCACCTCGGCGATTCTGATCGGTACGGTGCTCAGCGCCATCGGCGGGATCATCGGTCAGATCATCACCACTCCGTTCGCTGCCGGCGTCGTCGTGCTGCTGTACACCGACCGACGCATCCGCGCCGAAGCATTCGATCTGGTGCTGCGCACCGGCGCCACCGGCATGCCTGCGCCCGCGGAATCCACCGACCATCTGTGGCTGACCCGGCAGTGAGGACCACCGCCCTGTGCCGACCCTAGACATCGACCGGGACGCCGCGCACGAGGCGGCCCAGCGGGAGCTGAGTAAGCCGATCTATCCGAAAGAAGGCCTCACCGAACAATTCTGGAACTGGCTCGACGAGATGCTGTTCCGGTTGATGCTCAAGGGTTCCACCGTGCCGGGCGGCTGGCTGACCATCACCGTGCTGGTGATCCTGGTGCTGGTGGCCCTCGTGGTGGCCGTGCGCATCGCCCGCCGCACGATGCGCACCGACCGCGGCGCGGACTACCGGCTGTTCGACTCCGGCGAGCTCAGCGCCGCGGAGCACCGGGCCACCGCCGAGCAGTACGCGGCCCGTGGCGATTGGGCGGCGGCGATCCGGCACCGCCTGCGGGCCATCGCCCGCCACCTGGAGGAAACCGGGGTGCTCGACGCGGTGCCCGGCCGTACCGCCAACGAGCTGGCCCGCGACGCCGGCTCCTCCCTGCCCGACCTGGCTGCCGAACTATCCGGCGCAGCAACCACTTTCAACGACGTCACCTACGGTGAACTGCCGGGCACCCAGGCCGCCTACCGCACCATCGTCGACCTCGACGACCACCTCCGCGCCCGGTCATCATCGGCGGGGGCCGGGAACGTCGGAGCGCCTGCCGCCGGTGACAGCTGGGCCCAGGTGCGATGACCGCCGGCCCGACGACGCCGACGGTGGCGAACCGGTGGCGAACCTGGCGGTGGGTCGGCGCGGCGCTGATCGTCATCGCGGCCCTGGCCACGATCAGCACGTTGCTCACCGCACCGAACCCCGGCGGTCTGATGGACCCGCGGTCCACCTCTCCCCAGGGCACCCAGGCGCTGGTCACGCTGCTCCGCGAACATGGAGTCGACGTGGTGGTCGCCGACACCGTCGCCGAGGCCACCCAGGCGGCCCGCCCCGATTCGCTGATGCTGATCGGGGACACCTTCTTCATGCCTGGCGACGATCAGTTGCGCGAACTCGCCGGCGCGCCCGGTGACCGACTGGTGATCGCCCCCACGTCGAGTACCCGCGCGGCGCTCACCCCGGACATCCGCATCAAGGCGGCGGACACCCTCAGCGGGCAACCGGATTGCGATCTGCCGGAAGCCAATCGGGCCGGCACCGTGCACCTCGGGGCCACCGATGCCTACACCGCCGCGGACGACGACACCGCGGTCACCCGCTGCTACGGTGGCGCGCTGGTGCGCTACCGCGACGGGTCACGCACCGTGACGGTCGTCGGCACCGCGGACTTCCTGACGAATTCGACCCTGCTGCCGGAGGGCAACGCCGCCCTGGCCATGAATCTGGCCGGCTCCCATCCCCGCCTGGTGTGGTACGCCCCGCAACGCTTCGAAGGGGAAAACACCGGCACCGCAACATTATCCGACCTGGTGCCGAAGAATGTGCACTGGCTCATCTGGCAGCTGTGGCTGGTGGTGGCGCTGATCGCGCTGTGGAAGGCGCGCCGGATGGGTCCACTGGTCGCCGAGGACATCCCCGTGGTGGTGCGGGCCTCGGAAACCGTCGAGGGCCGCGGTCGGCTCTACCGGTCCCGCCGCGCCCGCGACCGCGCGGCCGAAGCCCTGCGCACCGCGACCCTGCAGCGCCTCGCCCCGCGGCTGGGCCTGGGCGCCAACGCGCAGCCTCCCGCCATCGTCGCCGCCATCACAGCGCGCAGCGCAGGGTCGCTGATCGATCCAGTTGCCCTGCAGCACAATCTGTTCGGGCCCGCCCCGGCCACCGACGACGATCTGGTTCAACTCGCCCGAGCACTCGACAACATCGAAAGGCAGGTCGCCCACTCGTGACGCAGCCAGCTAATGCATCAGCCCACACCGCGACATCGGAGTCCGCCCGCGCGGCGCTGTTGGAGCTGCGCGCCGAGATCGGCAAGGCCGTCGTCGGGCAGGAAGCCGTGGTCAGCGGACTGGTGATCGCCCTGCTGTGCCGTGGTCACGTGCTGCTGGAAGGTGTTCCCGGCGTGGCGAAGACGCTGCTGGT
>JBEVHL010000694.1:0-3392 GCA_040511255.1 Mycobacterium sp. | reverse complement strand
ACGCCTC
Source organism: Mycobacterium sp. (assembly GCA_040511255.1). Classification (GTDB taxonomy): domain Bacteria; phylum Actinomycetota; class Actinomycetes; order Mycobacteriales; family Mycobacteriaceae; genus Mycobacterium. The sequence continues at coordinate 3,385 of JBEVHL010000694.1, read as the reverse complement.
TTCACCGGCGGTCATCCGCTCGGCCATCTTGGTCCACAGCTGCAGCAATTCCACCAAGTCCGACTTCGATTCCGTGGTGACGTCGAACGTCGCGAACTGCATCCGGTCTTGCGCCTCGGTGATGATGCCTGCCTGCCGCTCACCGCGGAACGGCACCGGGCCCTGAAGCAGCTGCCCGTGGGGCACGTCGGCGGCGGTGGCCCGGCCGGCGCTGTAGGAGGCACCGGCAGTACCTACGATAGCGGCGCCCACCCCCGCCGCGCCGATCAGCTTGCGTCGCGAGAATCCTCGCGACGGGCCGGTCGGTTCGGCGGGGGTGGGCCCGGTCAAATCCGAATCCTGGGAAGGATTACCGGGGGGCTTACTGGGGGGCAATGACACCCTGAACCTGACTCACTTCCTTCGACAGTGCGTCGATGACGTCGGAGAGGCCCTTGCGCTCGGGGTCGGTGACCTTGTCGTAGAAGACGAAGCCGTCACCTTCGCGGTATTTGGCCAGTGCGGTCTCGACGTCGGCGAAGCGCTGATCGACCCGCTTGCCCAGGTCGGGGTTGCGCTCGTCGAGGATCGGGCGCACCGAGGCCACCGCGGTCTGCGAACCTTCGACGTTGGCGTTGAAGTCCCACAGGTCGGTGTGGCTGAAGATGTCTTCTTCGCCGCTGATCTTGCTGGTCGAGATCTCGTCGAGCAGGCCCTGGGCGCCGCCGGCGATCTGGGTGGAGTCGACGCTGAAGTCCGGCGCCTTGACACCGTCGTTGAGCTCTTTGACGTCGGCGACCAACTGGTCGGCCAGGGCGTTGGCGTCGGGCTGCAGGCCGGTGACCCACAGCTGCTTTTCCAGGGCGTGGAAACCGGTCCACTTCTGGCCGGGTTCCAGGTCGGCCTCGCGCAGATCGATACGGGGGTCGAGGTCGTTGGGGAAGGACTCCGCCACCGGCTCGATGCGCTCGTAGTAGGTCCGCGCGATCGGGAACTGGGCCTTGGCGGCGGCGACGTCGCCGGACTTGATGGCCGCGGCGAACGCTTCGGTGGCGGTGACCAGGGCGTCGGTCTGGCTGTTGATGTAGCGCTTGTAGTTGTCAGAGGCTTCTTTGAACTTGCCTTCGGTGTCGATCTGCACGGTGTCGCCGGTGACCTTGTACTCACCGCGGACACCGTCGCCGATCATGCCGGGCTTGCAGGCGGTGGTGTAGGTGCCGGGTTCGGAGAGCTGCACGATGAGCTTGCGCGACAGTCCGGGGGAGATGTTCTCGACCTCGCCCATCACCCGGTCGCCTTCGTCGTAGACGTAGAACTCGGTGACCTTGTTGCCGTTGTTGGTGATGGTGAAGGTGTTGGCGCCGGTGGCCCCTTCGGTGCCCGAGAGTGTGCACTCGGTGTCGGTGGCGGCGACGGTGACCTCGGCGGGAGCGGCCTTGCCGCTCTCCGAGGGAGCCGACGTCGTCGACTCCTTGGCGGTACAGCTCGTCAAAGCGACGCCTGCCAGAAGTGCCGCGGTGGCGGCGACGAAGGGGGTGCGGTTCACGTGGTTGACCTTTCAGTGTGTGCAGCGGAATCCGAATCCACGGTGGGCTCGGCAGTGTCAGGAGGTGTGCCGGTCGATTGCGGCGCGGTCTTCTTACGGGCGCCGGTGGTCGGCCGGAGGAATAGCGCGAGCACGATGACGAGGTAGCCGGCCCAGCCGATCAACTGCAGCACCGACGGGGTGGGGGTGATGTTGAAGATGCCCTGGATGACTTCGCCGTACCAGGAGGACCAGTCGAACCACGAGCTGATGTCGAAGGCCTGGTTGGCCAGGCCGGGCAGCCAGTTGACGGTCTGCAGGGCATGGATGCCGTAGGCGAAGATTCCCGCGGCGACGACGACCAGGAAGACGCCGGTGTATTTGAAGAACTTGGCCAGGTTGATCCGGACCGCGCCGACGTACATGCCGTAGGCGATGGCCACTGCGATCAGGACGCCGACGATCAGCCCCATCAGGGGCCAGTTGGACTTGGCCTCGGCGAACCCGACCATGAACAGCGCGGTCTCGACGCCTTCGCGGCCGACGGCCAGAAAAGCCAAGGCCAGCACCGCAATTCCGCCGGTCTCCAACGCGCGGGACATATCGGAGCGCAGCTCCCCGGACATGCTGGCGGCGGCCTTCTTCATCCAGAGCACCATCGTGGTGACGATGGCGACGGCCACCAGCGAGGCGATGCCAGCGATGGCTTCGGCCGCTAGCCCGGAAATGGTGCTCTCGCCGTACTGGATGCCCAGAAAGACTGCAATGGTCATCAAGATTGCTGCGCCGACGCCGATCCAGACCCATTTCAGGGCGTCGCGGCGATCCGACTTGACCAGGAAGGCCACCAGGATCGTCACCACGATGCCGGCCTCGAGGCCCTCGCGAACCCCGATCAAGGCTCCGCCCAGCAACTGTGAGGACACGTTGGGGCCGGCGGCCAGCAGAGTGACCGGCAGGTCCCCGACGGCAATCATGATTATTTTCCTTGCTACGAAACTTGAATCCATACCAAGCATTGGCTTGCCATAGGTAGGTGTGGCTCACCTTAACAGTGAGCCGCGGGGCACGGTACACCTTCGGCAGCGCACCTCGCCCGGCTCGCGGAACCCGGGATACCTCCCGGCCCATGGGACGATGGGGTTCGACCAATGTGGGTTATAGGGAGTCCTGTGTTGCCAGTGCGATGGCTGCGGGCCGTCGCGGTGGTGGGAGCGACGGTCCTGCTGATGGCCTCGAGCTGTTCGTGGCAACTCGGCATCCCGGTCCCCGAAGGCGTACCGCCCCCGCCCGGTGATCCGGTGCCCGCCGTCGACACCTACGCCAAAGGCAGGCCCGCCGATCAGCTACACGCGTGGGCGGCCGAGCGAGCTCCCGCCCTGGGCATTCCGGTCACCGCCCTGGAGGCCTACGCCTATGCCGCGCGCGTCGCCGAGGTGGAGAACCCGAACTGCCACATCGCGTGGACCACGCTGGCCGGGATCGGCATGGTCGAGAGCCACCACGGCACCTACCGGGGTGCGACGATCGCGCCGAACGGCAATGTCACGCCGCCCATCCGGGGTGTGCGCCTGGACGGCACCGCGGGCAACCTGCTGATCCCCGACACCGACGCAGGCAAGCTCGACGGCGACAGCCACATGGACCGCGCGATGGGGCCCATGCAGTTCATCCCCGAGACCTGGAAGCTCTACGGCGTCGACGCCAACAACGACGGCGTCATCAGCCCCGACAACATCGACGACGCCGCGCTGTCGGCGGCGGGGTATCTGTGCTGGCGCGGCAAGGATCTCTCCACGCCGCGGGGCTGGATGAACGCGTTGCGCGCCTACAACCATTCCGATCAGTACGCCCGCACGGTGCGGGATCTGGCCACGGCGT
>JBEVHL010000693.1:0-6304 GCA_040511255.1 Mycobacterium sp. | reverse complement strand
CCTTCACGCCGTTGGCGTCGGCGATACCGGCGATCACCTCGTTGGCGTTCATGTTCGAGCTGGTGCCCGAGCCGGTCTGGAAGACGTCGATCGGAAACTGGTCATCGTGGCGACCGTCGGCGATCTCACCGGCGGCGGCGATGATGGCGTCGGCCTTCTCCGCCGACAGCAGCCCCAGATCCTTGTTCACTTGTGCGCAAGCAGCTTTCAGCAGCCCCAGGGCACGGATCTGGGTGCGCTCCAGCCCACGGCCCGAGATCGGGAAGTTCTCCACCGCACGCTGAGTCTGGGCCCGCCACAATGCCTTGGCCGGCACCCGGACTTCGCCCATGGTGTCGTGTTCGATCCGAAATTCGCCGTCGCCTTCGACAACACTGTCGGTCATATGCTCCCTTTTTCGTCGGTTACGGAAGTGGATGTGCAGCGGTGAGGTCGCCGGTGAAGTCGACGGCCGAGTACTCGTTGAGCTTGGACAGCCGGTGGTAGGCCTCGATCATCCGGACCGTGCCGGACTTGGAGCGCATCACGATCGACTGCGTGGTGCAGCCGCCGCCGTAGAAGCGCACACCCTTGAGCAGGTCGCCGTCGGTGACGCCGGTGGCGGAGAAGAAAACGTTGTCCCCGGAGACCAGGTCCTCGGTGTGCAGCACCCGGTCCAGGTCATGGCCGGCGTCGAGGGCTTTCTGCTTCTCGGCGTCGTCGGTGGGGGCCAGCACGGCCTGGATGGCGCCACCCATGCAGCGGATGGCCGCCGCGGTGATGATGCCCTCGGGCGTGCCGCCGATACCGGCCAGCATGTCGGTGCCGGACTCGGGCCGGCACGCAGAGATGGCGCCTGCGACGTCGCCGTCGGAGATCAGCCGGATGCGGGCGCCGGCGTCGCGGACATCGGCCACCAGCTGCTCGTGGCGGGGCCGGTCGAGCACGCACACGGTGATGTCGGCGACGGAAGATTTGCGGACCTTGGCCACCCGGCGGATGTTCTCGCCGATGGGCGCGGTGATGTCGATGACGTCGACGCAGTCCGGTCCGACGGCGATCTTGTTCATGTAGAACACCGCCGACGGGTCGAACATGGCGCCGCGGTCGGCGACGGCGAGCACGGAGATGGCATTGGGCATGCCCTTGCTCATCAGGGTGGTGGCGTCGACGGGGTCGACGGCGAAATCGCAGTCGGGACCGTCGCCGTTGCCGACCTCTTCGCCGTTGTAGAGCATCGGGGCGTGGTCCTTCTCGCCCTCGCCGATCACCACCACACCGCGCATGGACACCGAGTTGACCAGTTCGCGCATGGCGTCGACGGCGGCCCCGTCGCCGCCCTCCTTGTCACCGCGACCGACCCAGCGCCCGGCGGCCATGGCGCCGGCCTCGGTCACTCGCACCAATTCGAGCGCGAGGTTGCGATCGGGGGCTTCCCGGCGACGTGCTGGCGTCTGGTCTGGGTGGGGGGCGGGGGTTGGACCAGTCATGCAGGTGATTGTCCCAGAAGAGGGTTGTGTGTTGGGAGCTGGGATACTGCAGAAGTGACCACCCAGCCGCAGCCGGCCCCCAAGCCCCCGAAAGCGCGGTTGCTCAACGACGGCCGCGACATGTTCTGGTCGATGGCGCCCCTGGTGGTGGCGTGCATCGCGCTGGCGGGCCTGCTGGGCATGTGCTCGTTCGCGCCCACCGGGCCGAAGTCGGGAAAGGTGCCCACGTACGACGTCGTCGGCGCGCTGAACTCCGACGCCCAGACCTTGGGCTTTCCCATCCGGATGCCGCACCTGCCCGCCGGTTGGCAGTCCAACTCGGGCAGCCGGGACGGCCTGGAGGACGGCCGGACCGACCCGACCACAGGTCAACCTGCGCGGGCCACCATTTCCACCGTCGGGTATCTGACGCCGGGCGGGATGTTCGTCAGCCTGACCCAGAGCAATGCCGACGAGGACAAGCTGGTGAGCCACATCCACAACGACATGGTCCCGACCGGCACCCAGGACGTGTCCGGCACGAAATGGATCATCTACGAGGGCTCGGGTGACGAACCGGTGTGGACGACGCGGCTGACCGGTTCGGGCGGCGCCACCCAACTGGCGATCACCGGATCGGGCTCGACGGACGAATTCCGTACCCTGGCGACCGCGACCCAGACTGCGACACCGTTGCCGACCACCAGGACCTGAGAGGGCACAGTGACATCACCGCAGGCTGATCTGACCGGGTGGACCCCGTCGCCTTTCACCGGCGGCGGCTACACCCACGACGTGTACCGCCGCGGCGACGGCCCCGGCGTCATCCTCATCCCGGAGATGCCCGGTATCCACCCCGGTGTGCTCGGGCTGGGAAATCATTTGGTGGACAACGGGTTCACCGTGGCGATGCCGTCGTTGTACGGCACTGCGGGTAAGGCCATCGGTCCCGATCTGGTGCCCGTCCTGGTGCGTGGCTGCATCAGCAAGGAGTTCGCCGCGTTCGCGACGAACAAGAAGCGGCCGGTCGCCGATTTCCTGCGGGCGCTGGCGCGCGACCTCAACGCGCAGACCCCCGGCAAGGGCGTCGGGGTGATCGGGCAGTGCTTCTCCGGTGGCTTCGCGTTGGCCGCTGCCGTCGACGACAGCGTGCTGGCCCCGGTGCTCAGCCAACCGTCGCTGCCGTTGCCGCTGACCCCGAAACAGCGTCGCGACCCTGGCCTGTCCGAGGGCGAGCTGAAGATCATCGAGCAGCGCGCGGCCGTGGACGGACTATGTGCGCTGGGCCTGCGGTTCAGCGAGGACCGGATGGCGCCGGGGGACCGGTTCACCACGCTCAAGGCGCGGCTCGGTGATGCGTTCGAGGTCATCGAGATCCACTCGGGCCCGGGCAACGAGCACGGCTTCAACCGGATGGCGCATTCCGTGCTGACCGATCAGGTGCGCGAGCGCGACGGGCATCCCGCCTACGAGGCCCGCAAACGGGTGGTCGAATTCCTCACGGCCCGGCTGGCTGACTGAGCGCCTCGGGCGGCTTCTCGGGCGTGACCGCCCCCGGCTTGGTGCGCTGCAGCAGCCGGAACGGCCATGGCCAGCGTTTCTTGTCTTCGTGTTCGTCTTCGTCGTCGTCGGTCACGGTGTCCAGCGGCGCGCCCTTGTAGACGGCCAGATACACGCTGATGGTGGTGACGATGATGATCATCAGCACCGGGCCCAGCACGATGCCCCAGAAGCCGAACATCCGCAGACCCGCGAACACCGACAGCAACATCAGCGCGGCGTTGAGATGCGCGCTCTTGGGCACCAGGAACGGCCGCAGGATGTTGTCGATGGTGGTGACCACGATCAGGTGGAACAGCACCACGAAGAGACCGCCGGTGACATTGCCGAACAACGCCATCCCGATGCCCAGCGGAACGGTGACGATGCCGCTGCCCAGCGGGATGAACGACAGCACGGTCAAGAAGATGACGAACATGAAGAAGCCGTCGTGGATACCGCCGATGTAGATCGAGACCGCCCCGGCCACGCCCTGGCAGACCGCGATGACGAACTGGCCGCGGACCGTCGCCGTCACCATCGCCCCGACCTTGGCCAGATAGATGTCGGAGACCTGCTGCCCCAACGGATTCAGATCCCGAAACAGTGCCAGCACCTTGTCGCCGTTGACCACCAACGCCAGGAACACGTAGAGGAAGATGATCGCCGACGTCAGGATGCCTGCGATGCTGCCGACCGAGTCGCGGGCGAATTCGAGGGCGATCTGGCCGACGTTCTGCCCCACCTTGCCGATGGTCTGGCGTACCGAATCCGGCGTCAGGGTGATGTGCATGAACGGGACCTTGGCCAGCCCGTCGTTCACCGAGGTCAACAGTCGCTCGCCCAGGGCGGTCAGGTCGTTGTTCGCCACCCAGTGGCTGACGCCGGTGACCATCTGGCTGATCTGCAGCACCGCCAGGGTGATCACCCCGGCCAGCGGGACGCCGACGATCGCGACCGAGGCCAGCAGCGTCAGCGTCGCCGAGATGGCGGCGTTGAAGCGCTTGCGCAGCCGGCAGTAGACCGGCGTGAACAGGTAGGCCAGCACCGCGGCCACCGCGATCAGGATGACGTAGCCGCGCAGGAAGTACGCGCCGAACGCCAGCGCGAGGACCGTCAGGACGGCCAGCGCGCGCTTCTGGGTCGGCGTGAACTCTTCGAGCATCGGCGCCAATCCAACCAGACGTGCTGGTGCCTGCTAGTGCTGACCTGCGAATTTCATGATGTGCCCGTGAATGTCGGGGTAGCGCTTGAGGTGGGCGCCGCCGTTGAGGTCCAGCACCTCGCCGGTGATCCAGGATGCTTTGGGGGAGCACAGGAAGGCGACGGCGTCGGCGATGTCCTGCGGGGTGCCGGTGCGGCCCAGCGGGGTGTTCTCGACGTACTCCTCGACCACACCGGGGACCAGCGCCGCCGGTTCGGTCAACGGGGTCGGCACGAAGCCGGGTGAGACGGCGTTCACCCGGATACCGCGCGGGCCCAGTTCCAGGGCGGCGACCTCGGTCAGCATCGCCAGGCCTGCCTTCGCCGAGCAGTAGGCGCTCATCCCGATGCCGGGTTGGCGGGCGTTCAGCGAGGTCAGCGACACGATGGCGCCGCCTTCGCGCAGCACCGCCCCGGCGTGCTTGATCACCAGGAAGCCGCCCGTCAGGCAGACGTCGATGACTTCGCGGAATTGCTCGGCGGTCATGTCGCCGATCAGGCCGAAACCGCTGAACCCGGCGCAGTTCACCACCGCGTCGACGCCGCCGGTGCGCTCGAACAGGGCCTGCACCGACGCCTCGTCGGTGACGTCGGCGGCCACCGCGGTGTGGGGTGGGCCGAGCTCGGCGGCACGGGCCTGCGCGCCGTCGGCGTTGCGGTCGGCGATGGTCACGGTGTAACCCTCGGCGGCGAGTGTCTGGGCGGTGGCCCAGCCGATGCCGGAGGCGCCGCCGATGATCACTGCGGTGCGGCTCATGCCGGGCTCCGGTCTGCTCGTGGGTCGCCCCATTTGGCGGTCACTGCGGCCCACGGGTCGGCATAGACGCCGGGCGCCTTGTAGTAGGCGGCGCGACGCTTGAGCACCTCATGCACGACGGGTGCTGCCACTCTGAGCAGTGGGCGCTTCCAGCCCGCGTTCTGGGCGGTCTCGATCAGCATGTCCGGCCACGAATGATGTTGGTATTTCAGCACTTCCTGCGAGCGGGTGGTGTCCATCCAGTCGGTGGCGAACCATTTCTCGGAGCTGCCCGGGTCGCCCTTGCGGCCGATCGGGATGCCGCCGACCAGTCCCATCGCGGCCGAGGCGGCCGGGCCGATATCGCCCTGGGTGAGGCGGTGGGTGGCGTCGTCGCCGCCGATCAGCAGCGTCTCGCCCACACAGTCCGCGGTGGTGGCGGCGGCGAACGCCCGGGCCACATCCCGGACGTCGACGGTCTGGATCCGACCGTCGGTGGGCAGCACACCCTCGAAGAAGACGAAGTCCGGATTGATGTCGAGGCTCAGCGACACGCTGAGCACCCCGCCGAGGCGCAGGATCGCCCACTGCAGGGCCGACTCACGCACCAGCGTTTCGGCCGCGACCTTGTGCGCGCCGTAGATGTCGTACGGGTTGACGGGGGTGTCCGCGGTCAGCACATCGGTGCTCTGGTGCGGATTGCGCGGGCCGTAGACGGCGACACTCGAGGCCTGGACGAAGCGCGGCGGGACGGGTTGGGCGGCGGCCGCGGACACCAGATTCGCCGTGCCTTCGACGTTGACCTTCAGCGCCAGCGCATGACGGCTGTAGCAGTGCGGCGCGATCACCGCGGCCAGGTGGATGATCGCCGCGGGGGAGACCTCGGCCAGCAGCGCGCTGATACCCGCTGCATCGGTCAGGTCGGCGTAGCGCACCTCCACCCCGAGGGGCAGTTCGGCCGCGGCCTTGCGGTGGGCGGGGAGGTCGAGATCGGTGGCGACCACGTGCCTGCCGTCGGCCGCGAGGCGCTCGACGGTCGCTGTGCCTACCAGCCCGAACGCGCCCGTCACCAGCACAGCGTCTGACATGAGTCTCCTCATCCCCGGGATGAAACTAGAACGTGTGGCAGAACCCTACCGGGTGGGTCCGGTATCCATGCCCGACTTCTCAGCGGCTCGCCTCTCGTCGCACCGTCGTCGGTCGGGGAGGTCCGCACAGTTTTCGGGCCGCGCTTCTGACAGGCTGTAGGTATGACTTCGGCGCCATCGGGCGGGGCGGATGCCCGTGACGATTTGGCGAAAGACGTGGGCGCCACTGTGCGGGCCCGTCGGCTGGAAGTCGGGTTGTCGATTGCCGAACTGGCCCGCCGGACCGGTGT
>JBEVHL010000692.1:0-2889 GCA_040511255.1 Mycobacterium sp. | reverse complement strand
AACGCCACCCGCCTCGGCAGATTGATTGCCGAGCACACCGACATTCCCGCAGGCGTGATCAACATCGTGCCCACTCCGGACAATGACGTCGCAGCGCGCTTGGGGGCCGATCCACGCGTCGACATGATCTCGTTCACCGGATCGACCGCGGTGGGGCGGGCGTTGATGCGCCAGGGCGCCGACACGATGCGGCGCACCTTCCTCGAACTCGGTGGGAAGTCCGCTCTCATCGTGCTCGACGACGCCAACCCCGCCGCCCTGGTGTCCAGCGCTGTCGGTGTCTGCGTACACGCCGGCCAGGCCTGCGCGTCCACCACCAGGATGCTCGTACACCGGTCGCTGTTCGACGAAGCAGTGGCCAGCGTGACAGCGGTCTTCGCCGCAGTGCCGGTCGGGGACCCGGTCGATCCGCAGACCCTGGTGGGTCCCGTGATCACCGCGGCAGCCAAGCACAAGATCCTGGCCGCCTGCGCGCAGGCCCGCGACACCGGGGCCGAAATCACCACCGGCGGAGGTGCTTACACCGAGCTGCCCGACCACCTGCGGGACGGTCATTTCGTCGCGCCCACCGTGATCGTCGGTGTCGACAACAGTGCGCCCATCGCGCAGCAGGAGATCTTCGGACCGGTGCTGGTGATCCTGCCGTTCGACGATGACGACGAAGCCGTCCGGCTGGCCAACGACAGCGCGTTCGGTTTGGCCGGGGCAGTCTTGTCGCGCTCCACCGACCGCGGGATGGGCGTAGCGCGACGAATCCGCAGCGGCGCCATCGGCGTGAACGGCGGGATGTACTACGGCGCCGACGCTCCCTTCGGCGGATACAAGAACAGCGGACTCGGACGGCAGTGCGGCATCGAGGGTTTCGAGCAGTACCTCGAGACCAAGACCATCGGCGTCCGGATGCCGCGACAGAAATGAGGGGTGCGCTTCATGGGCAAACTGGATAACAAGATCGCCGTCGTCTCAGGGGCAGCCCGCGGACAGGGGCGCTCACACGCCATCAGCCTGGCTGCCGAGGGCGCCAGCATCATCGCTCTGGACATCTGCGCCGACCTCGAAGGAAACACCTATCCGCTGGCGCGGCCCGAGGATCTCGACGAGACCGCCCTGCTCGTGGAGAAGGAGGGCGTCAACGTCCACACCGCGATCGTCGACGTCCGGGAACGCTCAGCGGTCTGGAAGGCCATCGCCGACGGTGTCGCCGAGTTGGGTCGCCTCGACATCGTGGTGGCCAACGCGGGTATCTGCGCGATGGGGGAGGGCCAGACCATCCAATCCTGGTCGGACACCATCGACACCGACCTGGTCGGGGTCTTCAACGTCATCCAGGCCAGCCTGCCGCATGTCAATGACGGCGGATCGATCATCGCCACCGGTTCGTTGGCCGCGCTGCTGGGCAGTTCCACCACGCAGGGCCCGGGCGGATCGGCCTACAGTTTCGCCAAACAGATCGTCGCGCGGTACGTCAACGACCTGTCACTTCAGTTGGCGAAGCAGTCCATTCGGGTCAATGCCGTGCATCCGACCAACGTCAACACCGACATGCTGCACAACGAGGGCATGTACCGGGTGTTCCGGCCCGACCTGAAATCCCCCACACGCGAAGAGGCCGAGGCGTCCTTCCCGGCGATGCAGGCGATGCCGGTGCCCTATATCGAACCGCAGGACGTCTCCAACGCGGTGGTGTTCCTGGCGAGCGACGATTCGCGCTACATCACCGGCACACAGTTGCGCATCGACGCAGGTGGGTTCGTCAAGGCAAAGCCGTACAAGGCCTGAGATGACCAGCATCGAAGGCGACGTAGCGGAGCTCAAGCGGGCGGTCGGCCTGCCCGCCGACGGGGTCGAGGACATCCTGGCGCTGCAGCGGCGGGCGTTCGTCGCCGACGGCCCGCCGAGTGCCGACCTGCGTCGCAACCGGATCGACCGCCTGCTCGCCCTGCTGCTCGACAACACCGATGCGTTCGTCGCGGCGATGGCCGCCGACTTCGGCACCCGGTCGAAGGCAGCGTCGCTGTTCACCGAAGTGGTCGGCATCATCCCCGTCATCGAGCACACCAGAAGCCATGTGACGCAGTGGATGACGCCGACCAAACTGATGCGGGCGGGCCGACTGTTCGGGCTGAAGGCCGAGGTCGAACCCACCCCGCTGGGGGTGGTGGGCATCATCGGTCCGTGGAACTTCCCACTGAACCTGGTCATTCTGCCTGCTGCTGCGGCGTTCGCGGCGGGTAACCGGGTGATGATCAAGATGTCCGAAATCACCTCGCGCACCGCCGCTTTGATGGGCGAGCTGGCACCGAAGTACTTCGACATCGCCGAGCTCGCGGTGGTGACCGGAGGTCGCGACGTGGCGGCGGCCTTCACCAGGCTGCCGTTCGATCACCTGTTCTTCACCGGATCACCCGATATCGGCGTATTGGTTCAGCAGGCAGCCGCAAAGCACCTGGTGCCGGTCACCCTGGAACTCGGTGGCAAGAACCCGGTGGTGGTGGCTCCGAATGCGGACATCGCCCGCGCGGCAAAGCGGGTAGCGGCGGCGCGGATGGTCAACGGCGGGCAGGTCTGCGTATGCCCGGACTACGTGTTCGTACCGGATGCCGAGGTCGACGCGTTCCTGACCACGGCGCGCCAGACCCTGCGCGACATGTTTCCCACCGTGCTGACCAACGACGACTACTGTTCGTGCGTCAACGAACCCAACTTCGACCGCGTGCTCGGACTGCTCGACGACGCCCACGCCAAGGGCGCCACGATCGAGGCGATCGCCCCCGACGGTGAGTTGCTGCCGGATCGCGGTTCTCGGAAGATCGCGCCGACGATCGCGCACGGCGTCGACGGGAGCATGCGGATCGCCTCCGAGGAGATCTTCGGTCCGGTGCTGGTGGT
>JBEVHL010000691.1:0-4545 GCA_040511255.1 Mycobacterium sp. | reverse complement strand
TATCACTCTGACAATCCCGTGCCGCTTACCGAGGACGTTTCGACGCGCGGCTCACCGGAGCATTACTACTCCGAGCAGAAGGCGGCATTGGAGGCCGCGCTCGCCCGGATCACCCAGGGATCTCCGCTGGAGGTGTTCGTGCTGCGGCCGTGTATCGTCGCCGGGCCGAACGCCCGCTTACTGGCCGAGGCGATGCCATGGAATTGGGTTCCGTTGGTGCGCAGCGTGACTCGTGCCATTCCCTTGTTCAAGACACTGGTTCCCGATCCGGGCTTTCCCCTTCAGCTCGTGCACCATGACGACGTTGCCGCTGCGATCGCGCTCGCGGCCACCACATCTGCTCCGGCCGGCGCTTACAACATCGCCGGGGACGGCGTGGTCTCGATGTCTGACGTGGTCGCTGCCCTCGGGGGCCGACCCGTCCGGGTGCCGGCGGTCGCGGCAACGGTGGTTTTAGGGGCCCTGGCCCGACTGCCATTCGTGCCGTCAGCTGCGCAGTGGTTGCACGTCGCGCGAACCTCGGTGGTGATGGACACCAGCAAGGCGAAGACCCAGCTGAGCTGGACACCGCGGTATACGTCCGCTCAAACCTTGGAGGCGCTGGCAGCGTCGCTGTAGCAGGGCATATGGGGCTGCCACCGAGCCGTGACGACATCGTCACCAGTCACGAGATCCTGAACGATCACGGACTGGCGGCGCCCAACTGGCCGGTCGAGTGGGGAGGACTGGCCCGTCGAGTGGGGAGGAAAGGACTGGACCCCACCCAGCATCAGATCTGGCTCGACGAGATGCAACTGGCGAGCGCACGCTTGGCACCTCCTAGCGGCTGCGGGGCCGCCGCTTGCATGCTCAGCCTGCACGACTCGAATGGGTACGAGGCGGGCCACTTGCGGGCGAGCGGCGTGTCCGGCACACCCGCCAACTTATCTACTTAGTTCTGACGTGAAGTGCGGTCTGCCCGTTGCGCCGACGATGTTCATGTCGACGGCGAGCTGCTGCGATTCTGGATCGGGGACGATCTGGTCAAGACAGCTGCCCGCACCAGCCACGGCCAGGTAAGAAACAAACGAGCCTTTCGCACCAGCGACAAGGCCCAATCCACAACCCAATGTTGATCAAGGATCAACCGAAGTAGTTCCGTCAACCATCAACCGACACTAACAGAGGCACTAAGTGTAGGCGCAGCTCATTCGCGGTATTCGTCTGGTCAGAGTGGCTGTCTGGCACCCGATTTCAGTGTCAAAACCCGGAATCACCCCGGCGCGACGCGGGGATCTTGGCGAGGCGTTCGCGCGCCAGCAAAACGGCGAGCGGATAGCGTTCGCGGCGTGGAGACCACGGCGACCGTGACTATCCGGTTGGCTGGCAGCACCAACCTCGGCCCTGCTGGGATGGCAGCATTTGCGAACCTGGTGACCGCAATCCGGGGCAAGCGCTACACCGTGAAGGTCCCCGGATATTCACGGCCAGCGTCTCCAAAGCAGCTTTTGCCGGGCCGGGGCCGAACCACCGAGCAGGTGGTCACGCACCGCTGATCTCGACCCGGGTTGCCGAAATGTCCCCGCCCACGGCTGCCGGGACCGCCGAGCACGCCCTACCTCGCTCGGCGGGGTTCACTCGTGAGCTGCTTGTAGATCGTTCCGTTCTTCATGATCACGAGCAGGGTTCGGTCCGGGTGGGCGAGCAGCTGGAGGTCTTCGAGCGGGTTGCCGTCGACGAGAAGGAGATCGGCGAGGGCTCCCTTTTCGACGACGCCGAGCCGACCCGGGTACGGGTCGCGCTGACCGGACATCGCACACAGTGCCGCATTGTCCGACGTGGCCATCTTGAGTACCTCTGCCGGTGTGAACCACCGCGTCATCTTGGCCAATTGGGCACCCTGCCGCGCGGCGAGCCCGCCGTCGAAGAGCGTGTCGGTGCCCCACGCGAGCCTGACACCGTGCTTCTTGGCGAGTCCATACGCCTGATCGGTTCCCGCGATCACTTGGCGTAGCTTGGCTCGCTTCGCCTGCTCGGAGAATTGGATCGCGTCTTCGTCGTCGAGCATCGGCTGCAAACTCCACCAGGCGTCGCGCTCGGCGATCATCGCCGCCGTGGCGTCGTCCAGCAGGAATCCATGCTCGATGGACCGCACCCCTGCCCGCAGCGCCTGCTGCACGGCCCGCGGCGTGAAGGCATGAACTAGGACGTAGGTTCCCCAGTTCTCGGCCGCCTCCACGCCGGCGCGCAACTCAGCCTCGGTGTACTGCGTGACATCAACCGGGTCGTAGGTCGACGACACACCGCCGCCGGCCATCATCTTGATCTGCGTCGCCCCGAGCATCAATTGCTCGCGCACTGCCCGCAGCACTTCGTCGGCACCATCGGCGATCGTCGATGCACCCATAATTTCGACCTGACTGAGGTGGCCGCAGATCCCGCGTGGCACTTCGTGTGGCATGCGGAAGTCCCCGTGACCGGACGTCTGTGAGATGAACGCGCCCGACGGATAGATGCGGGGCCCCGCAACAGTTCCGTCGTCGATCGCCCGCTTGAGCCCAAACGATGGCCCCCCTGCGTCGCGCACGGTGGTGAATCCGCGGTGCAGCGTGCGGGTGGCCTGTTCGCCGGCGACGAGGTTGAGATACCCGATATCGGCGGTCCTCATCGCGGCGATTGGCATCGACGCCAGCATCGCGTGCCAGTGTGCATCGATCAGGCCCGGCATCAGCACTCGTCCACCGCCGTCGATCTCCACTCGATGCTCGCTGTGGCCAGGGTCGATGGACTGAGTGGAGATCGACTCGATCGTGGAGCCGCGGACGAGGACATTCGAGCCGTTTGACAACACCGGTGACCGGCCGTCGAAGACCCGGACGTTACGGAACAATGTGGTGCTCTGTTCGCTCGACGACATCGACTGAGTCCTTGACCGCTAGGCGTTCCCGTACGAAGCTCTCATCGGGAAGGATACCGGGGGACGCCTTCTCGGTCCGGAACTATCTGGTTCACAACACGTTTCAGTGGCATTCCGCCTCAACGACCATGTTCCGTCGCGCTATGTCTGTTCATGGGACTGTGTTATCTGTTCTTGTTGGGGGAGGATTTGTTAATGGCGGGAACGAACCGAATCCAGCTCGGTAGTGCTGTCGTCACGCGGGTGGTGGAATGGCAGTTTGAGTTGAGATCCTCACTGTTCGACCAGACGCCGGCCTCCGGGTGGCAAGACAACGCGGACCTGCTGGTGCCCACCTTCTTCAACCCAGACACCGACCGGTGGCGCGTCGCTATCCAGAGCTGGGTGATCGAGGTGGACGGGCTGACCGTCGTCGTGGACACCGGAGCCGGGAACGGCCGCCAGCGGCCCCATATGCCTCCGCTGGATCACCTCGACACCGGGTTTCTCGACGACGTGAGAGCGGCGGGCTTCGACTACAACGATGTCGACGTGGTCATCAACACCCATATCCATTCCGACCACGTGGGCTGGAACACCAAGCTGGAGAACGGCACATGGGTGCCCACCTTTCCGAACGCCCGCTACCTGATGCCTGCGCCCGACTACCGGTTTTTCCATCCGGACGGGCCCGCGGCGAAGTCGGTGCCGCGCACCGAGCATGAGCAGAAGCGCCTTGACGGAACCCGATTTGTGTTCGAGGACAGCGTCATTCCCATTGAAGCCGCCGGCCAGATCGTGCAGTGGTCACAGGATTATCGGGTCAGCGATTCGCTGCGGCTGCGTGCGGCCGAGGGGCACACCCCTGGCTCCTCGGTGCTGTGGCTGGACGCGGGCCCGCAGGCCGTGTTCGTCGGGGACCTTACCCACAGCCCCATTCAGCTACGTCGACCCGCGGACGCCTGTGCGTTCGACTTGAACCCGATTGCAGCCGCGGTTACCCGTAAGCGGGTGCTCACCGAGGCCGCGCGCGCAGGAGCCGTCGTCATTCCCGCGCACTACCCTGGGCACGGCGCTGCGACCATCCGCGCGAACGACGATCGATTCGACATCGACAAATGGCTGGAGCTGGATCTGCTCTGAGGCCGACCGTGTATCGAGCGGAGCAAGTACGACGACAGCAAACAGGCTGAGCAGAGCGCCGGCCAAAAGCGAAGATCAGCGAAAACTCCTACAGCACAACAAACCTGAACGGATGACGACCAAGGTCTACATTCGCACACACGAAACCAAGCAACGTGGGCCTGGGCCCAGTCAATCACCAGAACTCACCCGATGACCTGGATCAGCGTCGGTGATCGGTCAGGCGTAGCCCAACGCGGCGTTCTCCGCGCGGATCCGCACGTTGAGTACCAGGGCATTGGCGATGCTGAACACGATCGCGGTCAGCCATGCGGAGGGAACCACAGCCGTAGCCGCGTTAGAGGTGGCTGATCCGGCCTTCGCTGCCGGTTCGCCAGTTGACGGTGCGGCGGAAGGGTTTTCGATGCTCTTCGGCGCGCCGCGCCGGGGACGGTTTGCCTTTGCGGGGGATCACCACGTTGGTGACGCCGAGGTCGGTGAGCTGCTTGTCGACGTTGGCTTCGCCGTAGCCGCGGTCGGCGGTGACG
>JBEVHL010000690.1:0-3109 GCA_040511255.1 Mycobacterium sp. | reverse complement strand
AAGCATGGGGGTCACCGACGCCGCAATTTCGTCGGCCGTGAAGCCCCTTCGCATCAACCACGCGACCAATTCGGCCCGGTCTCGTCGCGCTTCACCCTCGAGTCCGTCGAGCAGAGCCGACGTGCCGATGCTCGCTGCGGTCTGATCAGCGTCTTCCTGTGCCATGACTAATCTTCACGCGCAACGGGGTGTGGTTTCTACAGATCGGCGGACCCTGCGCAAACCGTCACGGGTTGCCGTCTCTCAGGTCATTCTTCGATCACACCAAGGAGCCCGCGGCGATGCGAATCACGAAGAAGTCTCTTGTCGTACTTGCCGGTCGACGTTCGGGGCAGCCGGTCGACGAACGTCCATCGCTCCGGAACCCACCAGCGCGCCACCTTGTCCCGCACGAACTCTTGCAGCTGCGCGACGCTGACCTCCTTACCAGAGTCCAAGACGACCGCGGCAAGCGGACGTTCCTGCCATCTGTCGTCGGGCACGGCGATGACCGCAGCCTCGAAAACCGCTGGATGTGAGGAGATCACGAGCTCCAGTTGTACCGAGGAGATCCACTCGCCCCCGGATTTGATGACGTCCTTGGCGCGATCAGTCAGCGTGACATACCCGTCGGGATCAATCGAGCCAACATCGCCGGTGACCAGCCAGCCCTCGCTGAAAGACTCCTCCGATTCCCGCCCGTAGTAGGCACCGGTGATCCATGGACCTCGCACCTGCAATTCGCCGACCGCAGTTCCATCATTCGGCAGCACCGTTCCCTCACCGTCGACGACTCGTAACTCGACGCCGCACACGGGCCGCCCTTGGAGAGAGCGCAGTTGCCAATGCTGTGCCTCCGGCAGTTCGGCAGCCGGCTTGGAGATCGTGGCCAGCGGTGAGGTCTCCGTCATCCCCCACGCCTGGACGATGTACACCCCGTGCTTCTCCTGGAAGGTCCGCATCAGGTGCGTCGGAGTCGCTGAACCACCACAGCCGACCAGACGCAATGACGAGATATCCGCGTCAGGCCGGTCCTCGAGGTATCGCAGGATGTCGTTCCATACAGTGGGGACGGCACCGGCGATCGTCGGCCGCTCGCTCTCAATGAGTCCGACCACGGGCTCTGCTTGCAGAAAGCGGTCCGGTAGCACCAAGTCGGCGCCGGCCATCATGGCGGCGTAGATCAACCCCCAGGCGTTCGCATGGAACATCGGTACGATGGGCAGCACGACATCGTCGGGTCCGACCTCGAGTGCACCCTTGGCGCAGATGCCCATTGAGTGCAGGTATGTCGATCGGTGGCTATACACAACACCTTTGGGATTGCCCGTTGTGCCTGACGTGTAACACATTGCGGCGGCGCAGCGTTCATCGAGGTCCGGCCAGTCAAAGCTAGTCGGCTGGCCAGCGATGAAATCGTCGTAGCGCACAACCGATTTCCCGGACTCGGCCAAGCCCGCCAAATTTCCATTGCCGGTCACAATGACGGTGTGCACCATCGGAAGCTCGGGCAAAACAGAGGCCAGTTGTTCCGTCAGGCTGCCGTCGACGATGACGACTTCGTCCTCGGCGTGGTTTGCAATGAAGCTGATTTGCTCTGCAGCCAAGCGGATGTTGAGTGTGTGCAGCACCGCTCCCATGGCTGGAATGGCGCAGTAGGCCTCGACGTGCTCCTGGTTGTTCCACATGAAGGTGGCCACTCGAGTGTCGGCGGTTACTCCAACATCGCGTAACGCGTTGGCCAGCTGCGCTGTCCGCAGGCCGACTTGGTGAAAGGTCGAGGCTCGCACGGTGCCGTCGGGCTGGAGCGTTCGGACCTGTCGCTGCGCATGCACACTCGTTCCGTGTCGGAGGATCGCGCCGACCGTCAAGGGGTAGTCCTGCATCGTGCTTTTCACGTTCCGACCCTTCCGCCCCGCCGCCACTCAAACAGCAGAAAGTCAAGATCGCGCCGCGACAACAGGCTTGACTTCATCGTGTCATTGCACCGGCTACACCCCGATTTCGCCGAGTCGCTGTTCCGCGCTGCGGCACGCCAGAAACGGAGTTCAATTGGGACGGGCTTGCGGAGCGGCCCCGCCCGAACTGATCGGCTGGGCCGCGTTCAAAATGCGATCGAGAAAGGCCGACGGTACCGGCGGCCATGTCGGACTCCACCGATCGCTGTGCAGGTCGTCGCGGAGGGCGGCCAGCGGCGCGATGAGCTCTGGCCCGCCGTCGAGGAGGTAGCGGACCAGCCCCAACTCGGCGCATTGTGCGGCGATGTTCGCGAGCGTCTGTTTTGCCTCGTCGGTCCGGCCGGCCGCGCCCAGGCAGGCCACAAGCAGCCGGTTCGCCTGCAGCAAGGCCCGCGGGCGTCCCTGGTGTTGGAGTTTTTGCACCCAGGCTTCGGCCCGTCGGCAGGCTTGATCTGGCTGTCGGGCGAGCAGCCCACGAATTTCGGTTTCATCGCGAAGCTGAGCCATTATCACGCCTACTCCGCCGGGCGGGAGGTCGTCTTTGCTCCTGAGGCGCTCTGAGGATGCTGGCAGGCCCAACCGCATCCGCTCGTTGTCTACATGAGCGCGCAGCCGGGGAAGCCCTAAAGCCGCCGCGACGCGCGCGCCGTCGTCCAGGTACTCCCTGGCGGCATCGCAGTCGCCTCCCATGGCCTTCAGGCGAGCGCTGATGGTGTACCGGGCGATCATGAATTCGACGATGCCACCCTCCGATCCCAGCTGGCAGCTCTCCGCGATGAGTCGTTCAGCCTCGTCGACATCGCCGCGCTCGCACAACAGCTCCCCGAGGAGCGAGCATGCGAGACGTGCGGCGTGCGAGCCGGTACCTCCGCACTGCTTCGCCAATCGCAGCGCCTCGCGGAAGCGGCGTTCGGCTTCGGCGATGTCGAGCTCCTCCTTGGCCGCGATTCCCGCGAGGCAGTGCCCGTACACGGTGGCGAACGGTCCATTGGTTTGTTGCTGGTAAGGCGATGCCCACTCCTGCCATCGGCGAGCGGCGTCGAAATCGAAACGGTAGATCTCGATGACCGTCGCGGCATTCGCGGCGACGCTGACCAACCATGGCGGCATCGACTCGGGTCTTGACAGGCATTTCGCCACCAGCTCGTCGAGGCCACCGGTGTGATCGGCGG
>JBEVHL010000689.1:0-4039 GCA_040511255.1 Mycobacterium sp. | reverse complement strand
CGCTTTTGCGGCTGCCAATTGGTCGGTGCCGTAGGCCTTCTCGAACGCCTCCGGGTCCGTCGGGTTGTCATAGATGACCGTGATCTTGGTTTCAGACAAGGGATTCTCCGCTTCTGTGTTCAGCAGTCCGGTGACGGTTCGGCGTAGCCGACGATTCCGGCTGTAGTGATCATGGCCCATCTACCTGGGCCTGGCTCGTCGCGGGGGAGACGTTCACCAGGGGGTCACCCGGCACCGTCGACGGCCACCGTCCGCAGCTGAATCGGTGGCGCCACGGAAAACCTTGCGGCAGAACAACTGTGACCGGCGTCATAGCGGTCCGGAGTTCGAATCAGCGCGATTCGTAACCTGTGCCGCCGTCACCGAGCGCCGTACGGTTAGCCGCTGTCTGGTCGTCAGGCGCGGAGCCGTCGTGCTCGCGACGCCGCCGGATTGATCTGAGTCGAACGAACGGATGCCAGCGTGCTGTCTCAAGCCGATGACCCCGAGTGCCGGGCGGTCGTGCGGCCGCCCTGTCGAGGGTGCGGCTGAGCCACTGTCTGGGGGGAGTGGTTGTCCGAGGTCTGCCGGGGGCGGCACCGGGCCTCAGCGCGTAGCACGCCATATCCATCTGAACCCAGAGAGCTCACATGATCGAGATCGAGAACCTGACCAAACGTTTCGGGGACCGCACCGTCCTCGACGACATCTCGCTGTCGGTCGCCAGCGGCGAGATCCTGGCGGTCGTCGGCCCCAGCGGTGCAGGCAAGACGACGCTGTCGCGCTGCGTCAGCTTCCTGGAGCGGCCCACCAGCGGCGCCGTCCGGGTCGACGGTAAAGACTTCACCCGGCTCGAGGGTCCCGAGCTGGTCGCGGCCCGGCGCAGTGTCGGCGTCATCTTCCAGACCGCACCCCTGCTGCGGCGGCGGACGGTCGCGCAGAACGTCGCGTTGCCGCTGGAGTATCTCGGCGCCACCGACGCCTCGATCGACAAGCGCGTCACCGAACTGCTCGACCGGGTGGGCCTCAGCGATCACCGGGACTACCTGCCCGCCAAGCTCTCCGGCGGCCAGAAGCAACGCGTCGGAATCGCCAGGGCACTCTCGCTGGGACCGTCCTATCTCCTGTCGGACGAGGCGACCTCCGGTCTGGACCCGAGCACCACCAAGGCGATCCTGTCGTTGCTCAGCCATCTTCGCGACGAGTTCGGGTTGTCCATCATCCTGATCACCCACGAGATGGAGGTTGTCCGCGAGATCGCCGACTCGGTGGCCCGCATCGACGGTGGCCGCATCATCGAGAGCGGATCCGTCGACGACGTCATCCTGGACCCGAACTCCCTGCTCGCCCGAGAGTTGCTGCCCGAACGGCCGAGGGTGCCGTTCCACGGCTCCGGGGAGATCTGGGAGGTCTCCTACGCCTCCCGAGAGGTGCCGCTGGACTGGCTCACCTCGATCCATACCGTGCCCGGCATCGAGGGCACCCAGGTGAACGTGCTCAGCGCCAGCGTCGAGGCGATCCGCGGTGTGGCCGTCGGACGCGCGATCCTGGCCATCTCGCCGTCCGCGCCTGCGGGCTTCGAGCACTATCTCAAGGATCGCGGACTGCACGTGTCCACCATCAGCCCCGCCTCCGCGGAGTCCGCGGCATGAGCCTGACCGTCGTGGCCGAAAAGGATTTCAGCACCCCGTGGGGTCACGTCCCCGATCTGCTGCTGCCCGCCTACGGGCAGACCTGGCTGATGGTGGGCATCACCATGGTGCTGGTGCTGCTGATCGGCACGCCCGTCGGAATCACGCTGCACAACACCTCCGATTTCGGGCTGTTTCCCAACCCCAAGGTGTTCGGCGTCCTCAACACCATCGTCAACATCGGCCGGTCCCTGCCGTTCCTGATCCTGATGACGGCCATCATCCCGGTGACGCGGTTCCTGGTCGGTACCACCATCGGTATCGCGGCGGCGATCGTGCCGATGACGGTGGCCGGTGTGCCGTTCTTCGCGCGACTGGTGCAGAACGCGCTGCGCGAAGTCCGATCCGACGTCACCGACATGGGTCAGGTGTCCGGCGGCTCGGTGGTCCAGCTGATCCGCACCGTCCAGCTGTCCGAGGCACTCCCGGCGCTGGCCGGCGCGCTGACCGTGAACATCATCGCGATGATCGAGTATTCGGCCATCGCGGGTTCGATCGGCGCCGGCGGCGTGGGCAACCTCGCTATCACCTACGGCTACAACAGGTTTGACCACAACATCATGATCGCCACGGTGATCACGCTGATCATCACCATCCAGATCGTCCAATTCGCCGGCGACCGCCTGGTCAAAGCTCTGACCCGCTGACCCTCCTGCCCACCACCCACCCCACTAAGGAACACCCGTGACCACAGATCAGACCAGCCCTCCCGTCGGCGACGGCATCGAGCTGAAGAAGAAGAACCGCCTACCGTGGATCGCCGCGGCGATCGTGGTCCTGCTCGTCATCGCCGGCGGCGTCTACTACTTCAACTCCACCGACAAAGACAAGCCGTTCGGCACCAACCTCAAGGTCGCGACGTGGAGCACCGACATCGCCGCGGAGAACCTGTTGAAGTTCATCACCGACGACGTCGCGCCCAGCCACGGCATCACCATCGAGCCGGTCAAGATCGACAACCTGATCGAGATCAACCGCGCCGTGGACGCGGGCGACGTGGCAGGCAACTTCTTCGAGCACCAGCCGTTCCTCAATGACGCCATCGCGGCCAACGGTTTCCACCTCACCCTGGCCGCGCCCACCTTCACCTGGGATCAGGCGTCCTACTCCGACAAGTACAAGAACTGGGCCGAGGTGCCCACCGGCGCCAAGATCGCCCTGCGCGACGATCCGGCCGGCCAGGCCATCGCCCTGCTCGACCTGGCAGGAGACAAGCAGATCACCCTGAAGCCGGGCAAGGACACCCTCGAAGGCCTGCCGCAGTTGTCGGATGTGGCGACCAATCCGAAGAACTACCAGTTCGTCCAGGTGCCGATCGGGCAGTTGGCCCGCAGCCTCGCCGACGTCGACGTGATCGTGGTGCACATCTCCGATGTCTACGCCGCGGGGCTCACCGAGAATCAGATCATCGCTCGCGAGCCTGCCCCGAAGGGCAGTGAAGGTGGCCTGGTGGTCAGCGACAAGCACATCAACGACCCCAACGTGCAGAAGCTGATCGAGACGTTCAAGGACCCGAAGATCGCCGAGTTCCTGAACACCACCGACAACGAGCTGATCCGCAACACGCTGGGCCCGCTGAACCCGTGAGCCAGGACAAGCGCCCGTTGTACTTCTCGGCGTTCGTGATGAACACCGCATCCCATGTGCTGCATGGACTTTGGCGGGCCCCCGAGGCGGAGAATCACAAGTTCAACTCGCTGCGGCACTGGACCAAGGTGGCCGCTGAGGTGGACAAGGCGGGTTACGACCTGCTGTTCTTCGCCGATGTCTTCGGGCTGCGGGCACCCTGGAACGGCAACTGGCGCAAGGCCGTCGAAGGCGGCATCCAGATCCCGGTCAACGACCCGTCGGTGCTGGCCTCGGCGCTGGCAGCGGCGACGGAGAACCTGGGCATCGTGTTCACCAGTTCGATCGTGCAGGACCATCCGTTCAACTTCGCCCGGCGGATGTCCTCGCTGGACCACTACACCGACGGCCGGCTCGGCTGGAACATCGTGACGAGCTTCAACGCCAACGTGTTTCGCAGTTTCGGCCACGAGGGCACGCTCAACCACGACGAGCGCTACCAGTGGGCCTACGAGTACGTCGACGTCGCCTACAAGCTGTGGGAGGGCTCCTGGGACGACGACGGGTTGGTGCAGGACAAGGAACGCGGCATCCACGCGGACCCGTCGAAGATCCACAAGATCAACCACTCCGGGGAGCGCTACCGGGTGGAGGGCCCGCACTTCGTGGCGCCCTCGCCACAGCGCACGCCCGTGCTGTTCCAGGCGGGCTCCTCACCCGCGGGCCAGTTGTTCTCGGCGCGCAACGCCGAAGGCGTCTACATCAGCAGCCCAGATCCCGCAGCGGCACACGGGCTGACGACC
>JBEVHL010000688.1:0-7063 GCA_040511255.1 Mycobacterium sp. | reverse complement strand
GGGAATGCCATGTCGCATGGCATCGGAAGCGGAGTACGACCTTGTGGTCATCGGCTCGGGCCCAGGGGGGCAGAAAGCGGCGGTGGCGGCGTCCAAGCTCGGCAAGTCCGTCGCAGTGATCGAGCGGGGGTGGATGCTCGGCGGGGTCTGCGTCAACACCGGGACCATTCCGTCGAAGACCCTGCGTGAGGCGGTCGTCTTCCTCACCGGCATGAATCAGCGCGAGCTGTACGGCGCGAGCTACCGGGTCAAGGACAACATCACCACCGAGGACCTGCATGTGCGGACCTCACACGTCATCACCAGGGAAACCGACGTGGTGCGGTCGCAGCTGATGCGCAACAAGATCGACCTGTACACCGGTCACGGCCGATTCCTCGACCCGCACACCGTCGTCGTCGAAAACGACAACGACAACGAACGCACCACCGTCAGCGGCGACTACTTCGTCATCGCGACGGGAACGAAACCAGCCCGGCCCGACGGCATCGAGTTCGACGAAGAGCGGGTGTTGGACTCTGACGGCATCCTGGGCCTGAAGAAGGTGCCGTCGTCGATGGTGGTCGTCGGCGCCGGGGTGATCGGCATCGAGTACGCGTCGATCTTCGCCGCGCTGGGCACCAAGGTGACGGTGGTGGAGAAGCGGCCGTCCATGCTCGACTTCTGTGACGCCGAGATCGTGGAGGCGTTGACGTTCCATCTGCGTGATTCGGCGGTCACCTTCCGGTTCGGCGAGGAAGTCACCGGCGTCGACATCGGCGAGTCGACCACCCTGACGACGCTGGCCAGCGGCAAGCGGATCGCCGCCGACACCGTGATGTATTCGGCTGGGCGGCAAGGACTTACCGAGAGCCTCGACCTCAAGGCAGCAGGCCTGGAGCAGGGCCACCGTGGCCGCTTGGATGTCGACGACCAGTTCCGCACCAACGTCAAACACATCTTCGCCGTCGGCGACGTGATCGGCTTTCCCGCCTTGGCCGCGACGTCGATGGACCAGGGCCGACTCGCGGCCTATCACGCCTTCGACGAACCGGCGCACGATATGACCGCGCTGCAACCCATCGGCATTTACACCATCCCCGAGGTGTCGTTCGTCGGCGCCACCGAAGCCGAACTCACCAGGGAAGCCGTGCCGTACGAGTTCGGGGTGTCCAGGTATCGCGAGTTGGCCCGTGGCCAGATCGCAGGCGATTCCCACGGCATGCTGAAGCTGCTGGTGTCTCCCGAGGACCGCAAACTGCTCGGCGTCCACATCTTCGGCACCAACGCTACGGAGTTGATTCACATCGGTCAGGCCGTGATGGGCTGCGGCGGGACCGTGGAATACCTGGTCGACGCGGTATTCAACTACCCGACGTTCTCCGAGGCCTACAAGGTCGCAGCGCTCGACGTGACGAACAAGCTGCGCGCGGTGCAGGAGTTTCAGCCGTAACCGCCGGAATAGCCCGCTTTCGCGGCAGGTTGACCAGGCGTGCCCATCGATAGGACTGACGTATGAAATTCGGGATCTCCACCTTCGTGACCGACGACGGCATCGACTCCGTCTCCCTGGCCCGCGCCATCGAAGAGCGGGGTTTCGACTCGCTGGTGATCGCCGAGCACACCAACATTCCGGCCAGTCGGGAATCGGCGTACCCCATGGGTGGCGAGCTACCCGACATCTATTACAAGACCCTCGACCCATTCGTCACGTTGGCCGCCGCAGCGGCGGTGACGTCCCGGATCGAACTGATCACCGGCATCGCGCTGCTGATCCAGCGCGACCCGATCATCACGGCCAAAGAAACCGCCAGCATCGACCTGATCTCAGGCGGCCGGTTTTCGTTCGGTGTCGGTGCTGGCTGGAACCTCGAGGAACTGCGTAACCACGGCACGGACCCGAAGACCCGCGGCGCGGTCTTGGACGAACGCATCGAGGCCATCAAAGCGCTGTGGACCACTGAACCTGCCGAATACCACGGCAAATACGTCGATTTCGACCCGACCTACCTTCGGCCCAAGCCGGTGCAGAAACCTCATCCGCCCATTTACATCGGCGGCGATTCCGACGCCACCGTCAAGCGGGTGATCCGACACGGGGCCGGCTGGATTTCCAACCCACTCCCGGCGGAGCATCTGGCCAAGCGCATCGGCCAGATGCGCGACGGCGCCGACCACGACATCCCGCTGGCGCAATTCGGTACGCCCGCCGATCCCGAGTACTGGCGAGCGGTCGACGAGTTGGGCTTCCATCAGGTGGCACTGTTGTTGCCCACCAAGCCGCTCGACGAATCGCTGCGAGTGCTCGACGAGTACGCGGCACAGGTGGCCAAGTACCGCGGTTAGGCTGGCGGCGGAACCTGAATGTTCTTGCGCGGCCGGGTATTCGGTTACCGTTCCGGGGTGGCGAAGCTGAGTAGCTGCTGCGAGCAGGCCAGCAGGGCGCAGCGCAGGTCGGTGTCTGAGATGTCACGCAGATAGGGGTCTGCCGTGCTGGCGAAGATGCCCGCGGTGACCATCGAGATGGTGACCCGCCGCTGGGTGTCAGAATCGTTGCCGATCAACAGATCCCGCAGCGTCTCGGCGGCTTGTTCGAACTCCATGTGCGTGCGGACCAGATTGTCGACGTAGTGGTCGCCGTGAAACAGTGCCGCGATATTTCGGTGTCGCACACAGAGTTCGACGACACCGCTGAGCGTGGCATCGCGCTGAGCCTCCGGCGACGAGAGCCCCGTCGCGATGGTCACCACCCGCGCCAGGTCGTCGAAAATCGGGCGGACCACCGCCAGGACGATCTCGTCCTTGGTGCGGAACTGGTAGTAGACGGAGGCCTTGCCGACCTCGAGCCGATCGGCGATCATCTGCAAGGACGTCCCGTGGACGCCATGCTCGGCGAATAAATTGACGGCTGCTTCAAGCACGCGCTCACGAGCAGAACCACGTTGCGCTATCGCCCTACCCACCCGTGCTCCCCTCATCGGCTAAACCCTGCGTGACCTGCATCACCAGTGTGTTCGGCTCAGTATCCGCTACAACATGTCTTATCCGCTCAGGTTGTGCCAAATTAGCCGATTGGCTAAGGTCAGCTAGGCGAGCGACCGAGGGACTGTCCGTGCTGGTGCCGATGGTTGGCGCCGTTTTGTCGCGGGCGTACGAAAGGTGATCAGACGAATGGTGTCTCGGCAGTGAACGTGCTGAAGAAAACGTGGATTCCCGTGTTGGTCGTCATCGTCGTACTGATCGGTGGCTTCGTGGTGATGCGGGTGAAGACGTTCTTCGGCGCCCCGGATCCGGCGAGCCAGTCCAGCAAGCCCGCCGAGGACACCAAGCCGTTCAACCCCAAGGTCGTCAAGTACGAGATCTCCGGTAACGGCACCTACGCCGACATCAACTACCTCGACCTGGACTCGCAGCCCGTCCGGGTGGACGGCGCCGCACTGCCGTGGACATTGACCTTGAGCACCACCGATCCGTCGGTGTTCCCCAACATCGTGGCCCAGGGTGACAGCACCGACATCAACTGCCGCATCACCGTCGATGACGAAGTCAAGGACACCAACTCCTCCACCGGCGTCACCGCCCAGACCTTCTGCTTGGTGAAATCCGCATGAGCGCACCCACGAACGACGCACCGACCGACGCCATCCGCACCACCAGGCCGGAAGGCCACGGCGGGATTGCGCTGTGGTTGCGCCGCCTGGCCGTCCCGATCGTGCTGATCTGGATCGCCGTCATCGCCATCCTGAACGTCGTCGTCCCCCAGCTCGAAGAGGTCGGCAAGCTGCGCTCGGTGTCGATGACCCCGGATTCCGCGCCGTCGATGGTCGCGATGAAGGAAGTCGGGCACGTCTTCAACGAGTTCAACTCGAACAGCTCTGCAATGATCGTGCTGGAAGGCGATCAGCCGCTGGGTGATTCGGCCCATCAGTTCTACGACCAGATCGTGGCCAAGCTCGAAGCAGACAAGAAGCACGTCGAGCATGTGCAGGACTTCTGGAGCGACTCCTTCACCGCGGCGGGCGCGCAGAGTCCCGACGGAAAGGCCGCCTACGTCCAGGCGTATCTCGCGGGTAACCAGGGCGAGGCTCTGGCCAACGAATCCATCGAAGCAGTGCAGAAGATCGTCGAGAGCGTGCCGGCGCCGAACGGCGTGAAGGCCTTCGTCACGGGTCCGGCGGCCATCGCGGCAGACCAGCAGATCGCCGGTGACCGCAGCCTGCAATTGATCGAGGCGCTCACCTTCGTGGTGATCATCACGATGCTGCTATTGGTCTACCGCTCGATCATCACGGTGTTGATCGTGCTGGTGATGGTGGTGCTCGAGTTGGCTGCGGCCCGCGGCTTCGTCGCATTCCTGGGCTTTCACAACATCATCGGGCTCTCGACGTTCGCGACGAACCTTCTGGTAACGCTGGCGATCGCGGCAGCAACGGACTACGCCATCTTCCTGATCGGTCGATATCAGGAAGCACGCGATGCTGGCGAAGACCGAGAAACCGCGTATTTCACCATGTTCCACGGCACAGCCCACGTGATCATGGGGTCGGGTCTGACCATCGCAGGCGCGACGTTCTGCCTGCGCTTCACCAACTTGCCGTACTTCCAGTCACTCGGTATCCCGCTGGCAGTGGGCATGGTGCTGGTGGTGTTCGCGGCGCTGACGCTGGGGCCGGCCGTGATCACGATCGCCGGCAGATTCGGTCTGCTGGAACCCAAGCGCGCCATGCAAACCAGCGGTTGGCGCAAAGTCGGTGCAGCCGTGGTGCGTTGGCCGGGACCGATTCTGATCGCGACGATCGCGCTGGCGCTGGTCGGTCTGTTGACCCTGCCCGGGTATCGGACCAACTACAACGACCGCAATTACCTGCCGAAGGATTTGCCCGCGCAGCTGGGTTACCAGGCCGCCGACCGGCACTTCTCGCCGGCCCGGATGAACCCCGAACTGCTACTGATCGAAGCCGATCACGATCTGCGTAACTCCGCGGACTTCCTCGTCATCGACAAGATCGCGAAGGCGATCTTCAAGGTGCCCGGCATCTCTCGCGTGCAGGCCATCACCCGGCCGCAGGGCACGCCGATCGAGCACACGTCGATCCCGTTCCAGATCTCGATGCAGAGCACCACGCAGAAGATGAACGAAAAGTACAACCAGGACATGACGGCCAACATGCTCAAACAGGCCGACGACATGCAGACCACCATCGACACCATGACCAAGATGTCGGCACTGACGGCGAACATGGCTGCGGTCACGCACAGCATGGTCGAGAAGACCAAGAACATGACGGTCGATATCGAGGAGTTGCGCGACAACATCGCCAATTTCGACGATTTCCTCCGCCCCATCCGCAACTACCTCTACTGGGAACCGCACTGCTTCGACATCCCGGTGTGCTTCTCCATCCGGTCGGTGTTCGACACCCTCGACGGTATCGACACCATGACCGACGACATCAAGGAACTGGTGCCCGAGCTCGAGAAGCTCGACGCGCTGATGCCGCAGTTGGTCGCCCTGATGCCCGGCATGATCGAGACGATGAAGAGCATGAAGACGATGATGCTGACGATGTATGCCACCCAGAAGGGCATGCAGGACCAGCAGACGGCCGGCTCGGAAAACGCCACCGCGATGGGTCAGGCGTTCGACGCCGCACAGAACGACGATTCGTTCTATCTGCCGCCGGAAACGTTCAACAACCCGGACTTCAAACGCGGCATCAAGCAGTTCATCTCCCCCGATGGCAAGGCCGTCCGCTTCATGATCAGCCACGACGGTGACCCGATGACGCCCGAGGGAATCGCCCACATCGCCGCCATCAAGGAGGCAGCGAAAGAGTCGATCAAGGGCACCCCGTTGGAGGGGTCCAAGATCTTCCTCGGTGGTAGCGCCGCGATGTTCAAGGACATGCAGGAGGGCGCCAACTACGACCTGCTGATCGCCGGAATCGCCGCGCTGTGCCTGATTTTCATCATCATGCTGATCATCACCCGCTCTGTGGTGGCCTCGGCGGTGATCGTCGGTACGGTCGCGTTGTCGCTGGGTGCGTCGTTCGGTTTGTCGGTGCTCATCTGGCAGCACATCATCGGCACTGAGCTGCACTGGATGGTGCTACCGATGTCGGTGATCATCCTGTTGGCCGTCGGCGCCGACTACAACCTGCTGCTGGTCGCCAGGTTCAAAGAAGAGATCTACGCCGGGCTGCATACCGGCATCATCCGATCGATGGGTGGCACCGGCTCGGTGGTGACCTCTGCCGGTCTGGTGTTCGCCTTCACCATGGCCTCGATGGCGATCAGTGAGCTGACCGTCATCGCCCAGGTGGGTACGACCATTGGCCTGGGTCTGCTGTTCGACACCCTGGTGGTGCGGTCGTTCATGATGCCGGCGATCGCCGCCCTGATGGGCAAGTGGTTCTGGTGGCCCCAGCGGGTCCGGCAACGGCCGCTGCCCGAGCCGTGGCCACCGCCGATCCAGCGCCAACCGCAGGAGAATCTGACGTGATGAGTGGAAAGCGGTTTGTCGGCCGCGCATCGGCACTTCTGGTGGCGGCGGGGATGGCGGCAATGGCGATTCCCGCTGTCGCGCAGGCTGATCCGGATACCGATTTCGCCAATCAGCTCCACACCTATGGCATTTACGGTGCCAAGGATTACAACGCCTGGATCGGCAAGCTGACGTGTCGGCGGATCGGCAACCTCGATCCCGACGCCTATGCCTCGGCGAAGTTCGTCTCGATGCAGCTGCCCAAGGGCAGCACCACCGAGCAGGCCTGGCAGTTCCTGGGTGGGGCCATCAACACCTACTGCCCCGAGCATCTCCCCATCCTGCAGGCCGCAGCGAAACCGGCCTGAAGTCTTTTCTCTCTCAGCACGAAAGGTGAGGTGACCGCGATGCGTCGGTCTCAGATCGGTTCACTCCTGCGGGCCGGCGTCGCCGCCGTGGCCGTGGCGGGCAGCGTCGCCGCGGTGCCCGGCATCGCCTCGGCCGACGCCACCGACGACTACCCGATCCCCAACCGGATCCTCAAGACCACCTGCACCGTCGACCAGTACATGGCCGCCGCCCGCGACGTGGAACCGATCT
>JBEVHL010000687.1:0-16224 GCA_040511255.1 Mycobacterium sp. | reverse complement strand
ACCTCGCTCGGAGGTGGGCATTTCGCGTGTCTGCCAAGACCGGTCAGAGCAGGCCGAGCAACTCCAGGTCGGTGATGTATTTGAGGATCACCGGTGCGGAGATGTGCGGGATGTCCTTGTCGGGCCCGATCTTGTTGTCCTGCACCGCCGCCCGGAAATGATCGGCAGGGGCAAGAGACCCGTTGATCGGGGGCTGCGGCCGCTGGTAGTTGTGCAGTAGCGGCAGCAGCGACGCCTGGCGTTGCTGCTCCGGCAGGGCTCGCATCGTGGTGTCGAACCTGGCCAGCCAGGATGCGTACTCGGGCACCCGGACAATCGGGTAGCCCGCCTCGATGAGCCAGTCGACGAAGGTGTCCATGCTGATGCCGTCGTCGTAGGGGTTCATCACGTGATAGGTCTCGTAACCCTGGGTGACATTCACACCGAGAGTCGAGATCGCGTCGGCGATGAACTCCACCGGCAGCCCGTCGAAGTGCGAACGCTGCGGGTTGCCTGCGGCGTCGAGCTCATAGAACGAGCCGGGCGCCACCCCTGTCGCGACCAGGCTGAGCATCATCCGGGTGAACATGTCGGGCACGTTGAGCTGTCCGGAATAGGTGGTGTCCGCCATGATCATGTCGCAGCGGAACACCGACACGGGCAGGCCACACAGA
Organism: Mycobacterium sp.; assembly: GCA_040511255.1. Lineage (GTDB taxonomy): Bacteria > Actinomycetota > Actinomycetes > Mycobacteriales > Mycobacteriaceae > Mycobacterium. The sequence goes on along the minus strand of JBEVHL010000687.1, from coordinate 15,571 downwards.
TCGTGTGCCTCGCGGAGCAGCACCTCGCCGGCCCACTTGCTGTTGCCGTAACCGTTGGCGTAGCTGTCGTCGACCTTGCGGGTCGCGCTCATCTGCCGGATATCGGTTTCCTCGACGAACTGGCCCGGTGCGATACCGTCGCCCACCCCGATGGTCGAGACGTAGACGAACGGCTTGATGCGGGTGGTCAGGGCGATGCGGATCAACTCCGCAGTGCCGACGGCGTTGGGTCCGAACAGCTGGCTGTAGGGCAGTACGTGGTTGACCAAGGCCGCGGGATCGACGATCAGATCCACCGTATCGGCCAGCCGCTGCCAGACCGCTTGGTCCAGGCCCAGATTGGCCTCACCTTTATCACCGGCCAGCACCTCCAGGTGCTGGGCCGCCAAGGACCGATAGTGCTCCAGCAGCACCGGATCGCCACTGTCGAACGTGGCATCGAGCCTGGCCCGCGCATCGTCGTCGGTGCGGGCGCGCACCAGGCAGATGACCTTACCGTCGACCAGATTCATTCGTTCCAGCCACTGCAAGGCCAAGTAGCGGCCGAGGAATCCGGTGGCACCGGTCAGCAGGACCGTTCGCACCTCGCGGCTGGGTCCCGGCAAAGACGGGGCGGCGGCGAGGATCTCCGGGTCGAGGAACTTGTCCAGCGTCAGGTCGCGGGCGTGCACCTCCACCGCATCCCGGCCGTGCACGGCATCGTAGGTGGGCCGCAAGGTGCCACCGGCCCGCTGCGCCTCCACGTAGGCGGCGATGGATGCCAGGTCGCTGGCCGGACTGACGATCACGCCCACCGGGACGTCCACGTCGAAAATGTCATGCAGCAGGTTGGCAAAAGTCAACGCCGACAACGAATCTCCACCGAGGTCGGTGAACGCCGCATCGGGTGCCACATCGGCGGACGCGGCACCGAGCAACGCGCTGGCCGCGCGGCTGATCGTCTCCAGCACGGGGCGGTCGGCGCCGTCTTGGCGCAGCGACCGCAGCACGTCGGCCTGACCGTCGGCCAGATCGATGTAGAGCTGGTCGAGTTCGGGGCCGTACCGTGCCTTGAGCTGCGGGCGGGCCAGCTTCCGGATGCCGGTGAGCAGACCGTTCTCCAACGTGAAGGGCTGGGTTTCCACCAGGAAGTCACGCGGAATCTCATACGACTGCAGCCCGCTGTCGCGAGCGATGCTCTGCAACGCCTCACTCAGCAGCGGCTTGACCGCTTCGACATCCCCGCCGACGCCGGCCAACGCGTCCTCGGTCGGGACGATCACCGCCAGCACATAGGAGCGAGCGCTGTTGCCATACACGAAGATCTGCCGTACCGACGGGTGGCCGCCATAGGCCGCCTCCAGCTTGGAGACGGTGACGAACTCACCCTGGGAGAGCTTCAGGACGTTGTTGCGGCGGTCGACGTACTCCAACTGTCCTGGTGCCGTCTCGGCCATCACGTCGCCGGTGTGATACCAGCCCTCGGCGTCGAACAGTTCGGCGGTGATTTCGGGCCGCTTGTAATAGCCGGGGATCAAATCCGTTGACTGGACTAACAATTCGCCGCGCGGATGCGGACGGTCGGTGGCGAAGTAGCCCAGCTCCGGCACATCGACCAGCTTGTAATCGATCACAGGTGGGCGCCGCAGCTGGCCGTCCACCAGGACCACGCCGTCCTCGGTGGAGCCGTAGCCGTTGATCAGGTGGATGTCGATGAACTCTTCGACCCACGCCCGCAGTTCTGGTGAGATGGGTGCGCTGCCGGTCATCGCCGAGAATTGGCGTCCGCCAATGAGTTTTTCGCGTTGCTCGGCCATCACCTGCGCTTCGACCAGTTCGCGGTCGACGCCCGTGTTGTCACTGGACATCCGTTGATCGACTTCGCTCTGCACCTCCTGGAACAGCATCTCCCAAATGCGGGGGACCAGATCGAGCTTGGTCGGCCGCACCAGTGCGAGGTCTTCGAGCAGCGTCGACAGGTCGCTACGGGCCGCGAAATAGGCGGTCCCGCCGGTGCCGAGCGTCGAGTACAGGATGACCCGGCCCATCACGTGGCTCACAGGCATGAAACTCAACGTGATGGCAGGCAATTTGCCCTCGGTGTCCCACTCCGGGCTGAACCAGCCGCGCCAGCAGTTCGCCATCAGGCGGTCGGTGTACATCGCACCCTTGGGGGTGCCGGTGCTTCCGGAGGTGTAGATCAGCAGTCGCAGGTCCTCGCTGCCGCCACGCTCGACCGTCGGGCCGTCGGTGTGCCTGGCGCCGTTGGCGATCACGTCGTCGAGGGCCTCGACGGCCACGCCGCTGTCGGCCAGACGGGCGGCGGCGGATTCGAACGCATCGCGGTGATCGTCGACCTGTGGGTGATAGTCGAAGACCACCAGTCGCTTCGGCGCGTAGGCGGTCAACGCCAGCTCTACGGCGTCGTCGAGGTGATCGATGCTGGAGAGCATCGCCACCGGTTCGGTCTCGAGCAGGATCGGGTGCAACTGGGCAACGGGTGCGCTGGTCTGCAGCGGAACGGCGACGGCCCCGGTCAGGGAGACGGCCATGTCGACGACGGCATAGTCGGCGCTGGTGAAACCCAGGGTGGCGACGCGGTCGCCGGGCCGGACGGGGTTGTCCGCCAAGGCATCGGCCAGGCCGCGGACGCGGGCCCAGGTCTGGCTGTAGGTCAGGGTGTCGAAGCGGGGCTGGTACTCGGCGACGGTGCGGCCGGAGGCGTCGGTGACGAATTCGACGGCGCGCTGGCCCAGGGCGGGCCGGTCGGCGTATCCCGTCATCACGGTGCGGATCACATCGGAAAGCAGCACATCGGGGCCGTTGAGGGCGGCAGAGACGGCGGGGTCAGGTTGGGCGGCAATGAGTTGGGCGTCGCCGGAGCCGGCGTCAGAGGTCATCTTCTCGAAGCGACGCAGGAGCCGGACTTCGCGACTGTTGGTGGGTGCTGACATGAGATCTCCTCTGACGATCAGATATTCAAAACGGCGGTGCTGCGTACGGTGTTGTGCGCTCCTGATCGTGAAAAGTACATAGGGAACCTAGGTATTCCTGGGAAAGGGCTGTGAGCGGTGCCCCGGGTATCGCCTCCGGCCTCTCGTTCGCAGGTCGGGCCGTCGGCGGTGCATTGGTGAGTGACCACTCTCACCGTTCGCCCTCAGCGCATTCTTAGCTCCGGAGGGTTTTTGAATGCTCGGTTAACAATCGGTACGATGGACGGATGGCACGACCCCGTAAGTTTGTGGAAGAGGACGTCATCGCCGCGGCGCGCGACCAGTTCTGGTCGGCAGGCTATGCGGGTACCTCGCTCGACGATCTGACCGAGGCAACCGGTCTGGGCCGGGGCAGTCTGTACGGCGCGTTCGGCGATAAACACGAACTGTTCCTGCGGGCGCTCGACGACTACCGCGGCATCGTGATGTCACGCGTCACCGCGGATCTGCGCCAGGACGGCGTGGGCGCTTACCGACGCCTGGTCGGCCACATCCGCAACATGGCCGATACCGTGCCTGCGGATGCCAAGCGCGGCTGCCTGATGGCCAAGAGTGCGGCCGAGCTCGGGTCCACCGACAAAGAGGTCCTGCAGCGGGTCAAGCGGTCGTTGCAGCAGTATCAGTCGGAGCTGCAGGCCGTGATCGAAGACGCGCAGCGTGACGGCGACATCGCCGCCACCGCGGACGCGGAGGAGTTGGCGCTGTTGGTGCTCACGTTCTTGCGCGGATCGGAAGCCCTACGGAAATCCGGCTTCGCTGTCACCAGGATGCGTTCCGCCGCAGAGCAATTCATCGCCCTGCTACCGGCGGTAGCGACAGTCTGATCGCCCTTGCCCGGGAATTGGTATCGCCGTGGGCTTGTTATTGACCAATCAGTACGTAAACTGGTCGCATGACCGACGAAGGTGGACGACATGGTTGACAGCGTGGGTGTGCTCGGCTCGGGTGCGGTGGCGCAGGCGATTGCCCGCCGATGTGGTGCCGTCGGAATTCCGGTGCTGCTCAGCAACAGTCGCGGTCCGCAAAGCCTGGTCGAACTGGTCGCCGCCCTTGGACCGCACACCCGGGCGGCCACCGTGCAGGAAGCTGCGGACGCCGACCTGGTGGTGCTGGCGGTGCCGTTCGTGAAGGTTCCCGACGTCGCCGCGGCGATCGGTGACTGGACCGGCCGGACCGTGGTCGACGCCACCAACCAATTCGCTTCGTACGCACCGAATTATGCGGGCCGGGCCGATCTCGGTGATCAGACCGGCAGCGAATGGGTCGCCGGACACCTGCCGGGTGCCGTGGTGGTCAAGGCGTTCAACGCGATGTTCGCCTCGTTCATCGACCCCGACCCACGCCATGACGACGGCCGCCAGGTGGTGTTCTACGCCGGTGACGACCAGGACGCGAACACGGTGTTCGCCGATTTCGCCGATGTCCTCGGTTTCGCGCCGGTCTTTGTCGGCGGCCTGCGCGACGGCGGCCGACTGATCCAACTCGACGGTCCGCTGAGTGCACTACACGTCATCAAACAGGAGAACTCATGAAGAAACTGCAGTTCAGCGGCGTCGGCGACCCGGCACAAGTGGTAACGCTGGTGGAGTTCGACTCGCTGGTCCCCGGCAACGGCCAGGTGGTGGTGCAGGTGGAGGCCGCCACCATCAACGCCTCTGATTTCTTGTACATCACCGGCCAGTACTTCGTGACCCCGCCATCGACGTCGGATGCCGGAGCCGAAGGCGTCGGGCGCGTCACGGCGATCGGGCCGGGTGTGGACGAGGCTCTCCTCGGGGCGCGGGTGGTGCTGTTGCCGACCTATCGGTACGGCACCTGGGCGACACATCTGCTGGCGTCGGTCGACGATGTGGTGGTGGCCCCCGAAGGGGTCGACGCCGTGCAACTGGCCATGATCGGGATCAACCCGATGACCGCGCTTCGCCTGTTGCGTGACTACGGCGACCCGTCTGCCCTGCAGCGTTGGATCGGTCAGACCGCGGGCAACTCCGCGGTCGGTGAGTACCTGGTCAAGTTGGCCAAGCATTTCGGCTACCGGACGCTGAGCATCGTGCGCCGGGCAGCCGGAGCCGACCTGGTGCGCAGCTGGGGCGGCGACATCGCGTTGGTCGACGGCGAGCACCTCGACGCGGAACTCACCGAGGCTCTGGGCGACGTGAATTTCGACATCGCCGTGGATTCGATCGGTGGCCCGCCGAGCACCGCGTTGGCGCACCATTTGCGGTTCGGCGGCACGCTGGTCACCTATGCGTACCAGTCGGGACAGCCACCCACGGTAGGGCTGGGCGACCTGCTCGGCAATCACGCGCAACTCACCGGATTCTGGCTGATGAACTGGCTCCGCCGGGCGCAACCTGCCGAGGTCCAGGCCGCCTACCGTGAGCTGATCGACCTGGTGGCCGACGGCACATTGAGTGCCCGCGTCGACCGCACCTTGGCCCTCGATGACTTCCAGAAGGCGTTCGCGCTGGCCCGCGGAGGCGGCCTGGAAGGCAAAATTCTGTTCACTTTCCCCAGGTAAAAAATCCCGCGCAATCTCCGCGGTACCCCGAGGACACCGCGAAGTAACGCGGCACTGTTTGCCTTATGACCAGGCAAGAGTTGGGTCAAAAAGGGGAAACAATGACTGACAAGTTCCATCTGGGATGGTTCCTGAACTTCGTCGCCGACGAGTGGAACGGGGCCTGGGGCGACGGTGGACGTGACTTCACCGGCGACTTCTACGTCGATGTGGCGCGCGACTTCGAGCGCGCGAAGTTCGACTACATCCTGATCGAGGACAAGTTGATGGTGTCGACGGCGTTCGGCGGCACCATGGAGCACGACCTCAAACACGGCATCAACCCCAAGCACGACCCCGTTCCGCTGGCCGTGCTGATCGCCGCGGCTACCAAGAACATCGGCGTCATCCCGACGATGTCGACCAGCTTCTACCCGCCGTTCATGTTGGCCCGGTTGTGCAGCACCATCGACCATATCGCCCGCGGGCGGTTCGGCTGGAACGTGGTGACCTCAGGGGAGGACCGGTCTGCCCAGAACTTCGGCATGGACAAGCTCTACGAACACGACGAGCGCTACGCCATGGCCAGCGAGTACCTCGAACTGGTGACCAAGCTGTGGGAGTCGTGGGAGCCCGACGCGATCGAGCGCGACTACGAGACGGGGACCTACGCAAACTACAAGAAGGTCAACACAATTGACTTCGAGGGGAAGTACTACAAGTCGCGCGGCCCGCTGAACACCGCGCCGTCGCCGCAGTACCGACCCACCATCGCCCAGGCCGGCGCGTCGCCCCCGGGACGCGAGCTGGCGGCACAGCACGCCGACACCATCGTCGCTCCGTCCAGTGGCGCAGAGGCGATGAAGGCCTATCGCGAGGACATCCACGAGCGGATGAAGGCCAACGGCCGCGACCCTTCCGAATGCAAGGTGCTCTACCTGGTGTCGCCGATCGTGGCCGACACCCACGAAGAGGCACTGGCCAAGCGGGACCGTTGGTTCAGCACCGACTCCTACATCGAGTACATGCTGGCCGAGATCTCCTCGATCACCGAAATCGACTTCTCCCAGTTCGATCTCGACAAGCCGGTGCCGCCTGTGACGACGAACGGCGAACGGGGCTCCCTGAACGCATTCCTCTCCGGCAGTGAAGACAAGACGTTGCGGGAGATTGTGACCGGCACCGGGCTGTCGGGAAAGATTCCGCTGGTCGGCACCCCCGCTGAGGTGGCCAAGGAGATGGGCGACCTGATGGAGGAGGTCGGCGGTGATGGCTTCCTGATCACCAGCCCGGTGATGCGGCTCAACCGCCGCTACGTCACCGAGATCACCGACGGTCTGGTCCCCGAACTGCAGAAGCTGGGCCTGACCCGCACCGAGTACACGGCCTCGACGTTGCGAGACACGTTGCGCGAGTTCTGAGCATGGCGGTAATCGGCACCCGGTGCCGCGCCCCGGGTGCCGAGGCAGCAGTTTCCGCATCGGTGGAGACCGCGGTCGAGGCGTTACGGGCCGGCGACATGGTGATCGTGGTGGACGCCGAAAACCCGGACGACGACGGCGATCTCATGCTCGCTGCGGCACACGTCACGCCCCAGCGGCTGGCGTTCATGATGCGGCACACCGGAGGCATCCTCTGTGTTCCGATGCCGTCGGCCGACCTGGACCGCCTGCATCTGCCACCCATGGTGGCGATGAGCGAAGACCCGCGAGGTGTGGGCTACACCGTGTCGGTCAACGCCAGGACGGGCATCACCACCGGAATCTCCGCGACCGACCGGGCCAGGACCATCGCTCTGCTCGCCAGCCCCGACACCCAGCCCGACGAGCTGAGCAGGCCGGGGCACGTCTTTCCGTTGCGTGCCGTCGACGGCGGCGTGCTGCGGCGGGCCGGGCACACCGAAGCGGCCGTGGACATGATGGAGATGGCCGGCCTGCCGCCGGTCGCGGTGATCGGCGAGGTCGTCGACGACGACGGTGGGGTGGCGCGCGGCGATCAGTTGCGAGCATTTGCCACCACCCATGGGCTGCCCATCGTGACCATGGCCGAACTGATCGCCTACCGGCGGCGCAGTGAGCGCCTGGTGGAGTTCGTGGCCGCCAGCAGGTTGCCCACCCGGCACGGCGAATTCCGGGCCTACGGCTTCCGGTCCCTGCTCGACGACCGAGACCACATCGCCCTGGTGATGGGCGAGGTGGCCGGCTTGGATGCACCACCTACGCTGGTTCGGGTGCACTCAGAATGCTTGATGGGCAACGTCTTTGAGTCTGGTTGGTGCGATTGCGGCCCGAAGTTGGAAGGTGCCATGCAGATGATCGCCGACGAAGGCCGTGGTGTCATCGTGTACCTGCGCGGACACGAGGGACGGTGCAAGGGGCTGCTACAACAGCCCGCGAGCGGCCAGGAAGATCGCAGGGACTACGGCGTCGGCGCCCAGATCCTCGCCGATCTCGGCGTCCGGCGCATGCGATTACTGGCGACCAACCCGGTCAAACGGATCGGTCTGGAGGCCTACGGACTCGAGGTCACCGCTACGGAGCGCCTGCAGGCTCAGCGCGACCCCAGCTGATGCGCTGGTTCCTGCCGCTGATGGCGGCTGGAGGGGTGGCGATGAGCTTGACCGCACCCCTGGAAGTCGTTTTCGCTCACGAGTTTTGGCGCACCGGTCTGTTCATCGGCGTCTTCATGTTCAGCGCGTCCATCGGGATGATCACGGTCGACGTGTTCGGCACCCGGTTGATCCCCGGCCTCGATGCCAAGATCACGCTGACGGTCGGGTTGGCGCTGTTCGGCGTGGCCACCATCGGGATCGGCTTGGCGTCCGGCGGTGTCCTGATGATGGCGTCGCGAGTCCTGCAGGGCATCGGCGGCGGGGTGGTGATGGGCGCAGGCCTCCAGGCCGCGGTGCGGGTCCGCCCGACCGGATCTGGTGAGGTCGCCCAGTCCGTGGGCCGGTTCAATGCCGCGTTCCTGTTCGGTGGCGCGATCGGCTCACCGGGTGGCCTACTGGTGGCGGGGTTCATCGAGGGTCGGCTCGGGTACCAGGCGGCGTTCGTCGGCACCGGTGCGTTGGCCCTGGTGGTGGCCGCCGCCCTGACATTCGCGTTGCCGAGGTTGGTCGTCCCGGCGGGCATCCCGCCCGCGCGGATCGGTCTGCCGCGCTTCGACCGGACACCCGGCAGCCGGGCGGCGCTCGTCTTGGCGATGAGTGGCGATTTTCTGCGTGGCGGCGTGCTTTTCACCGCGCTGCCGCTGGCCGGGGCTGCCCTCGAGTATTCGACGATGACGATCTCGCTGGCCATCGCGTTGATGTCGGGGGTGGAGATCGTGGTGTTGCTGCTGGCCTACCGGTATGTCCGCAGCGACGCGGTGGTGCCCATCCTGATCTCGTCGTTCGCTCTGGGCGTGGTGTCTGCGGCGCTGTTGGCGCTGGTGTCGGGGGTGCCTGCCTATCTGGCGGCCTCGGTGTTGTTCGGGGTGTGTCTGGCCGGCGCGACGGTGAGCCTGCCGGTGCTGGTGGTGGCACAGGTCGGGGAGTCCTCCGCCGGTCTGGCCAAATTTCGGATCTCGGCCGGGATCGGACTGCTGGTGGGATCGGTCGGCTGCGCGGTGCTCGGCGCGCAATTCGGGATCGCCGTCCTGTTCGGTCTGATCGCGGCGGTGCTGTTAGCCAGCGCACAACTGGCGCGGATTGTGGGCCGACGCATGGCCCCGACGTAATTGACTGGCGTCAACGTAACTCAGACGAATTGATCGGGTCCGAAGCCGGTAACAAATCTCTGTTGAAATGATCGCGGGGTTGTACGGAAGGACCACACCGTGTCAACAGATGATCGCGCACTTCATGGCGACTGGCGTTTGCGGGCCAGTGCCAATACGGCTGTCCGGCCGGAAGTGATCTATCAACGCCAGCGCCAGAGCCCGGACCGGCTGAACAACTCGGCCCGCCGAACCTATGATCTGCTGCGCTCGACCCTGGTGACCACCGGCCGAAACATGTGCCTGGTCGAACGGGAGCTCACCGACGCGATGTCGGCCAGTCGCAACACCGTGCGTGCCGTGCTGCAGCAGCTCGCCAAGGAGGGCATCGTCACCCGCGAACCGAAGAACGGCACCCGGGCCACCGGTTCGCTGTTGTTGCCCATCGACCAGCTCAGCACTTTCGATCAGTACGTCACCGAGCCGTCCAGCACCATCCACGTGCGGATGCTCGAAAGCCGGTCGCTCGGTTGCCCGCCGATGGTCCGTGACCGCCTGCGGCTGCCCGATGGCTGGACAGTGTTGATGATCGAAAGTCTGGTGGTGCAGGACGGTCAGCCGCTCGGCCTCACGGTCAACTACATCGCCCTGGGCGAAGACCAGCCGGCCGACTTCCATGTCGACGAGCCGGATGTGCTGCTGATCCTCGAGCGACAGCTCGGGATCAGCGTCGGAGCCAGCAGCACCACGGTAGGTGCCGTCGCCGCCGACGAGCAGAGCGCTGAACTTCTCGGTGTCGACGTGGGCGCCCCGATGGTGTGGCTGGAGGATGTCATCGAAGACGTCAGTGGCCAGCCGCGCGCACTATCCCAGCTCCGGCTGCGCGGCGACCGGGTCTCCTTCTCGGCCACCGCTTACCGCAACACCGCCTGACAGGCCCCGGTTGGTGAACGCCGTCACGGCCAGTACTGCCAAACCGACCAGGGCGGACACCAGCATGGCGCGCTGCGGACCGAGCAGGCTCGACATCACGCCGAGAATCACCATGCCGGTGGGTAACGCCAATCCGATTGCAGTGGAAACCAATCCGAGTGCGGCCGCCCGCTCATGCGGTGCGACCGCGCCCACCGGCAACGTCGCCTGGCCGGAGCCGAAGTAGGCCTGCCCGATTCCGGCCACGCCCAGCGCGAGCAGCGCGACCATCACCAAGGGGGCGTAAGCGAGCACCGCCAAGCTGCACAGGCACACCGCCACCCCACCGGCGTACGCGATGAACGGGCGCGGTGTCGGGCGCACGACCAGAACCATGGCGACCACGAGCTGCACGACACCTGCGGCCGAGCCGATCACGCCGGTCATCAACGCATCCGCGCCGAGGTGCTTGGCGATGACGGGTACCAGCGGCGTGAATGCGAAGTAGAACAGATTGCAGATCAAGGTCACCAGCAGGATGACCGCCAACGCGCGCGAGCGCCGCAGCAGGTGCCAGTCGGTTTTCCGGCCGCCGCCCACCACTGCCTCCGGTACCAGCGGTAGCAGACCGGACGGCATGTGGCGGGTGGAGAACCACAACATCGGCGCCGAGCAGGCCAGCAGTCCCGCAGGCACGGCGAACGCCACCCCGAGGCCGAAGGCCTGGATGGCGATCCCGCCGATCAGTGGGCCCAGCATCATCGCGCTGGCCTGTGCGGTGACCTCGGTGTTGAGCACCCGGGTCGAGCGCAGCGGACCACTCATCTGGAACAGCAGTTCGCGCTGGGTGGTCATGTTCACCATGCCGCCGAAACCGTAGGCGAGCATGAACGGGTACACCATCCAGACCTGGACCAGTCCCGTGCCCACCAGCACCGCCATCAGCACCGAAATGGGTAGCAGCGCAAGCTCGGTGCGGAGCACCAGGTGTGGTTTGTTGCGGTGCGCCGCGTTGCGCGCCGAGAAATACGCACCCAGCACCATGGGTGCGAACATGCCGACACCCACGAACTGATTGGCGATCGGCGGGGCGTCCAGGTGGGTGACCAGGTAGGTGCCCAGGAACAACCCGTTCCACCGGGTCAGGTGCCACATCCATGAGCTGAGCAGTAGCCACGGTAGCGAGCCACCGTGAGGGACAGCAACTTTCGTCAGAGCGCGACCCGGGGGTCGGCCACCGACTGCAACGCGTCCACCACGATGTTGGTCACGACGTAGAGCACTCCCACCACCAGCGTCACCCCGGCGATCGCATTGAAGTCGGCTTTGTCGATGGCCCTGGCGATGTACAACCCGATACCCGGGCGGGCGAAGATCAATTCGACCAGGATGCAGTTGCCGATCATCACCGCGATCTGCAGACCCATCAGGGCGAGCACCGGGCCCAGGGAGTTGCGGGCCGTGTGCATGAACAGGATCCGCTTCTCGCCCATGCCCTTGGCGCGCACCGTGCGGATGTGGTCACCGTGCATGGTGGTTTCCAGACTGCTGCGCAGCACCCGACCGACCGCCACGGCGGGCGTCAGCGCCAGACAGAACGCCGGCAGGATGAGGTGATAGAGGTCGTCGAAGAAGACCTCCGGTCGTCCGGCGAGGATGCTGTCGATCAGCAGGAAATGCGTTGGGCCTGTTGGGGCGTCGTAAAAGGCGGTGGTACCGGTCACCGGCAGGATGTTCAGGTAGCGGTAGAACACCAGCATGCCGAGCAGGCAGGCCAGGAACACCGGCACCGACGCACCGGAGATCATCACCACGCGCAGCACGCCGGAGCCGCGCCAGCCCTGTGCGGTGGCCAGACCCAGGAAGAACCCGATCAGCACGGTGAAGATCATTGCCACGAACAGCAATTCCAGTGTCACCGGGAGGAACGTCGCGATATCGGAGACCACCGGGGTACGGGTCAGGCTGGACTGGCCCAGGTTGCCCTGCAACGCGTTGGTCAGATAGTGCAGGAACTGCATCGGCAGCGGTTGGTCGTAGCCGAGCTGATGCCGTGCGGCGGCATAGACCTCGGGCGAGGCCTTGGCGCCGACCAGCGCAGCGACGGGATCGACGGGGGCCACCTGTTGCAGGGTGAACACCGCGACGACGAGGACGAGCAGGACGGGAATCGCGCCGAGCAGGCGCCGGGGCAGGACGGTCAACATCAGCGGTCCCGGATGCGGTCACGGAGCGCGTCGCCGGCGAAGTTGGCGACGATCGCGATCAGGGCGACCGCGACGGCAGGCATGATCGGTATCCACCAGGCGCTGAAGATGTACGTAATGCCCTGCGCGCTCATCGAACCCAGTTCGGGTGCGGGCTGTGGCGCGCCGAGCCCCAGGAACGACAGGCTGGACAACATCAGCACCAGCGCGGCGATGTCGAGGCTGGCGGTCACGATCGTCACGGGTACGGCACCGGGTAGCAGATGTCGGCGCAGCAGCCGCCACCAACTCACGCCACCGACCCGCGCGGCCTCCATGTGCGGCGAGGCGCGCAGCTTGCGCACCTCGGACCGCACGATGCGGGTGTACAGCGGCCACCACACGATCGCCACCCCGATCAGTGTGTGGGTGTAGGAGCGACCGAGGGCGGCCACCACCGCCAGGGCCAGGATCGGGCCGGGCAGCGCGAGGAACGCGTCGGTCATCCGCATCAGGACCGCGTCGAACCAACCACCGGCGGCACCGGCGATCAGACCGATCAGGCCTCCGAACACCACCGAGAACCCCACCACCGCGAGGGCGCCGAACCAGCTGGTCTGCATACCGCACAGCACCCGGCTCAGGATGTCGCGCCCGACGGTGTCCGTGCCGAGCAGGTTCGCCCCACCGGGCGCGGTCATCGGCTTACCGACCGCGATCAGCGGGTCGAAGGGGGCGATCTGCTTGGCGAAGATCGCCACGACGAACATCACCGCCAGCGCACCGAAGGCGACATAGCTCGCCACCGACGTGCCCTGGAAGTAGGTGCGGGTCGCCAGGCCCATGCGACTGCGATAGCGCACCATCGGTCTTTGGACGTAGTACTCCGCGATTGCCATTGACGCTCCTCGTGTGGACTGTGCAGATGCTCGGCGCCGGCGCCGCACGTTGACTGTGAGTAGACCGCTTCTCGATGTCACCGGGGGTTCGGCCACGTTGCCGGGAAATTGCGCCCCCGCTCAGGTGTTTAGAACTCGCGCAGGGTCTGGCGCAGAGTCGTCTCGGTGTACTCGGTCCGCGTCAGGCCGAGGCGTTGCAGTTCCGGCACCAGACCGTCGGTGATCGACGAGATGTACTGCCGATTGAGATCCCAGCCCGGTTTCATGATCAGGAAGCCGTCGCCGCCGATCTCCTCCATCGCCTCACCCATCTCGCGGGCGACCGACTCCGGGGTGCCGACGAACTCGATGCCGGTGGTGGCCCAGTCGATTGCCAGCTGGCGCAACGTCTTCGGCCCCGGGCTGCCGTCACCGCGCATGAAGTGCTCCAGCGAGCCGCGTTCGCCGTTGGTGGTCAGGTCCGCGGGCAGCGGTTCATCCCAGTCGAACTGTTTGAAGTCGATCTCGGTGTTGGACGAGATCCCGACGAGCTGCTTTTCGATATAGCTGTCCACCGAGGTCAGGCGGTCCAGCTCCGCCTGTGCTTCGGCCTTGGTCGCCGCCACCACCGGCGAGACGCAGAACATCAGCTTGATGTCGTCGGGGTTGCGGCCCGCCGCGGCCGCGCGGGCGCGGATGTCGTTGCGGTACTCCCGCATTCCCGCGATGCCGGTGCCGACGGCGACGATCGAGTCGGCGGCCTTCGCGGCGAACGCCCGGCCCCGCGGGGAGGCGCCGGCCTGCAGGATGGTCGGCCGGTGCTGCGGGGACGGCACCGTGTTCAGCGGGCCCCTGGACTTGAAGTACTTACCGACGAAGTCGATCGGGCGGACCTTGTTGAAATCGGCAAAGGTGTGGGTCTCGCGGTCCATCACCACCGCGTCGGCATCCCAGGAATCCCAGAGTTGCGTGACGACTTCGAAGTATTCGTCGGCGACGTTGTACCGCTCGTCGTGCTCCGGCAACCCGTCCAGGCCGAAGTTCTGGGCGGCCCGGTCCTCGGCCGAGGAGACGATGTTCCAGCCGAAGCGGCCCTCGGCGATGGAATCCACCGTCGAGGCCAGCCGGGCCAGCAGGTACGGCGGGTAGAACGACGTCGACATCGTGGCCACCACACCCAGATGCTCGGTCTTCGCCGCGATCAGCACCGCCAACGGAATCGGATCGTGCTTGGGCGCGAAGACGGAGTTCTTCAGCGCGCCTTCCATCGAGCTGCCGTAGGCGTCGGCCACCATCACGGTGTCTTCGATCATGATGAAGTCGAAGCACGCGCGCTCCATGCTGCGGGCCATGTCGACGTAGAACTTCCCGTTGGACCAGTTCGCCACATCGGGCGATGCCCACGGCGAATCCCATTCCGGGGGAATGAAATTCATGAACCAGCCCAGGTGGAACTTCTTCGTCATACCATCGCCAATCTGTTAGTGGGTAGGGAATTCTGCGTCAGCTGACGAGCAGCTGATTTATCTCGCCGTTGGTCAGCAGGCATGACGCCAGGTGCCGGGTGGTGTCGTCGGTGGACAGCAGATTCGGGACATGGCTATCGCAGGCCTCGACGCGCTCGGTGCAGCGCGGATGAAACGCGCAACCGGACGGGATCGACAGCGGGCTCGCCGGCTCGCCGGGTAGGCGCACCGGCTCCTTACCCGGACTCGGCACCGCGGCCAGAAGTGCTTTCGTATAGGGGTGTTTCGGGTTGTTGATCAATTCCTCGGTCGGTGCTAGCTCCACGATCTGACCGAGGTACATCACCGCGATCCGGTCGGCGATGAAGCGCGCCGCCGCCAGATCGTGGGTGACGAACATGACGGCCATGCCGAGCTCACGACGCAGCTCCTGGAGCAGGTTGAGCACCGACGCCGCCAGCGACGCGTCGAGTGCCGAGGTGGGCTCGTCGCACAGCAGCAGCCGTGGGGGCACGATGATGGCGCGGGCGAAGGCCACCCGTTGGCGCTGCCCACCGGACAGGCTGGACGCCTTGATGCTGGCGACGTCCGGCGGCAGGCCGACCTGGCGCAGCGCGGCATCGACCTGTTCGCGGCGTTCGGTCCGGTTGGTCGTCTTCAGCAGCCGTTCGCCCACGATCTCGCCCACCGACATCCAGGGCGTCAGGGAGGCGCCCGCGTCCTGGAACACCATCTGCGGCCGTTCGCCGACGTACTTCACCGTGCCGCCGTCCGGCTCCATCAGTCCGGCCACCACCCGCAGCAGGGTCGATTTGCCCGAGCCGGATTCGCCCACGACAGCGATGGATTCACCGGGCGCGACGTCGAGGATGATGTGCCGCAGCGCGTGCAGGCTGTCCTTGCCGAACAGGCCGCGCCGCACCCCGAAATGCTTGTCGACACCGTTGACCTGCAACGC
>JBEVHL010000686.1:0-3159 GCA_040511255.1 Mycobacterium sp. | reverse complement strand
AGGTGGCCCTGATCGACGGCCCGGCCGGCTGGGGGGAGTTCGGCGCCTTCCTGGAGTACGACGACGCCGAAGCCGCGCACTGGTTGGCCTCCGCCGTCGAATCTGCCTTCCAGGCGCCGCCGCCGACGGTGCGTACCGCCATCCCGGTCAATGCGACGGTGCCTGCCGTCGGTCCCGAACAGGTGCCCGACGTGCTGGCCCGGTTCCCGGGGGCACGCACCGCGAAGGTCAAGGTGGCCGAACCCGGCCAGAGCCTGGCCGACGACGTCGCGCGCGTGCGTGCCGTGCGCGAACTGATCCCGACGGTGCGCGTGGACGCCAACGGCGGCTGGAGCGTTGCCGAGGCGGTGGCTGCGGCCGGCGCCCTGACCGCCGACGGCCCGTTGGAGTACCTCGAACAGCCCTGCGCGACCATCGCCGAGCTCGCCGAGTTGCGCCGCCGGATCACCGTCCCGGTGGCCGCCGACGAGAGCATCCGCAAGGCCTCCGATCCTTTGGCCGTGGTGGGCGCCGGGGCCGCCGACATCGCGGTGCTGAAAGTTGCTCCGCTGGGCGGCATTTCGAAACTTCTGGAGATCGCCGGTCAGATCGGTCTGCCGATCGTGGTGTCCAGCGCGCTGGATTCGGCCGTCGGCATCGGGGTCGGGTTGACCGCGGCAGGCGCCCTGCCCACGCTGCGACACGCCTGCGGGCTGGGCACGGGTGGGTTGTTCGTCGAGGACGTCGCCGCACGTCCGGCTGCGGTGGACGGCCATCTGCCGGTCGGGCCGGTGCTCCCGGATCCGGCGCGCCTATCCGCGCTGCGGGCACCCGGCGCGCGGCGAGACTGGTGGATCGCACGGATTCGGGCGTGCCACGCGCTGCTGGCCGTAGCACGATGACAGCTATGGCGCGATCCGTTGTCTTGCTCGGCTTCCCAGGCATCCAGGCACTCGACCTGGTGGGCCCCTTCGACGTGTTCACCGCGGCGAACCTCAAGCTGCCCGAGCACACCTACGACCTCACCGTGGTCTCCGCGGCTGCGACCTTCGCCACCGGCACGGGCCTGGACTTCGTCGCCGCACCCCTGCCCGATCCGGCGCTGCCGATCGACACCCTGGTGCTGCCCGGCGGTCGCGGTGTCGACGCCGTTCGTGCCGATCCCGAACTGATGGCGTGGATCCGCGCCATCAGCGCCAACGCGCGCCGCGTGGTCAGCGTCTGCACCGGTGCGTTCCTGGCCGCCGAGGCCGGCCTGCTCGACGGCCACCGGGCGACCACCCACTGGGCCTACACCGACCGGCTGGCCGCGGAGTTCCCCTCGATCGCGGTGGATCCGGACCCGGTGTACCTGCGCAGTTCCGACCAGGTCTGGACGGCCGGTGGGGTGACGTCCGGGGTCGACGTGGCGCTGGCTCTGATCGAGGACGATCACGGCGCCGAACTCGCCGACACCGTCGCGCACTGGCTGGTGGTGGACCGGCGGCAACCGTGATTTCGGCGCGCTCCCGCCCGCTGAGCGGGCCGGTGCGCGCCCGAATCCCGTCCAGTACCTTGGCCGGGTGACAGATCTGGCCTACGACGACCGCGGCACCGGCGATCCGGTGCTCTTCATCGCCGGCGCGGGGGGCGCGGGTCGCACCTGGCATCTCCACCAGGTGCCGTTCTTCCAGAAAGAGCGCTACCGGGTCATCACGTTCGACAACCGCGGCATCGGCGCGACGGAGAAACAGGGCGAGTTCACCACCGCCAAGATGGTCGCCGACACCGCCGCGCTGATCGACGAACTCGTCGGCGGCCCGGTGCGTTTGGTCACATTGTCGATGGGTTCCTACATCGCCCAGGAACTGATGGTGGCCCGGCCCGAACTGGTCAGCCAGGCCGTGCTGTTGGCCACCCGCGGGCGCCTCGACCGCACCAGGGCGTTCTTCAATCTGGCCGAGACGACGCGCCTCGATTCCGGGGTGCAGCTCCCACCGGAATATCAGGCCAAAGTCCGTCTGATGGAGAGCTTTTCCCCGAAAACCCTCAACGACGACCGGGCCGCGGGGGAGTGGATCGAGATGTTCACCATGTGGCCGGTGAAAGCCACCCCGGGGGCCCGCGCGCAGCTGGGCGTCGCGCCGCACACCAACCGGCTGGCCGCTTACCGGAGTATTACCGCTGACGTGCTGGTGGTCGGTTTCGCCGACGACGTGGTGACGCCGTCCTACCTGGGTGCCGAGGTCGCCGACGCCATCCCGAACGCCCGCTACCTGGAGATACCCGACACCGGACACCTGGGATTCCTCGAACAACCGGACGTCGTCAATGCCGCCATTCTGAAATTCTTCAGCGCATCCGCGGTGTGACACCCTGTAGTAGAGATGAACCCATCGACAGCTCAAGCGCGCATCGTCGTCGACGAACTGATTCGCGGCGGCGTCCGCGACGTGGTGTTGTGCCCCGGGTCGCGCAATGCCCCGCTGGCGTTCGCGCTCGCCGACGCCGATAAAGCCGGCCGGCTGCGGCTGCACGTCCGGATCGATGAGCGCACCGCCGGATTCCTGGCCATCGGCTTGGCAGTCGCCGCGGGAGCACCGGTCTGCATCGCGATGACCTCGGGTACCGCCGTCGCCAACCTCGGCCCCGCCGTCGTCGAAGCCAACTACGCGCGGGTGCCGCTGATCGTGCTGAGCGCCAACCGGCCCTACGAGCTGCTGGGCACCGGCGCCAACCAGACGATGGAACAGCTCGGCTACTTCGGCGGTCAGGTCCGCGCCACCATCAGCCTCGGTCTGGCCGAGGGTGCCTCCGAGCGGATGGACACCCTGGCCGCGCAGTGGCGGTCGGCGACCTGCCGGGTGCTGGCCGCTGCGACGGGCGCCCGCACCGCCAATGCCGGACCGGTGCAGTTCGACATCCCGTTGCGCGAACCGCTGGTCCCGGACCGCGACCAGACGCACGACGCCCCACTGCCCGCCGGTCGTCCCGGTGGCCGGCCGTGGACCTTCACCCCGCCGGTGACGTTCGACCAGCCGGTGGAGATCGACCTGACCCCGGACACGGTCGTCATCGCCGGCCACGGCGCAGGCGTCCAGCCCAACCTGGCCGGGTTGCCGACGGTCGCCGAGCCGACGGCGGCGCTGGCCGCCACCCCGCTGCACCCACTGGCGTTGCCGTTGCTGCGACCGCAGCAGG
>JBEVHL010000685.1:0-7111 GCA_040511255.1 Mycobacterium sp. | reverse complement strand
CGCGGTCCGTATCACTACGACGACGAGTACGCCCTGATGCGCGAGCACCGCATCGAGGCCATGGTGACCAAGAACAGCGGCGGTGCGATGACCGCACCAAAGCTGGAGGCGGCCAAAGCGTTCGGGGTGGCGGTGGTGATGATCGACCGACCGCCGCTGCCGGCGGGTGTCCAGACGGTCGACACCGTCGACCAGGCCGTCGACTGGCTCGCGGCCGCAACCTCTTAATCCGCTCCCACGACTGGTTATTCATTACCCGCATCAATCGATGCTGGAATGGGGTTGGACAGGTATCTTCGGGTCGTTTTACGTTGATGTGACGGGGGACACAATACTCGCCGACCCAAGGCGAGCACCCCCCTCACGCGACAGGAGTGACCGATGAACAGCAGAACCGTGGGAGGACGTTCCCGGGTCCGCGCCGGCCTGGCGGCCATGGCCGCCGCCAGCCTGGCGTTGGCCGGATGCGGCGGGGTAGAGACCAGCACCGGTGGTGGGGGAGCCGGCACCGGATACCCGTCGGGCACCGTGGAGATGTACGTCGGGGCCTCCGCGGGCGGTTCCAGCGACCTGATCAGCCGGGCCATCTCCAAGGGCCTGAGCGACAAGCTGGGCGCCTCATTCCCGGTGATCAACCGTGAAGGCGCCAACGGCGCGCTGGCCGCCGCCGAGGTGAGCAAGGCCAAGCCGGACGGCTCGAAGATCGCCATCCAGAACGCCTCGCTGTTCGCCATCACCCCATTGGCGGTCAGCCAGGACGAGGTCACCAAGATCGACGACTTCGACGTCGTACAAGGCGTGTCCCGCGACGACTACGTGCTGGTCACCAGCCCCGCGGCCGGCTATCGCACCCTCGATGACCTGAAGAAGGCGGGCAAGGCCATCCGCTACGGCACGACGGGCGTCGGCACCGGCGCGCAGCTGTCGGCCGCCTTGCTGTTCAAGACCAGTGACGTCGCCTCGCAGCCTGTCCCGTTCGACGGTGGCGCACCCGCGTTGGCCGCCGTACTCGGCAACCAGGTCGACGTCGCCAGCATCCAGGTCGGCGAGGCGATCGAGAACATCCAGTCCGGCAAGCTGACCGCTCTGGCGGTATTCGGACCCGAGCGCATCGACTACCTGCCAGACGTCCCGACGGCGAAAGAGCAGGGCCTCGACGTCGAGGTGACGCAGTACCGGTTCATGACGGTGCCCAAGGGCACGCCGCAGGAGGTCAAGGACAAGCTGGTCGAGGGGATGAAGGCCACCTTCGAAACCGAGGACTACCAGGCGTTCAACAAGCAGAACAGCCTGACGCCGATGGAGCTGTCCGGCGACGAAGTGCTGACCCAGTTGCAGGCCGACGAGAAACGGTATGCCGATCTGGTCCAGCAGTACGGTATCGATCTCCGCGACGAGGGCTAGTGCCATGAGTGTCGAGAAGTCCGCGGGCGATATGCCTACACCACACCAGCACACCCGCGACATCCTGGCCGAACTCGAGGCGGAGGTCGCCCAGGAAATGGAGGAGGACCGCCCACCCGCGGGCGGTCCGGCGTACCAGATCGTCGGTGCGCTGGTCGGCGTCGCGATCGGCGTGGTCGGCGCGGTCCTCGCCTTCGGCTACGGCCTCGGGTCCCTGCAGAAACCAGGGGCGGGATTGTGGCCGTTCGTGGTCAGCGTGCTCATCGTGGTGCTGTCTGCAGTCCTGCTCGTGGTGGGTCGCGGCCTGACCGACAGTGAGGCCTTCTCCCGCAGCAGCGCACTTCCCGCGATCGGGGTGGTGACGTTCGTAGCGTTCGGTCTGCTGTTGCCGCTGACCGGCTTCGAGATCCCTGCGCTCGTACTCGGCGTGATCTGGCTGCGCTTCCTCGGCGGTGAGAGCTGGCGCAACACCGTGATCATCAGCGTGGTGACCGTGGCGGTGTTCTACTTCCTGTTCCTCTACGGGCTGCGAATTCCGTTGCCCCACTTGATTTCACTCTGAGAAGAGGCAAATCGTGGACTTCAACGCGTTCCTGGACGGGTTCGCCCTGGTGGTCGAACCAAAGAACTTGCTGTACTGCCTGATCGGCGTGTTGATCGGCATGGTCATCGGCGTGCTGCCCGGGCTTGGGCCCGCCGCAACCATCGCGATCCTGCTCCCCATCACCTATACGATCGACCCGGTCTCGGCCATCATCATGCTGGCCGGTATCTACTACGGCGCACAATACGGCGGCACCATCACCTCGGTACTGCTCCGACTACCCGGTGAGGCGTCGTCGGTCGTCACGGTCTTCGACGGTTTTGCTCTGGCCAAACAGGGCAAAGCCGGCACCGCCTTGGGCATTGCGGCCATCGGTTCCTTTGTCGGAGCGACGATTTCGATCGTCGGGCTGACGCTGCTCGCACCGGTGGTGGCCAGCATTGCCCTGGACTTCGGGCCGCCCGAGTATGCCGCACTCGCTCTGCTCGGGGTGTTGCTCGTTGCGACCATCGGCAGCGGCAACAAGCTCAAGGCACTGATCGCCGGTGCGGTAGGACTGCTGCTGGCAACAGTCGGGCGCGACACCTTCAGCGGCGCATCCCGTTTCACCTTCGACAGCCTGCAACTGGCCGACGGTATCGACTTCGTCGTGGTGGCGATGGGCCTGTTCGGTGTGGGCGAGATCTTGTACAACCTGGAACAACGGCACGGCAAGCGCCACGTGCCCGCCGAGGTCGGAAACGTGTGGCCGTCGCGCAAGGATCTTCGGCAATCCTCCGGGGCGATCGGCCGCGGCTCGATCATCGGCTTCGTGCTCGGTGTGTTGCCCGGCGGTGGGGCGGTGTTGTCCTCGATCGTGGCCTACGCCACGGAAAAACGCCGGTCCAAGACCCCGGAACGGTTCGGTCGCGGCGCAATCGAAGGCGTCGCCGCACCCGAGACCGCCAACAACGCCGCCGCCACCTCGTCCTTCATCCCGCTGCTGACCATCGGCCTGCCCGCCAACGCAACCATGGCGATGCTGTTCGGCGCACTGCTGATCCTGGGTGTCTCGCCCGGACCGCAACTCGTCGACGAGCATCCCGATGTCTTCTGGGGTGTCATCAATTCGATGTACATCGGCAATTTGATGCTGCTGATCCTGTCGATACCGCTGGTAGGACTGTTTGTCCGGATACTGCGCGTGCGGCCTGCCATCCTGGCGCCGATTACCGCGCTGATCACCATTCTGGGCGTCTACACCATCAACAATTCGACATTCGACATCTTCTTGATGGTGGCGTTCGGCATCATCGGCTATCTGATGAAGAAGGCTGGCTTCGATCCTGGGCCAATGGTTTTGGCGTTCGTGCTGGGCTCGATCATCGAATCCAGCACGCGCCGGTCGCTGCTGATCTTCGGCGGGGATCCGACCGGCTTCTTCACCCGGCCCATCTCAGGTGCCATCCTGGCGATCTTCGTGATTCTGGCTCTGCTGCCTGCGGTCCGGCAACTGTTGGCCACCCGTCGGGATCGCCGCAGTCGCGCCGAATCCGCTGATGCGACAACCAAGTTGAACGTTTGAGACGCTACGGCTGGGCGGTGACCCGTCTGCGCGTGTTGCCGAGGTGCACGCGCATGGCGGCCCTGGCGGTATCGGAGTCGCCGGCGACGATGGCCGCGGCGATGTTGTCGTGTTCGCGACGGACCCGCTCGACATGGCCCGCATCGGTGAGCGAGTACTCGTCGCCGAGGCGGGTGCGCGGCAGCATGATCATCATCGGGCCGATCGAATCGAGCAGTTCGACGTAGAAGCGGTTGCCGCTGGCCGATGCCACCGCCAGGTGAAAGCCGAAGTCGGCCGCCACCGCATCCTCCGGCGCGGCCGCCACGAAAGTCTGCAGTGCCGTGCTGATCGTTTTCGAAGTGACGGCGTCGACCCGTCCCGCGGCCAGCGCGGCCGCCTCACTTTCGATGCCAAGGCGGAAGTCGATCATGTCGAGCACGTCCTGGTGGGTGCGGATCGCCGCGGACTCGACGGTGAACGAGGTCGGCGCGGGCATGGCGAGGACGAACGAGCCGCGCCCCTGGAACGTTTCGATCAGTCCTTCCGCCTGCAGGCGGCTGACCGCTTCGCGCACGACGGTGCGGGATACGCCGAACTCACTGATCAGCGCGGCTTCGGACGGCAGCTTGTGGCCCGGCGGCAGATCGCCGGCCAGGATTTTGTCCTTGAGGCCGGTGACAACGCGTTGGGCCAGGGTCGTGGTCATCGGTAGATCATGGCGTGCCGAACGTGGCGGTCTCCACTGTGCGCGCCCGCATCTGGTCACTCAGGGTGAATCCGAGGCCCGGTCGGTCCGCCAGCCACATCCGGCCGTCGTGAATATCGATGCGCTCGTTGAACAGTGGGTTGAGCCACTCGAAATGCTCGACCCACGGCTCGGTCGGGTACGCGGCGGCCAGGTGCAGGTGGATCTCCATCGCGTAGTGCGGCGCCAGCGCCAAACCGGCGTGCGCGGCCAGCGTCGCGAAGCGCAGGAACGGGGTGATGCCACCGATGCGGGGGGCGTCGGGTTGGACGATGCCGCGATACCCCGCGTCGATCAACGCCATGTGTTCGGGAACGGAGGTGAGCATCTCACCGGTGGCGATCGCCGTGTCGAAGGTGTGGCTGAGATCGGCGTGACCGATGGCATCCCAGGCGTCCAGCGGTTCCTCGATCCAGACCAGGTCGAACGCCTCGAGCTCGCGGCACATGCGCCGCGCCAGCGCGCGATCCCACTGCTGATTGGCGTCCACCATCAGCGGAGTCTCACCGAGATGGTCACGGATTGCGGCAACCCGCTCCAGGTCCTTCTTCCAGTCCGGTTGTCCTACTTTGATTTTGACAGCACCGATGCCGGATTCCAGCGACGCGGTGGCTTTCTCCTTGATCTCGGCGATCGACGCCTGCAGGAAGCCGCCCGAGGTGTTGTACACCCGGCAGGAATCGCGGTGGGCGCCGATCAATTTGGCCAGCGGCAGTCCGGCCCGGCGGGCCTTGAGATCCCACAGCGCGACGTCGAGTGCTGCGATCGCCTGTGTGGCGACCCCGGAACGTCCGACGGACGCTCCCGCCCAGAGCAGGGACTGGTAGATCCGGTCGATATCGGATGGATCCTGACCGATCGCGGTCTCGGCGACCTCGGCCAGATGGGCATACTGCGCCCGCCCGCCGGCCCGCTTGGAGTAGCTGAACCCCATTCCCTCGAAACCGTCCTCGGTGGTTACCTCGGCGAACAGCAACACCGTCTCGGTGAGCGGTTTCTGCCTGCCGGTGAGCACCTTGGCGTCGCTGACGGGCGTCTCCAGCGGTAGGACCACGTGGGACAGGACAAGACTGCGGATTCGATCGGCCACCTCGGGCTCCCGACTAACTAGTATGACAAGTTGACCAACTCATCATACAAGTTGAACCGCCGGCCGGGAAGGGCCCAGGCCGACGCCCCAGAGGATGCCTGACTTCCCGGTCATTCTTGCCCTACGGGCTCACCGGGGTCGGTAGCCGTCTCCGGTGGCGATCAGCACCTCGGCGTCTCGGGGACTGCCGCAGGCCCGGTCACAGCCCACGAAGCGCCGGTGCACTCCGCCCGCCGCACCAGAGGCGATGAATGCCTCGGCGTCGGCGTGGGTGTCGGCCGCCGAATGCGTGCAGCCGGGGCTGCCGGTGCAGGCGCTGACATCGAGCCACGGCGAGTTCTCGTCGAACACCAGGCCCAGCGGTGCCAACACCCGCAGGGACACGTCCGCGATCTCCTCGGCGAGGTCACACACCAGCAGGGTGCGCCACGGCGTGATCACCAGCGGCGCCTCGATGGCGGCCAGGTATTCGGCGGTGCGGGCGGCCAACACACCCAGCGGCACTGCGGCGCCCAGCGCCACCCGGCCGTCGTCCTGTTCGATCCAGCCGACCGGCCCCCTGCTGGTGGCCGGGAATTCCTCGGCCGGCGGCGCGGTAGGTGTCAGCCCGCCGAGCAAAGCCCCGAGATCGTCGAGTTCGCTTACTCGCCAACGCTTTCCGCGGATCTCGGCGAATCGGGCGGCCACCGTCGTCATCGCGGGGACGGCGTCGTAGAACGGCAGCCGGATGCCGGTGTCCGACCCGGCCAGCAACAACGACACATGTTCGCCGACCACCTGCACACCGACGTCGGCCCGCAACCCGGACACGTCACAGCGGCCGTCGTCGATGCTGAACCAGAACCGTCCGGTCAGCCCGGCCAGCACCGGATCGGCCTGGATGGCCGCGTCCAGGTCGGCGACCCACGACCGGACGTCGGCCAGGCCGCCGACCCGGCCGGACAACGGCGACGACACGACATTGCGCACCCGTTCGTGCGTGGCCGACGGCAGCAGGCCCGCACCGGCGATCGACTCAGCGACCGCCGCGGTGTCGGTGACGCCGCGCAACTGCAGACTGCCCCGCGAGGTGAGCTCCAACGAGCCCGAACCCAGGTCCCTGGCCGCTTCTGCCAGCGCCAGCAGCTGGGCGGCGCTGATCATGCCGCCGGGGATGCGCACCCGTACCAGTGCGCCGTCGGCGGCCTGATGTACCTGCAGTGCGCCGGGGCATGCGTCCTGGTCGCGGGATCTGGCCACCTACCTACGGTACGACGGCCAGCGCGGGAACTCCTGCGGCGACCACTTCCGAGTAGTGCGATGCGTCGCCGGCGATGACGCGGCTGGGGCTGCCGTCGACGCTGACCGGGATGTCACCGGCGAGGGTGATCCGGCTCAGGCGCCGGTACTGGTCGTCGTAGTCGGCGACGGCGTAGTGCTGGGTGGCACGGTTGTCCCAGATCGCCAGGTCGCCGTCCCGCCAGGTCCATCGCACAGTGTTCTCCAGTTTGGTCACGCGCGCCTGCAGCAGCGCGAACAGCGCGGCCGACTCGGTGGCACCCAGTCCGACGAACCGTTTGATGAAGTGGCCGAGCAGCAGCACCCGCTTGCCGGTCTCGGGGTGAATCCGGACCACCGGATGCTCGGTCTCGTAGTAGGCCGACTCGAACTCGGCCCGGTATTCGCGGACCGTGTCCGGCACGGCTTCCTGCGCAGCGCCCGCGGCGTAGTCGTAGGTGTTGGTGTGCACGCCCCACAGGTTCTCGACCAGCGCCCGCAGCGGCTCAGGCAGCTGTTCGTAGG
>JBEVHL010000684.1:0-16701 GCA_040511255.1 Mycobacterium sp. | reverse complement strand
GCGGAGGGGTTGGTGGCGGCGATCAATGCCCGGCCGTTCGGCGGGTGCGCCTCGATTCCGGTGCACTGCGGCAGCACCCAGAACGTCCGCTGCCCGCAGTTGGCGTGTGCGTTCAGCGAAGACGGCGGGGTGTTGGACAGTGTCACCGATCCGACCGGGGCGGGTCGGGCCGGGTTCCTCGGCAACGGACGACGTGCTGCCGTCACTTTGCCTCTGGCGCAATGGGGTCCGCTGCTGTTCGTCAACGTCACGATGACCACCCCACCACCGCTGCCGGACCTCCCTGCCCTCGATGACCTGCGGGCCACCGCGACCGGTCAAAGGTTGGTGTCCGGGAACTGGCTCGACACTCCCGCCCGCGCCGGAGCAGTCATCGCCCCCAGCGGCGCCGAGATCACCGCCATCGCACCGAACCTCGCACTGATCCGCCACCACACCGAGACCCTCGCCCTCCTCAGCCGCCCCGCCGGCCACACCCGCAGCACCCTGCACTGGGCCCTACTGCGCCCGGCGGGCCAAACGAGCTGATCTGTGGGCCATCTCACGCGGTGGCTTAATGGGGTGGAAACAGGACCCGAACACTGTCGTCGTGCATTCGTAGTCGACTGGTTGCACGCAGACCGATGGATATGAGTTCGGACGGAGATCGACGAGATGACTCGTGCGGGAAACGACACTCGCGACTACGCCTCGATCGCCGCGGACATGGTCTCGACCGACACCGCGGTCCGGGTCCGCGGTGCGATCGACTTTCTCCGGGTCGAAATGGAGTGCGACACCTTCCTGCTCGCCTACAAGATCCCCGACGCCAACGGGTTCAGCCTGATCAACACCGTCGGATACTCCGAGGCGGTCGCCGGGTACCTGACGTCCGACATCCAGGCGAAGCCCGAGTTCTCCAGACAGTTCGCCGACCAGAGCCGCGTGTGGGACTGGGAAGACGTGCCGGAATTTCCCGATTCGTACAGCGGCGCCAACGTGCTGCGGCCGGAAGGTTTCACCAACGGGTTCTTGATGGTGCTCCACAACGATGCCGGCGACGTGGTCGGGATGTGCCAGGCCAACATGGAGCATCCCGAGTTCTCGGCGCGCAGTCGATGCATGGTCGAATCGGTGCGGCCATTGTTCACCAAATATGTCACTCGGATGTGCGTGAAAGCGCGGGCCCGCCTGACTCCCCGGGAGCAGGAAATTCTGGCGCTGCTTCGCTGCGGGCTGTCCAACAACGAGATCAGTGACCGTCTCTTCCTCTCGCCACGCACCGTGAGCACCCATGTCGAGCGGGTGCTGCGCAAGCTGGGCGTCGCCAACCGGGTGGCGGCAGCGGTGCACGCCACAGAATTGGACCTATATCCGGCTGCCCCACACGTTTCGCCGCAACCCTTGGTGCGAATGTAATCGCCTGCCCATCAGAGTTATTCGAGATAGATACCGAGGTAGATACGTAGTCTGACGTATTCCATCGGGGGCAGCAATTGCCTACGGTGGAATGAGTATCGACAGATACCTCTCACGCACTGCGCGCCGTGGCGTAGTTCAAGCCGGACGACATTCTTGATGACCCGGAGGAACACGGATGACACACGGAGCCCGAACTCCGCTGCGACGACTGCCTGCGAAGCTGCTCGCCGGCTTCTTGGTGGTGGTGCTTGGTGTCGCAGGAATGGCTGGTTGCGCCCGAGCGCCCGTCCAGACGGGCAACACCTTGGTGATCGCCATCGAATCCGAGGCCGACATTCTCGATCCGCAGGTGGCGGGCGGTTGGGTCTCATGGCGCATCAACAAGCAGATCTTCGATCCGCTGGTGGACGAGGACTTGACCATCCCGTCGTCGAAAGCCACCATTCCGCCGCTGAAGCCGGCCCTGGCGGAATCGTGGGATGTCTCAAAAGACGGCCTGGACTACACCTTTCATATCCGGCACGGGGTGAAGTTTCATGACGGCACCCCGCTGAACGCGCAGGCGGTCGAATACAACATCCGCCGGATGTGGGACAAGAATTCGCCGCAGTACTCGGTCAAGGCAGCCGGTCAGACGAACTTCGTCTGGAAGTTCCTGGACAGCGTGCAGACCGTCGATGACTACACATTGAAACTCCATCTCAAGCAACCCTTCTCAGAGTTTCTGCGCATGCTCACCCAGGGCGGCAACGGATCGACGGCGATCATGAGCCCGACCGCCCTGAAGACCTACGGTGAGGACATCGCCGACCACCCGGTGGGCACCGGGCCCTTCAAGTTCAAGGAACGGATTCGCGGCGAGCGAATCGACCTGGTCCGCAACGACGATTACTGGGGCAAGGTGCCCTCGATCGACGGCGTGGTGTTCCGGCCGCTGCCCGACCCCTCGGCACGCACGGCCGCGCTGAGGTCCGGCGATGTCGACATGATCGCGGTGCCCAACCCGGACAGTATCGACAACCTGGTCAGTGAGGGATATCAACTCTCCGAGGGCATCCCTCCGCACATCTGGTACCTCTCCTTCAACATGAAGGACCCGTACACCTCGAAACGTGAAGTGCGCGAGGCGATCAACCTGGCGATCGACCGCGACGGCATGGCACAAGATCTGTTGCGCGGCTCGGTGAATCCTGCACTGGGGGTGCAGGCACTGTCAGCCGGCGGCTACGTCGAGCGTAAAGACGCCTACCAGCGCAACCTCGAGAAGGCCCGGCAGTTGTTGGCAGCCGCGGGCCTGCCGAACGGATTCGAGACGACGTTGATCACCTCGACCGACGGGTCCGGCCAGATCATGCCCGCACAGATGGCCGAGTTCATCCAGCAGAACCTCGCCGAGATCGGTATCAACCTCAAAATCCAGACCCAGGAATGGATCTCATACCTCGGCGTGTGGGCCAGGGGGATGCAGGACGGCGTCGGCATGGCGCAGATGTCCTGGGGGATGACCAGCCCGTACTGGCTCTACATCGCCACCTCATCTGAGCTGCAGGCGCCCAACGGCCCGAACGTTGGCTACTACGCCAACCCGGCTCTGGACAAGGCGATGAACAACGCGATCACCGCCCTGGATCCAAATGAGGCCGACAAGTTCTGGCGCCAGGCGAACAACATCGTCACCGACGACAGTGCTCTGGTCCCGATCGTGAACGACAAAGCTCCCTACATGTTGGCCCCCTATGTCTCCGGGTTCGTCTCCGCGAGCGAGGAGTGGTACGACCTGACGAATGTGAGGCTTAAGCAATGACACGTGTCATCGGAAGCCGGCTGCTATCAACACTTCTCGTGCTGTTCGGGGTCAGCCTGATCGTGTTCCTGCTGCTCCAGATGGTGCCGGGCGATCCGGCCGTCACCATCCTGGGGTCAGGAGCCACCGCCGACGCCGTCGCGGCGTTGCGGACCCAACTCGGCCTGGACCGGTCGCTACCGGTGCAGTTCTTCGACTACCTCGGCGGACTGCTACACGGTGACCTTGGCCGGTCACTGACGGTGAATGCGCCGGTCACCGACATCATGGTGCCGAGATTCGCCAACACGCTGATCCTCACCGGCGCCGCGTTGGTGCTGTGCATCGTGGTGGCGATTCCGCTCGGCGTCATCGCCGCCCACAAGCAGTACAGCATCTTCGACCGCGCCTCCATGATGATCTCACTGGCCGGCGCCAGCGTTCCGGTGTACTGGTTCGGGCTGCTGCTCATCGGCGTCTTCGCCATCAGCCTCGGTTGGCTGCCCACCTCCGGGATGTACAACCCGCGGTTCCCCGGCGGCGGAGGTGATCTGCTGGCACACCTGGTCCTGCCCGCCATCGCCGCGGCCCTGGTGCCGTTGGCCGTGATCGCCCGGATGACCCGCAGCGTGATGATCGACATCCTGCAGCAGGACTACATCCGGACGCTGCGCGCCTCCGGACTGTCGACCACATCGGTGCTCTGGCGGCACGCGCTGCGCAACGCCCTGCCCCCGATCGTCAACATCATCGGCCTGCAGGTCGGCTACCTGCTCGGCGGCGTGGTGTTCGTCGAGGTGGTCTTCGGCTGGCCGGGCCTGGGCCAGCAGCTGTACACCTCGATCACCCAGCGCGATATCCCGGTGGTCCAGGCCGGTGTGCTGTTCATCGCGCTGGCCTTCGTGATCATCAACCTGTTCGCCGACGTCGCGGTCGGTCTGCTCGACCCACGCACGAGAAGGAGCAGCACGACATGAGTGTGGTTACCGACGTCGGCCGCTCACTTCTGCGGGCGAACCGGCCCGCGAACGAAGAGACCGGTGCATTCGAAGCGCAGAAACCAAAGCCGCAGTGGCGCTTGGCAGTCCGTGCGTTCAGCCGGGACAAGATCGCGGTGGTGTCCCTGGTGGTGCTCGTGCTCATCACGCTGGCGGCGATCTTCGCGCCGCTGCTGACGCCCTACAGCCCGACGGCGGGTGACCCGGTCGACCGGCTGGCGGGCGTGGGCACCGACGGGCACTTCCTCGGTCTGGACGGCCAGGGTCGCGACATCTGGACCCGGCTGCTCTACGGCGGCCGCAACTCCCTGACGGTGGCAGTGGTACCGGTGCTGGTGGTGTTCCCGCTGGCGCTGCTGATCGGCCTGTTCGCCGGCTTCCGGCGCAGCCGGGCAGGCGAAACCCTGATGCGGGTCCTCGACGTGCTGTTCGCTTTCCCACTGGTGCTGCTGGCGATCGCGTTGTCGGCGGTGCTGGGTGCGGGCCTTGGCAACGTGATGCTGGCGATCGGCATCACCCTGATCCCGTACATGGCGCGCGTCGCCTACACCGCGACCGTGCAGGAATCGTCGAAGGATTACGTGGAAGCGGCCCGCGCCTACGGTGCCAACCCCGTGCTGCTGATGTTCCGCGAGCTGATGCCCAACGTCATCGTCCAACTGCTGGTGTACGCAACCACGTTGTGCGGGTTGATGATCGTGGTGGCGTCCGGGCTCAGTTTCCTCGGTGTCGGTGTCATCCCACCCACCCCGGACTGGGGCATCATGACCGCCGACGGAAAAAACGTGCTGCTGGAAGGCATCTACCACGTCGCCACCATTCCCGGTCTTCTCATCCTCGTCGTCTCGCTTGCCTTCAACCTGATCGGCGACGGCGTCCGTGACGCACTCGACCCGCGAAAGCAGACCAGCTGATGACCGCCCACGAACCCATAGACCAACCCATGCACAACGCCCTCGACATCAAGAACCTCAGCGTCGACTTCCACACCGACAACGGCGTGGTGCACGCCGTCAAGAACGCCAACATCTCCATTCGTGAAGGCGGAATTCTGGGTCTGGTCGGCGAATCCGGCTCCGGGAAGTCCGTGACGTCGCTGGCCGTGCTGCGCCTGCTCGGCACCAGCCGGGCCCGGATCACCAGCGGCGAAATCCTGTTCCGCGGAGAGAATCTACTGACCAAGACCGACAAGGAGATGCGCGCCATCCGCGGCCCGCATATCGGGCTGGTTTCGCAGAACGCACTCTCGGCGCTGGACCCGTCGTTCACCATCGGGGCGCAACTCATGGAAGTGATCCGGCTGCATCGAGGTGTCGACAAGGCCACCGCCAAGGCCCAGGCCCTCGAAGTCCTCGACCTGGTGGCGCTTCCGGACCCGAAGCGGCGGATGAAGTCCTATCCTCACGAGCTCTCCGGTGGCCAACGGCAGCGGGTCGTCATCGCCATCGCGCTGTCCTGCCGACCCGAGTTGCTGCTCGCCGACGAGCCGACCACCGCACTCGACGCGACGGTCCAGAAGCAGATTCTCGACCTGCTGGTCGACATCAACGCCGAACTGGGCACGTCTATCCTGCTGGTGACACACGACTTCGGCGTGGTGGCGCACGTCTGCACCGATGTCACCGTGATGCGCCGCGGCGATGTCCTCGAGGCGGGGCCGGTGGAGCAGGTGCTCAACCACCCGAAACACCCGTACACGCAGGGGCTCATGCGGGCGGTACCGCGCCTGCACTTGGACGACGACACCCGGTCGGTTCCGCGCGCGGACCGACGCCTCTTCGAGTTCCACGGTGACACGTCGAAGGAGAACGCTCATGTCGCGTGACCATGTCCTGATCGAAGTGTCCGAGCTGACCAAGACATTCAGCGTGCGCGGAGAGAATGGCAAACGCAGCGACTTCGTGGCAGTGGACTCGCTGAGCTTCGACATCACCCGCGGCGAAACCTTCGGACTGATCGGCGAATCCGGCTCCGGCAAGACGACGACGGGTCGGATGGTGCTCGGGCTGGAGAAGCCGACCTCGGGTTCGGTCACGTTCGATGGCAACGAACTGGTCGGCCTGTCGGATCTGGATATGCGCCGATACCGGCACCACATTCAGATGGTGTTCCAGGATTCGGGGTCCGCCTTCAACCCGCGGCGCAGCGTCGGCGCCCAGATCGCGTACCCGCTCAAACACTTTCGGTCCTTCTCGGCAGCTGACGCCCGCAAGAAGACCCTGGAACTGCTGGACCGGGTGGGTATGCTGCCGACGCACTACGAGCGCTACATCCACGAGTTCTCCGGCGGCCAGCGGCAGCGGCTCGGGATCGCCAGGGCCCTGGTCACCGACCCGGATTTCGTCGTGCTGGACGAACCGACCGCAGCGCTCGATGTGTCGGTGCAGGCGCAGATCCTCAACCTGCTCAAAGACCTTCAGCGGGAACGCAAGCTCACCATGCTGCTCATCACCCACAACCTCGCCCTCGTCGAGCACATGTGCGAGCATGCCGGGGTGCTCGACCAGGGCAAGCTCGTCGAGGTGGGACCGGTGGATCAGCTGCTGACCAACCCGGGCACGGAGATCACCCGCAAGCTGGTGGACGCCGTGCTGGAACCACAACTGGCCGCTGCGGCCGGGTAAGGGGAACCGATGACCGAACTACGCACCAACCCCACCATCCCCGAGCTGCGCGCGGGCATCGATTCCGGTGACCTCGACCCGGTGGATCTCGTCCGGGGCGCGCTGGCCCGGATCTCGCAGACCGAGGACAAGATTGAAGCGTTCGCCGCGGTGTTCGCCGACGAGGCCTTGGCCGTGGCACAGGAGCAGCGGGACTCGTCGGCGAAAGCGGGCCCGCTGACCGGGATTCCGGTCGTGGTGAAAGACATCTACGACGTCGGCGGCTACCGTACTCTTAACGGATCCCTGGGTGCCCCTGAGCCGTTGGCAGCGGAGGATTCGGAGGCGGTACGGCGGCTGAAGGCCGCAGGGGCGATCATCGTCGGCAAGACCACCACGCACGAATACGCCTACGGTGTCAACACCCCGCCCACCCGAAATCCGTGGTCGCTGGATCGGATCCCGGGCGGTTCCAGTGGCGGCACCGGTGCCGCCATCGCAGCGGGCGTCACGGCAGCGGGGTTGGGCACCGATACCGGCGGGTCCATCCGGATCCCCGCCGCACTGTGCGGAGTCACCGGCCACAAGCCGACGTTCGGCATGGTCAGTCGCCGCGGCGTCAGCGCGTTGAGCTCGACGTTGGATCACGCCGGGCCGCTCGGGCGCACCGTGGACGACGCAGTGGCGCTGCTGGAGGTCATCGCAGGCCACGACCCCGGTGACCCGTACAGCTCCACCAGCCCCGTCCCGGACTTCCGTGCCGAATTCGACCGGGGGTTGGCCGGTTTGACGATCGGCATCGCGCAGAAGTATTTCTGCGACCGGCTGGCCCCGGATGTGGCCGCCGCCTTCGAGGACGTCGTCCGTGTGTTGGAGAGCGCAGGGGCGACGATCGCCCAGGTCGAGTTCACCGATGTCGACCTGAGCCCCTATGTGGTCGACGTGGTCTGCGGGGTGGAGGCCGCGGCGTGGCATGCGATCCAGGCCGGGATGAGCCCGGACAAGTTCGGCCCCGACGTGCAGGACGCGCTGCGCGTTGGGGCGTCCTACAGCGGTGTCGACTATCTCGCCGGACTGCGGGCCCGCGACGCGGTCATCGCGGGCATGACGGCGATGTTCGCCTCGGAAGCGGACCTGCTGATCTCGCCGACCATTGCGATCACCGCTCCGCCCTACGGGGCCACAGAGGCCCCACTGGGCGACCGGACCGCGCCGATCCTCGCCGCCATCAACGCCTTGACCGTGCC
Source organism: Mycobacterium sp. (assembly GCA_040511255.1). Lineage (GTDB taxonomy): Bacteria > Actinomycetota > Actinomycetes > Mycobacteriales > Mycobacteriaceae > Mycobacterium. The sequence goes on along the minus strand of JBEVHL010000684.1, from coordinate 8,669 downwards.
TGCCAACGTGACCGGGATGCCTGCGCTGACGGTACCTGCCGGCTTCGGCGCCGACGGCCTGCCGATCGGGTTGCAATTCATGGGCCGACCAGGTGCCGATGCGACCGTGCTCGGTGCCGGACGGGCGTTCGAAGCGCTCGTCGACTACGCAGACCGAACCCCCACCCTGTGAGCATCCAACTGAGGAGAACCCATGTCCGACAATGAATTCCTGCCTTCGGAAGATCAAGTGGCCGCCCTGTTCGACTACGCCGGGCTGACCATCGCGCCGGATCGACTGGCGGCGAACTACGAGGTGTATTCATCGACGTTGGCGCTGATCCGGCAGGCCTCGGTCACCGGCCTCGGCGAAACCGTCCCAGCCGTCGGCTTCAAAGCCGACTGGGTCTGAGCAGAAAGGCATCTGATGGAACTCTACGAACTTCCGCTGATCGAGGTCGCCGAGAAGATCCGCACCAAAGAGGTGTCCCCGGTCGAGGTCGCCCAGTCGGCACTCGCGCGTCTGGCGGAGGTCGAACCGGCGCTGACCGCCTTCGTCACCACCACCCCCGAGCTCGCCCTCGAACAGGCGACGCTGGCGGAGAAGGAGATCGGTGCAGGCAACTACCGCGGGCCGTTGCACGGTATCCCGCTGGGCGTCAAAGACCTCTACGACACCGCCGGGATCAAGACCACGTCGAGTTCCGAGCAACGCACCGACCACGTGCCGGATGCCGATTCCGCCTCCGTTGCCAGGTTGTACGCGGCCGGGATGGTATTGATCGGCAAGACCCACACCCACGAATTCGCCTACGGGGCAACCACACCCACCACGGGCAACCCGTGGGCCCCCGATCGCACCCCGGGCGGCTCCAGCGGCGGGTCGGGTGCCGCGGTGGGCGCAGGCGTCGTGCACGTCGCGCTCGGCAGCGACACCGGAGGCTCGATCCGCATTCCCGCAGCGCTGTGCGGCACGGTCGGGCTCAAGCCGACGTTCGGCCGCGCCTCCCGCGTCGGGGTGGCGTCGCTGTCGTGGTCGCTCGATCACGTGGGGCCGCTGTCCCGCAACGTGACCGACGCCGCGCTGGTGATGGCCGCGATGTCCGGTTACGACCGTCGTGACCCCGGCACCGTCGACATCCCGGTTCCCGACATGGTGTCCGGCATCGGCGCAGGTGTGGCCGGGAAGAAGATCGGTATCCCCACCGACTACTACACCGACCAGATCGATCCGGACGCTGCCGAGGCGGCCAGGACCGCCGCGGCCAAGCTCGAAGAACTCGGTGCCGAACTGGTCGAGGTGTCCATCCCGATGGCCGAGCACATCATCGCCGCGGAGTGGGCGATCATGATGCCCGAGGCCACCGCGTATCACCAGGATTCGCTGCGTAATTCGCCGGAGAAGTTCACCGACGAAACCCGCATCCTGCTCGAAACCGGCGCCGCCGTGCTGGCCACCGACTACATCAACGGGTTACGCCTGCGGACACAGATCCAGGCAGCGTGGCAGGAGATGTTCTCCTCGATCGACGTACTGCTGGCCCCCACCCTGGTGGCGCCCGCGACGCCGCGGTCCGATCCGTTCCTGCGCTGGCCCAACGGCACCGTCGAAGCCGCCACCGCCGGATACGTGCGCTTCTCGGCGCCTGCCAACGTCACCGGCCTGCCGTCGCTGTCGGTGCCCGCGGCGTTCACGTCCGAAGGGCTGCCGCTCGGAGTGCAGATCATCGGAAAACCGTTCGCGGAGCCCGAGATCCTGCAGGTGGGCTATGCGTTGGAGCAGAGCACCGACGTGGTGGGCAGAATCGCGCCGGTCCTGGCGAAGGCCGTTTAGTGGCCGGTGCGGTCTCGGGGGCCGACACGGGTCTGCGGGTGCTCGACCACATCGTGGGGTGGGCGACCGATGAGGCTGTCGCCCACCGGTTGCACGAGCTGCGCCATCAGCAGGCGGTGGAGTATCTGCATCTGGATGTGCACGACCTGGACCGCAGCCGGCTGCGGGTGACCTCGGATGCGGGCACCGACTACGCGGTGGTGTTGCCGCGGGGCAGCGCGCTCGCGGACGGAGCGGTGCTGCTGCTCGAAGCGGCTCGCGCCGTGGTGGTGCGGGCCGGTGCGCCGCGGACCCTGACGTTGCGGGCCACCGACGGCGCGGCCGCGCTGCGGCTCGGCTATCTGGCCGGCCACCTGCATTGGAAGGTCACCCAGCACGACGACACCCTGGTGGTGCATCTGGAAGGTCCGGAGTCCGATTACACCGCCAGGATCGCCGAGCTGCTGGCAAGTGGCCGGATCGTGCCGGCGACGCATGACTGACCTCGGACAGTTGCTCGCCGCAGTCCGGTTCGCCGACAGTGCATTTCCCACCGGTGGGTTCGCCTTCTCGTCGGGTTTGGAAGGGTCCTACCGCGACGGGCTGGTGCAGGACGAGGGCGACGTCGCCGGCTATGCGGCCGAACAGCTGGTGGGGCGGTGGCAGCAGTGCGATCGGGTGCTCCTGCGCCACGCGTGGGCGCAGCCGGATCCCCTCACGACGGACCGGCTGGCCGAGGCGGTCGGCACCATGTCGGTGCTGCGGGAGGCGTCGCGGCGTGCCGGTGCGGCCACCCTCGCGACCTTCGCGGCCGTCGGCCCCTCTGACCCGAAAGCTGACCGCCGATCCGAGGTGGCCGACTACCGTGCCCGGGTACTCGGGGGAGCGGCGCCAGGGCATCTGCCGGTGGCGCAAGCCATCTGTCTGCGCGCCGCCGGGCTGACGCTGGAGACGGCGGAGACCGTCACAGCGTGGCAGGTGCTGTCCGGGATCACCGGGGCCGCACTGCGATTGGGGATCTGCGGCCACCTCGGCGCGCAGCGGATCGTCACCGACCTCAACCCGCTCCTGCTCGATGTGCTGCGGCGTGATCCGCCCGCGGCACCCGCCGCTTTCACCGCCTTCGCCGACATCGCCGCCCAGCGCCGCGGCGACGGCGTGCGGTTGTTCGCCAGTTAACCGTCCGACTGTTCGTACCCAAAGGAGCCCATGTGAATCTGACGCCCACCGAGATCGAACGCCTCACGGTGTTCAACGCGGCTGAAATGGCGCGGCGGAACCTGCGCGAGGGCATCCCGCTGAGCCACCCGGAAGTGGTGGCTCTGCTGGCGGACGAGGTGATGCTGGCAGCCCGTAAGAACGTGCCGTATGACGAGGTGGTCGACCACGCCACGTCGCTGCTCACGGCCGACCAGTGCGAGCCGGGGGTGCCGGACATGGTGCGGCTGGTGGCCATCGACGCGCCGTTCAAGGAGGGCACCAAACTGGTGACGTTGATCGACCCGATCGCATTGCGCGACAACGATATCCGCCCCGGTGAGGTGATTGTCGGCGACGAACCCGTCGAATTGTTCCCCGGCGCCGCCCGCGTCTCGCTGACCGTGGTGAACCGCGGTGACCGGGATGTCCAGGTGCGCAGTCAAACGCACTTCTTCGAGACCAACACCGCACTGGAATTCGACCGCCGCGCCGCCTGGGGGCACAAACTCGACGTGGCCTCAGGCGCCGGCGTGCGGTTCGAACCCGGGATCCCGGTCGACGTGGCGCTGGTGCCGATCGCCGGTGACCGCGTGGCCCAGGGCTTCTCGGGGCTGGTCAACGGTCCGCTGGACGCCGACGGCGCACTCGATGCGGCTCTGGCCGCACAGAACGAAGGATGAGCGCAATGACATCGATCGATCGGCAGTCCTACGCCAGGATGTTCGGGCCCACCACCGGTGACCGGATTCGGCTCGCCGACTCGGACCTGTTCGTCGAGGTCGAAGACGACTACACCGTGCCCGGCTACGAACTGCTCGCCGGTGCGGGAAAATCCGTCCGCGACGGCGAAGGGTACCGGCCGGCGGCCAAACCGTCGGACGACATCCTGGATTACGTCATCGTGAACGCGGTGATCATTGATGCGGTGGCGGGAATCGTCAAGGCCGACATCGGTATTCGCGACGGCAAGATCGTCGGTGTCGGCAAGGCGGGCAACCCGGACGTCATGCCCGGCGTCACCCCCGGCATGGTCGTCGGGACCACCACCACCCCGATCCCCGCCGAAGGCATGATCGTCACGGCCGGGGCCATCGAGTCCCACGCCCACCTGATCTCCCCGCAACAGGTCGAGCACGCGCTGTCGACCGGCACCACGACGCTGATCGGCGGATCGCTGGGCCCGGCGTTCGACATCGCCACCGGCGGTCCGCGCAACCTCGGGTTGTTCCTGCAGGCCGGCGAATACACCCCGATGAACTTCGTGGCGTTCGGCCGCAGCTCGTCCAACCCCGCAGCGGTGCTGGAGTCGGTGGCCGCAGGCGCGGGTGCGGTGAAGATCCACGAAGACCTGGGCGCATCGCCCGCGGTCATCGACAAGACCTTGGAGGCAGCCGATTCGGCTGACTTCGCGGTGCATCTGCACACCGATTCGATCAACGAGTTCGGGTTCTCCGAGAAGACGATGTCGACCATCGGCGACCGGACGATTCACATGTACCACGTCGAGGGCGCGGGCGGCGGACACGCACCCGACCTGATCCGGTGCGTGGGCTATGAGAACGTCATCCCCGGCACCACCAATCCGACCAATCCCTACTCGGTGGGTGGACTGGAGGAGGGGGTGCCGATGACGATGATCGCCCACCTGATGAATTGGGAAGCGCCAGAGGACATCGCGTTCGCCGAGGCCCGGGTGCGCCCGCAGACGATGGTGGCCGAGGATCTGCTGCACGATATGGGCGCCATCTCGATCTTCGGCAGCGACACCCAGGGAATGGGGCGGTTGGCCGAAAACATCACCAACTGTTGGCAACTCGCCGCGGTGATGAAGCAGCGGGTCGGGCGGCTGCCCGAGGAGACCACCGCCGCGGCCGACAACGAACGCGTCAAGCGCTACATCGCCAAGCTCACCGTCAACCCGGCGATCGCGATCGGCGCCGATGCCCACCTGGGGTCGGTGGAGGTGGGCAAGGTGGCCGACCTGGTGATCTGGCAGCCCGCCTTCTTCGGCGTCAAACCGAGGGTGGTGCTCAAGAACGGTTTCGTCGCATGGGCCACGCTCGGTGATGCCGCCGGCTCCATCTCGTCCTCGGAGCCGAACATCGCGCGGCCGAACTGGGGGGCGCTCGGCGATGCCGCCGCACACCTGGGTTTCGTGTTCATGTCGTCGCTGGCGATCGATGCGGGAGTGCCTGCGACGCTCGGGCTGCGCAAGAACGTGCTGCCGATCAAGTCGGTGCGCAGCCTGCGCAAGAAGGACATGGTCCGCAACTCGGCCCTGCCGCACGTCGAGGTCGATCCGCGGACGTTCGACGTCCGGGCCGACGGCGTGCTGCTGACCGCGGAACCGGCCACCGAGGTGCCCTTTTCGCGTAAGTACATGCTGCGATGACGCCGGCCGCGCGCATCGGAATCGGCGGCCCGGTCGGGTCCGGCAAAACCGCACTGGTCGAGGCGCTCCTGGTGGCGTTCGCCCGCTCCGGGCGGGTGGTCTCGGTGATCACCAACGACCTGGTGACCGTCGAGGACGCCGAGCGGATCCGGCGGTCCGGTCTGATCGATCCCAAGCGGGTGCGGGCCGTCGAGGCCGGCGGTTGCCCGCACACCGTCATCCGCGAAGACCCGTCGCTGAACATGGCGGCCGCGGACGCGCTGGAGGCCGAGTTCCCCGACACCGAGCTGATTCTGATCGAATCGGGCGGCGACAATCTGGCGTCGACGTTTTCGCGGGACCTGGTGGACTACTGGCTGTTCGTGATCGACGTGGCCGGCGGTGACGACATCCCGCGCAAACGCGGCCCCGGCGTCATCCGGTGCGATCTGCTGGTGGTCAACAAGGTCGATCTCGCACCGTACGTCGGCGCCGACCTGTCGCTGATGCTCAAGGAGGCCGACGACGTCCGCGGCGGCCGGCCCGTCGTCGCGATCAGCGCTCGAGGTGGTCAGGGGATCGACGCCGTGGTCGACGTGCTCGAGCGGGAAGTGTTGTTCGTGTGAGCCTGGGCGAACGCACCGCGCTGGACATCACCTTTTCCGGCGTCGGCGGGCGAACTGTCCTGACCCGGCGCCGGTACCGCTGGCCACTGCTGATCGGCCGGGTGTTCGCCGACCCGGCCCGACCGTCGGTCGGTTCAGTCACCGTCCAGAATGCCGCAGGCACCATCATTCCCGGCGATCTCGTCCGACAACACATCACGGTGGTCGACGGTGGCTCGGCGGTGGTCAAGGGTCAGGGCGCGACCGTGGTCAGCGGCGTGCCCGGCGGAGCGGTGGCCACCGACGACACGCTGGTTCAGGTCGATGAGAGCAGCCGGTTGCTCCTGGACCCGTCCCCGCGCATCCTCACCCCGCATGCGCGGTACCGCCAGCAGGTGCGGGTGGGTGTGGCGCCTGGGGGGCAGCTGATACTCGTCGACGCGGTGATCCTGCACCCCGACCTGACCGACGCGGACTTCGGCGGGTACGAATCCACGGTGGCGATCACCGCTCCCGACGGCACCGTGCTCGCGCTCGACGCCCAGCGACTCGACACGATGCCGCGGGTCCGCCGGGCACCGATGGCGTTCGGGTCGGTGTACGTCGTCGGCGGCGGGCTCGATCTCACGATGACGGCGATGACACCGGAGCTCGAAGCCCTGGCCGTGCTCAGCGGTGACAGGCCGATATACCTTGCGGTGAGCGATCTTCCGAACGACGCCGGCTGGGTGGTCCGGATCGCCGCATCAGACGGCGGTACGTTGCGGGCCACCACCGCCGCGGTGACCGCGCTGGTCGAGACCGCGACGGAGGTAGACCCGCAGGGTCACATCCGCGCGAACCGCGCCAGCACGAAGCAGTACGCGCCGTAGGCGGCGATGCCCAGCGCTGCGATCAGCAGCAGGATCTTGCCGAACGGCGCCTGGCCCAGAGTTTTCACGGCGGCGTCGATGCCTGACGCCTTCGCCGGATCGGCCGTCAGGGTGGCGACGATCACCAGCAGGCCGGCACCCACGAAGACGGCTCCCTTGGCGATGTAGCCGCCCATGCCGAGCGGGGTGATCACGTTGCCGCCCGACACCTTGAGCTCCTTGAGGAACTTCTTGGTGGCGCCCTTGTAGATGTGGTAGCCGCCGACAGCGATCACTGCCAACCCGATGATGATGAGAAGCGCCTTGCCCCAACCGGATTGCATCAGGGTGGCGGACATGCCCGCGTTCTTCTGCCCGCTGGACTGCCCGCCGCCGGTGGCGAACTTGATCGCCGAGACGGCCAGCGCGCAGTAGGTGACGGCCAGGGCGACCGACTTGACCCGCTTGAGCTGTTTCTTGGCGCCTTCGTCGTCTTTGCCGGACTCGTTGGGATGCGACCCGACCACCGCCTCGGCGAGCCGCCACGCTGCCAGCGCAAACAGACCGATCGCGGCGACCCACAGCGTGACCGCGCCACCGCCCTTACTGGCCAGGGTGGCCAACGCGCCGGACTGATCGGCGTTGCCACCGGTCCCGAACGCGAGTTGGGCGACGATGTAGCCGATCAGCAGGTGCAACACCCCGCTGATGGCGTATCCGGCCCGCGCCGCGTACTCGAAGGCATCGGTACTGGTTGCCTGGTCCACCGCACCGTGAACGCCACTTTCGCTCATGTCAATTTCGATACCCGTAACCGGGTCGGCGCAAACGGTGCGGGCGCTCAGACATCGAGCCGTTTGCGCCGATAGAGCGTGCCGAACCCGATCAGCAGCAGGCTGATGATCAGGATCGCGGTGGCGATGACGTTGATCTGCGGTGGCACCGCCGCCTTCACCGATGCGTTGACGAACAGCGGGTAGGTCACCGTCGATCCGCTGACGAAGTACGTGATGATGAAATCGTCGAGCGACAGCGCGAACGACAACATGGCAGCCGCGACGATGCCTGGCACGATCAGCGGCAGCGTCACCTTGAAGAACGTCCGGGTGGGGCTGGCGCCCAGATCCATCGAGGCGTCTTCCAGCGACCAGTCGAAGCCGCGCACCCGGGCCCGCACCGTCATCGCGATGAAACTGATCTCGAACGCCACATGCGCAATCAGGATGGTGCCGAACCCGGTGGCCCACCCGAGGTCGAGGAACAACGTCAGCAGCGAGGCGCCCATCACCACCTCGGGGGCGGTCAGCGGTAGCACCAGGAACGTCTCGACCGTCTTGCTGCCCCGGAAACGTTGGCGGACAAGGGCGATGGCGAGCAGCGTGCCCAGCACCAGGGCGATCAGGGTGGACAGCGCCGCCACTTCGAGGCTCATCCGCATCGCGTGGGTCAGCGCCGGATATTTGAACGGGTGCGCCCAGTTGTCCAGGGTGAAACCCTGCCAGGTGTAGTTGAACTTGCCCGCGGGGTGGTTGAACGAGAAGGCGACGATCACGAAGATCGGCAGGAAGATGTAGAGCATCACCAGGCCGGCGATGACCTTCAGCACGATATCGCCGAACCCACCGCCCAGCCCGCACTTCTTGCTCGAGCGTTTGGTGTCGATCGCGTCCAGGACCGCGGTCGCTTCCTGCAGCGTCATACCAGGTCCTCCGTACCGAGGGCCCGGGTGTAGGTGATCACTCCGACGAGGATGAGCCCCATCAGCACCATGGACAGCGCTGCGGCGGCAGGATAGTCCTTGACCACCAGGAACTGTTGCTGGATCACGTTGCCGATCATCGTGGTCTGTG
>JBEVHL010000683.1:0-4672 GCA_040511255.1 Mycobacterium sp. | reverse complement strand
AACGGGCGCTGGTCTACTCCACCGAGCAGTACGCCCACCGCACCCTCGTCGTCTACGAGGTGACGGCCCTGCGCGAGGGCGTCGAAGACGACATGACGAGTTACTTCGTGCGGTCGTTGCTGTCCGAGGGTCGCATTGATTACGAGGTCACGGTCCGCGACAAAGACGGTGGTTTCACCACCAAGAAGATCGTCAAGGAAGGCCCGACCAACCTGATTTTCACCACCACCAAGACACGGGTCCACGCGGAGAACGAGACCCGCATCCTATCGCTGGCCACCGACGATTCACGTGCGCAGACCGCGCGGGGGGTGTGCGACATATTTGTAGGTAATCGATTTTGATCTTGATTCGCGGGAGGTCAGGCCGTGGCGGCGGCGGTCTGGTTGTGCGGTTTGCGCCAGATCTGGTCCCATCGGCCGCTGGCTTCCTGGCAGCGCAGGGTGAGGATGCCGGTGGCGCCGGGAATGTTCCAGCGCATGCCGGACAGTTTCAAGCGTTGCCCGACGATCGCCTTGCAGCCGGCCTCGACGACGCCGGAGCCGACGAACATGCCGTGCTCGCGGAAGTAGACGTAGCGCATCCGGTGCGCATTGGTCTGGAAGTAGGTGAGCGCTTTTGCGGTTGCGCGGGCGGTGTCGTCGGGTAGCTGGGGGTGCAGTCGGGCGGTCTCGGTGACGAGGGTTTCGATGTCACCGGCGTCGAGGTCGGCCAGGCGGGCGGCCAGCCAGTGCGGGTGCTCGTCGCCGAGCACGCCGGTGAGCCCGGCGGCGAGGGCGTGGAGGTGTTCGCGGGCGTGGTAGAGGTCCACGATCGGGGTGGCTTCGGGCAGGATCGCGGTGGCGAGGTTCCAGATCCAGAGCGCACCGTCGCCGAGGACGACGAGTTGGCGGATGTGGTCGGCGCCGCGGCGGCGGGCCTCGGCGTGTACCAGGGTGGCGAACTCGGCGGCGGGGGCGAAACTGCCCAGGTAGCTGGTCGAGTCCGGGTCACGCACCGGCCGGCCGTCGGTGTCGACGGTGGTCTGGGTGAACAGGCACGCAAGTTTGACCTCGCGGGTGCGAGCGCGTCCGTCGGGGGCCTTGCCGGCGCGGCCGGCGACCGCGGCGGGCACCATGGGCACGCCGGTGCCGTCGACGGCGATGTAGAGCATGTCCGGCACCACCGCCGGCGGCAGCACGCGCACCCGCCGGTGCGCGATCGCGGTGGACTCGGCCCCGGCACGTGCCGCGGCGGCGGCGCCAGCGGCTTCGGCTGCCCGTTCGATCCGCTTGGGGGACAACCGGATCCCCGCCAACTCGGCCAACAGGTCGGCGGCCTTGGCGAACGGGGAGGCCGCGCCGACGCGGGCGGTCATCTTGCGCAGCCCCGGCGACAGCGACGCCTCGGCGACGCCGAGCTCGTCGTCGCGCGGCACGACACCGCCCCCACACGAGGCGCAGTGATAGTAGGCGCGGCGCACCGCGACCGGGCCCAGCACGGTCTCGATCGTGCGGGTCCGGTAGGAGACGAACTCGGCGTGATGGCCCGCGCCGCAGGCGATTCGCGGGCCGCGGTGGCCGGCGTCGGCGGCCAGCAACTGCTGCAGCAGCGAACCACCCAGCCGCGTCATCGCGGTGCGGATCGCCAGCTCCACCGCCTCCAGGCCCTCGCCGAACGAGCCCAGCGAGGCAATTGCCAGTTCGGCCAGGCGTTCTACCTCGGCGGCGAACTCCGCTTGGATCTGCGTGCAGAGCCCCCTTTTTCGGCCTCCGTGCCGGCCGAGGGCGCCACCGCGGTGTCGGCATCGGGCGGGCGTGCCTCGCAGATGGCCTCGTTGACCTCCACGATCCGCTCGGACAGTCCGGCGAAACGCTGGTAGTTCGCCAGTTCGCGGCGTACCTTCTCCAGCTCGCCGCTGCCCAGCTGCCGTCCCCTGGTGCCGCGAGCGGGCACCGTGCGGGTCCACAGATACCGCGGCCCGTGCCCGGGATGATCCGGCTGCGCGCACGCGCAGTTCGGCTTTCCGCAGCGGCGGTAGTTCTCGCTGATCGAGCCGCGCCGGAAGTCACCGGTCGCGGCCAGCTCGGCATACAACCGGTCCCGCTGCTGCTCCAGATCCCCGAGCGACGGATCGGTCACGATCGCCTCCTATCTGGTTGTTTGAATCACAACCAGACTAAACCGCGACCAGCATCAACTCCAAGCACCTACGTTCGTGTCGCACACCCAGAAGAATCCCGCCGAGATCAGCAGCAGCGCCGTCGCGTACGCCCATCAGATCGGCACCGCCGGCGCCTCGGAACCAATGTGGGGGCACCTCCCGCTTGCGGGGGAGAAGCGGCCGATGCCGATCATGGCGTCCGATACCGCGAAGCACACCGCACCCAGCGCGGTCCACGGCCTCGGCAGCCGGGCCAGCAGGGCCGCACACATCCGGCGCCGCCCGGCAGCCGCAGGGGCGCGACCACGAGGAACACCCCGTAGCCGGCTCCCGCCAGCGCACCCGCGACCCACAACGCTCTTGTCAACGGGTGGGCGTGGGATGTCATCGGCGCAGAAGGTACTGGACTACCGTTGAGGCATGGCTGATCCCGCGACGACGCCGTCGGGAATCGACCCGACGATGCAAATCCTGCTCGACGGCTTCCCGTTCGGGTTCACCGTCGAGGACGGGGTCGACGTGGCCCGCGAGCAGGCGCGACGGCTCCGGACGCCGCCGGAGGACCTGCCCGCCATGCGAATCGAAGAGCGCACGGTCGGCTACGACGAACTGACCGACATTCCGGTCCGCATCTACTGGCCGCCGATCGAGGACCACGACAACCTTCCGGTGGTGGTCTACTACCACGGCGGCGGCTGGGCGATCGGCGACCTGGACACCCACGACGGGGTGGCCCGGTCCCACGCGGTCGGCGCCGAGGCCATCGTGGTGTCTGTCGACTACCGGCTCGCCCCCGAGCATCCCTACCCGCAGGGACTCGATGACGCGTGGGCCGCGCTGCAGTGGGTCGGCGAGCACGCCGCCGAACTGGGCGGCGACCCGACACGCATCGCGGTCGCCGGCGACTCGGCCGGTGGCAACTTCTCGGCCGTGATGGCGCAGAAGGCACGCGACAACGGCGGCCCGCCGCTGGTCTTCCAGCTGCTCTGGTATCCCTCCACGACCGTTGACAGGACGCTGCCGTCGTTCATCGAGAACGCCGACGCGCCGATGCTGAACAGCAACATGGGGACGGCCTATCTGCACTGGTATCTGCCCGATGTCGATATCAGCAAGCCGCAGAAGCTACCCGTCACGGTGGCTCCCGCCAATGCCGAGGACCTGTCCGGTCTGCCACCGGCCTTCATCGGCACCGCCGGATACGACCCGCTGCGCGACGACGGCACCCGTTACGCCGAATTGCTCACGGCCGCAGCGGTTCCCGTCGAACTGAGCAACGAACCGACCTTGGTGCACGGCTACGTCGGCTTCGCGTCGGTGGTGCCGGCGGCGGCCGAGGCCACCAACCGCGGCATGGCGGCTCTGAAATCGGCACTGCACCGTTAGGGATGGCCGAGACCGAACCGTCGGTGCTTGACCTTCGAACGCCGCGGCAATGGGAGCACTGGCTCGAGCGCAATCACGATGCGGCGTCGGAAGTCTGGCTGCGGCTGATCAACAAGAATGCACCCGAGACGGGCATGTCGTACGGCGAGGCGGTCGAGATCGCCCTCTGCTTCGGCTGGATCGACAGCCTGACCCGCAAGTACGACGCGGTATCGCGCGTCCAGCGATTCAGCCCGCGCAGGCCCCGCAGCCCATGGTCGAAGTCCAATATCGAACGGGCGCAACGACTCCTTGACGCGGGACGGATGCGCGAACCCGGCCAACGGCAGATCGAGGCCGCCAAGGCCGACGGGCGGTGGCAGGCCGGTTAGATTCTTGTCCGGATAGCCGCTCGGCGGCACGCCGTACCAGCGTTTGAATGCGTGACAGAAGGTTGAGGTGTCGGTGTAGCCCAACCGCTTCGACACCTCCTCCACCGTCAGGCCGACATTGCCCAGCAGATCGACGGCCAGCGTCGAACGCGCTTCGTTGAGCAGTGCCCGAAAGGATGTCCCCTCCTCGGCGAGTCGGCAACGTGCTCTTCCAGGCCGACAACGGGACCTGGCCACGCAAGCGGGTCCGCGACGAGGCGCTGACGTTCATGCTCACCGGTCACGAGACGACGGCGAACGCGATGTCGTGGTTCTGGTATCTGATGTCGTGCAATCCCGATGCGCGAGACCAGATGCTGACCGAGATCGACGACGTGCTCGGCGGCCGACGTCCGACCGCGGCCGATCTGACCCGGATGCCATGGACCACCGCCTGCGTGCAGGAATCGCAGCGCTACTACTCCGCCGTGGATCGTCGCGCAGAGGCGATAGAGGACGACATCATCGACGGCCACCACATTCGTCCCGGCACGACGGTGATCATCCCGATCCACCACATCCACCACGACGCCCGCTGGTGGCCCGACCCCGAAGCGTTCGACCCGACTCGCTTCCTTGGCGACGCGGCGAAGGACCGGCCGCGATCGGCGTACCTTCCTTATCTGTGTTGGGGACCCCCGTAAAGGTGGGATCCATTGTTGTTTGCGCAGTGTTTGGCCTCGTTCCGGCCCGTGCCTTATAGCGGTGGACCGGAGTCGGGGTCGAGGTGGAG
>JBEVHL010000682.1:0-3083 GCA_040511255.1 Mycobacterium sp. | reverse complement strand
ACCTACGCCGGCGTCAACTCCACATTGCTCAGCACGGCAGCGTTCTCCCGAGACGGCGCAACAACATTGGCGACATAGCGGCCGTCTTCCTTCCAGGCGTCGACGCGCAAGGTCTCCCCCGGGAAGACCACCCCGGCAAATCGCGCACCGTACGAACCCAGCTGGGCCACGTCGCCGCCGAAGAGTGCGTCGACCAGCGCCTTGGCGGCCATCCCGTAGGTGCACAGGCCGTGCAGAATCGGCCTGGGAAAGCCCGCGGCAGTGGCGAATTCGGGATCGGAGTGCAGCGGATTGCGATCGCCGCACAACCGGTAGAGCAGCGCCTGCTGCGGCAACGTGACGATGTCCAACTCCAGATCCGGCGCGCGGTCCGGCACCGCAGCAGTCGACGCCGGGCCTCGCTCACCGCCGAACCCGCCCTCGCCGCGGGCGAAGATGGAGCGCTTCTGCGTCCACAGCAGTGCGCCGGTGGAATCCGTCACCTCGGTCTCCGACCAGATGACGGCAGCCTTGCCCTTGTCCCAGATTTCGGTGAACCGGGTGACCGCCCGCCCGGTGCCCGACGCGGGGATGGGCCCCGGCGCGGAGATGGCCTCGCTGGCGTGCAACACCCTGCTCAGCTCGATGTCGATGCCGGGGAACTGCACCGTCGGCGCCTCGGTCATGTGGAAGCTCTGTGCGACGTTGGCGAAGGTCGGCAGTACCTGTGGCGTTCCGTCGGTCAGATACTTCAGCTCGCGCGGGTCGAGCGGATCGGCACCGGCCCCCAACCCGAGGTGATAAAGCTGCACATCGCTGCTGGTCCAGGAGAACTCGACCGGATCCAGCTCGGCGCCCAGGGCGACATCGAGATCGATTGGCATATCAAGCCTTTCCGGCGATGTGCAGTGCGGCAAGGTAACCGAAGGCCATCGCGGGCCCGATCGTACCGCCGGGTCCCGGGTAGGTGTGGCCCATCACCGGTGAGCTGACGTTGCCTGAGGCGTAGAGACCCTCGATGACCGAGCCGTCGTCGCGCAGGGCCCGGCCGTGTACGTCGGTGCGCACGCCGCCCTTGGTGCCGAGGTCGCCGGGCACCATCTTGGCGGCGAAGTACGGCGCATGACTGAGCTCGCCGAGGTTGGGATTGGGCTTGTTCGTCGGGTCGCCGTAGTACCGGTCATAGGCGCTCTCGCCGCGGTGGAAGTCCTCGTCGCGACCGGTGCGGGCAAAGCCGTTGAAGCGCCCCACCGTCTCGGCGAGTTCGGCGGCGGGCAGTCCGGTCTTGGCGGCCAGCTCCTCCAGGGTGTCGGCCTGCACGACGACGCCCGACTCCAGCCACTTCTTCGGAATACGTTGTCCTGGTTGCAGTCCGGCGAAGATATAGCGGTTGCGGTACTGCTGGTCGAAGATCAGCCAGGCGGGCACGTTCTCGCCGGGCCCCGAGCCCTGGCCGTACTCACCGCCGTACATCCAGTGCACCGCCTCGACGTACGGCATGGATTCGTTCATGAACCGCTTGCCGCTGGTGTTGACGATGATCGATCCGGGGGAGTTGCGCTCCGACAGCGCGAACCATGGCGCGCCGACCAGCGGCACCGTGGGGCCCCACCAGGAATCCTCCATCAATTCCAGTGCAGCGCCCAGCTTTTCGGCGGCGAGAATGCCGTCGCCGGTGTTCGCCTTCGCCCCGACGGTCCACTCGGTGGTGATCGGTGCGCGCTGGTACTTGACCCGCATCTGCTCGTTGTGCTCAAATCCGCCGCTGCCGAGAATCACCCCGCGGCGGGCCTTGATCAGCCGTGGCTCAGCCGATTCCGGTCCGGTGCTGTCGCGAACGTAGACACCCCGGACCACGCCGTCCTCGATGTACAGGTCGGTCAGTGCGGTGTTCAGCAGCACCGGAACCCCAGCCTGTTGCAGGCCGATCCGCAGGGGAGCGATCAACGCCCGGCCCATTCCGACCAGATTCTGGCCAGTTGCCTTGGCCCACATGGTCCGTGCGCCGATCTTCAGGCTGCGCAGCACACCTTTGGGATGCCGCTTGAGCATGTTGAGCTTGACGTAGTCCTGTTGCATCACCACGACATTCAGCGGGACCTTGCCGTATGCCGGCTCCAGGCCGGGCAGGTCGACGCCGAGCTTCTTCGCGTTGAACGGTTTGGGTTCGACGGACCGGCCGCCGGCCCGCCCGCCCGGCGCCTCCGGGTAGTAGTCGGAGTAGTTGGGCACCCAGCACAGCTTCAGCGGGGAGTTCTTGAGCACGAACGACAGCATCTCGGGCGCGCGCCTGAGGTAGGTGTCGATTTTCTCGGCCTCGACCACGTCGCCGACGATGCCGTGGAGGTACGTCGCGGCCGCCTCAGGAGTGTCTTTGACGCCATCGCGTTGGAGGATTTCGTTGTTCGGAATCCACACGCCACCGCCCGATCGGGCGGTCGAACCACCGTAGTGTGCGGCCTTCTCAACGACTACTGTTGATAGTCCCTGGTGAGCAGCGGTGAGAGCAGCGACCATGCCGGCGCCCCCACTGCCAACCACCACGACATCGAACTCCTGCTCCGTCATGTAGAACACGTTATAGAATTGCCCGGCCTGGGAACAACTGCCCCGGTCGAAGAAACGAGGGGACTTCACAAAAATGCTCGCTTCCCAGACGCGTGCAGAGCTGGCCGCGGCGCTCGCCGAGGCTGAGCGCAGCCGGGTTCCGTTGGATCCGTTGACTGCGGGTCATCCCGATATCGACGTGGTGGATGCTTACGAGATCCAGTTGCTCAACATCCGTCAACGGGTGGCTGAGGGTGCTCGGGTGATCGGGCACAAGGTCGGTCTGTCCAGTGCGGCCATGCAGAAGATGATGGGCGTCGACGAGCCTGATTACGGACATCTGCTGGCCGACATGGAGGTGTTCGAGGACAAGCCGGTCCCCGCGGGCACGTTCCTGTATCCGCGGGTCGAGGTCGAGGTCGGTTTCATCCTGGCTGATGATCTGCCCGGCGCGGGCTGCACCGAGGATGACGTGCTGGCGGCGACGGCGGCGTTCGCACCGTCGATCGAGCTGATCGACACCCGGATCAAGGACTGGAAGATCAAACTGTGCGACA
>JBEVHL010000681.1:0-4103 GCA_040511255.1 Mycobacterium sp. | reverse complement strand
TCTGGTAGTCGACCACGGCGTCGTCCGAGCCGGTGACCAACTGGTGCAGCCGGATGCGCTCGACGAAGGACGGGCGGGCGTTCACCAGGGTGATCTCGACATCGTCGCGGGTGCGTAGATGATTGGCCGCCAGTACGCCGGCGTAGCCGCCGCCGAGCACGACGACACGAGTCCTGGGATCGGAAGAGGTCATGTCAACTCCTTTGTTGGTGTTGACCTCAAGACACCGCCTACGCCGAGAATGTGACAGTGACACCCAGAACTGTGGCACACGTCACTTCCGCTCACTCGACTTCGGGTGCGACGTACCGCGGAAAGACCCCTTCCGGCTTCGGCAGCGCAGTCCCGGCAACCAACCGCTCGCCGATCGCGGTGAAATTCCGCTGATCGGCGGGCTGGCCCAGCAGGTCGAGCAGTTTGGCCGCCGACTCCGGCATCACCGGTTGCACCAGCAGCGCAGCGATCCGCACCACTTCCATGGTCGTGTAGAGCACGGTGGAGAACCGCTGCTGATCGTGCGCGGACTCGGATTTGCGCAGCACCCACGGTTCCTGCGCCGAGAAATACCGGTTGGCCGCGCCGAGCGTCAACCAGATCGCCTCCAGCGCCAGGTGCATCGCCTGGGCGTCGTAGTGCCCGCGGATCTTCGCGAGCAGGCCGTCGGCCTCGGCCAGCATTGCGGAGTCCTCGGCGGTGAACTCCCCGGGGGTGGGCGTCAGTCCGTCCAGGTTCTTGTTCACCATCGAAAGCGAGCGCTGGGCCAGGTTGCCCAGCTCGTTGGCCAGGTCGGTGTTGATCCGGTTGATGATGGCGTCTTCGTTGTAGCTGCCGTCCTGTCCGAACGGCACCTCGCGCAGCAGGAAGTAACGCAGCTGGTCCAGGCCGAACACGTCGATGAGGTTCAGCGGATCGACGACGTTGCCCACCGACTTGCTCATCTTCGCGCCGCTGTTGAGCAGCCAGCCGTGCGCGAAAACCCGGCGGGGCAGCTCGATGCCGGCCGACATCAGAAATGCCGGCCAGTAGACGGTGTGGAACCGGATGATGTCCTTGCCGATCATGTGCAGATTGGCGGGCCAGTATTTCTGGAACGACTCGGACTCGGTATCGGGGAAACCCACTCCGGTCAGATAGTTGGTCAGGGCGTCCACCCAGACGTACATCACGTGATCGGGATGCCCGGGCACCGGCACACCCCAGTCGAACGACGTCCGCGAGATGGACAGATCGCGCAGGCCGCCGGAGACGAAGCTGACGATCTCGTTGCGCCTTACGTCGGGCCCGATGAACTCGGGGTGGGCCTCGTAGTGGGCCAGCAGTCGGTCCGTGAACGCCGACAGTTTGAAGAAGTAGGTCTGTTCCTCGGTCCAGGTCACCGCGGCGCCGGTGTCGGTGGCGACCCGCACCCCGTCGGCGTTGACCGAGGTTTCGGATTCGGTGACAAAGCCTTCATCGCGCACGGAGTACCAGCCGGCGTAGGTGTCGAGGTAGATGTCGCCGGCATCGGCCATCCGCTGCCAGATCGCCTTGGACGCCTCGAAGTGGTCGGCGTCGGTGGTGCGGATGAACCGGTCGAACGAGATGTTCAACTTCTCCTGCAGCGACTGGAACACATCGGAGTTGCGACGGGCCAACTCGGCGGTCGGAATGCCTTCCGCGGCGGCCGTCTGCGCCATCTTGAGACCGTGCACGTCGGTACCCGTGAGATACCGGACGTCGAAACCGTCGAGGCGTTTGAATCGGGCGATCGCATCCGTCGCGATGTATTCGTAGGCGTGTCCGACGTGCGGTACCCCGTTGGGGTAGGCGATCGCGGTCGTGACGTAGTAAGGCTGGCTCATCAGGTCTGCCAGCTTATTGTGTGGCGGATGAGTTCGAAGTCATCGGCCAGACGAGCAGCACCACCGCTTCCGGAGCCGCTCTCCCCGCTGATCGACGCGCACACCCATCTCGACGCGTGTGGCGCCCAGGATGCCGAGGGGGTGCGCGCGATCGTCGATCGCGCCGCGGCGGTCGGCGTGCAAGCCGTCGTCACCATCGCCGACGATCTGGACTCCGCCCGCTGGGTCACTCAGGCCGCCGGGTGGGACCCCCGCGTCTATGCGGCGGTCGCGTTGCATCCCACCAGGGCCGACGCCCTCGACAACGCCGCCAGGGCGGAGCTGGAGGTCCTGGCCGGGTCGGAACGCGTCGTCGCCATCGGCGAGACCGGGATGGATCTGTACTGGCCCGGCCGCCTGGAGGGCTGCGCCGAACCCGCCGTCCAGCGCGAGGCCTTCGCCTGGCACATCGACCTGGCCAAACGCACCGGCAAGCCGCTGATGATCCACAACCGGGATGCCGACGCCGACGTGCTGGATGTGCTGCGCGCCGAAGGTGCACCCGACACCGTGATCTTCCACTGCTTCTCCTCCGGCCCGGCGATGGCGCGCACCTGCGTTGCGGCAGGCTGGTACCTCTCGCTGTCGGGCACGGTCAGCTTCAAAAACGCTGCTGACCTGCGCGAAGCGGCCCTGCTGATCCCGCCCGACCAGCTTCTGGTCGAGACCGACGCACCGTTTTTGACCCCGCACCCGTATCGTGGGGCCCCGAACGAGCCCTACTGCCTGCCGTACACCGTGCGGGCGTTGGCGGATTTGACCGACCGGCCTTCTGGCGAACTCGCGCGGCAGTCCTCAGCAAACGCGCGTCGGGTTTATCGAATTACCGAGGCGGACCACTCGGCGGCCTGAACGCACTTCCGGGCGGTACTTGAGGAGTTGCCGCTTTGTACCCCCGTTCGTTACCGTCTTGTGATCAACAACGGCCCGCAGGGGCCCTTGCCTATGAGAATGACTGCAGGGACACGACAACTTTGAACGCACTGACGAAGCTGCACCAGTCCCGGTCGACGGCGCTGCGGATTCTGGTCGCGGCATTGCTGGTTTCGCTGACTTTTGCAGGCGGCTACGCGGTGACGGCACACAAAACGGTGACTCTGCGCATCGACGGGGCACCGATGACGGTGACCACGATGAAGACGCGGGTCATCGACGTGGTCGCGGAAAACGGGTTCGACGTCGGCGATCGGGACGACCTGTTCCCGGCTGCTGACGAACCGGTCCACGATGCCGAGACCATCACGCTGCGACGCAGTAGGCCCCTGCAGATCTCGCTGGACGGCCGTGACACCAAACAGGTCTGGACGACGGCGTCCACCGTCGACGAGGCATTGGCGCAGCTGGCGATGACCGATACCGCTCCCGCAGCGGCGTCGCGCGGTACCCGCCTGCCCATCGGCGGGATGGCGTTGCCTGTGGTGAGTGCCAAGACCGTGCAGATCAACGACGGCGGCGTGGTGCGCACCGTGCATCTGGCCGCCCCGACTGTGGCCGCCCTCCTGGCGGCCGCCGGTTCGCCGCTTATGCAAAGCGACCAGGTGGTGCCCAATGCCGCCTCTCCGGTGATCTCAGGCATGCAGATTCAGGTCACCCGCATCCGGCTGGTCAAGGTCGACGAGCGGCTGCCCCTGCAACCCACCTCGCAGCGCATCGAGGACCCTTCGATGAACATGAGCCGACAGATCGTGGAGGACGCCGGAACGCCCGGCGTGCAGGACGTGACATTTGCCGTGGCGAGTGTCAACGGGGTGGAAACCGGTCGGTTGCCGGTGGCAAATGTGGTCGTCACCCCGGCCCGCGACGCAGTGCTGAGGGTGGGCGCGAAGCCGGGTACCGAGGTGCCTCCGGTCAGCAATGGCGTCATCTGGGATGCCCTCGCCCGATGCGAATCGGGGAACAATTGGGGCATCAATTCAGGTAACGGTTTTTATGGTGGTTTGCAATTTGATTTGAATACATGGGAGCGACAGGGCGGTCTGCGCTATGCTCCTCGTGCGGACCTGGCAACCCGCGAAGAACAGATCGCCATAGCGGACGTCACACGGGCGCGCCAGGGTTGGGGGGCGTGGCCTGTGTGCAGTGGTAGGGCGGGTGCATCCTGACGATTCGTCTTCTCGGTCGGACCGAGATTAGAAATTTGGCCAAGGAGCTTGACTTCCGGCCACGCAAGTCGCTGGGGCAGAACTTTGTCCACGACGCCAACACGGTGCGACGCATCGTGTC
>JBEVHL010000680.1:0-2609 GCA_040511255.1 Mycobacterium sp. | reverse complement strand
GACTGCGCCTTGATGGAGTTGTCGGTGGTGCGCAACGGCCGGATCAGGCCCTCCTGGGTGAACGACGCGATCAGCTCCCCCGCCTCGGTGTGCACGGCGCCGCGCACGTAGGACATGCCCGCCCCGACCTGGGTGCTCTCGTGGCTGTACAGCAGCCAGCCGTCCCAGGTAACGGGTTCGTGGAAGCTGACCGTGACGGTCATCGGCGCCGTGGACACGGTCAGGTGGGCCTGGGCGGTGCCGATGCCCTCATGGGCCCGCATCGTGGTGGAGATACCCAGATGCCCGGTGAAGTAGGCGACGAGGGCCTTGGCCAGCTCGTCGCGACTGGGAATCGGGTCGTAGTGCAGCCAGGCGTAGAGCTCCGGCGGACCGACCTCGTCGGGGCTGTTGACGTCGACGACGTCCACCAGGCGCAGTTCGCGTCCGGTCATCGGCATGGTCGCGACGTGCGCGTCCGCCGGTGCGGCCACGTCCGGCTTGGGCAGGTGATGGGTGATGACGTCCTCCGACGGGACATCGGCGAGCACCGTCATGGTGATGCAGCGCTTGCCGTTCTGAGACGCGCTGACCACCGCGGTGGCCACCGAGCGACCCTCGTGCACGACGTCGAGTGCCAATTCCACTGGGGCGCCGACGAATACGGCGCGGCTGAACACCGCGTGCACCGAGCGGACGGATTTGCCAGGCAGCCGTTTGGCGACCGCGACGATCGCCTGCGCCAGCACCTGCGTGCCCTCCACCACCTGGCGGTCGTCCTCGCCTGCGCGGCCGGTGTCGGCGCTGACGCCGCCGGCCTCGTCGAGGTCCACATCGAACAGATCGATCAGTTCGCCGAGTGTCCAGACTGACTGCCCGGATTCCGTTGTCATGTCCTGCTGCCCTCTCCGTCGTCCATAGCTCTTGCCGTCCAACGCAACCCGGCCATGGGTCCAGAACAGTAGCGGTTGGTCGACGCTCACCGCTAGGCACTTGCTCAGCGAGGCCCCGGCCCGGCGTAAGAACCCGGCGACGCCGCCGGAGCCGGTACCCTCGTGATCCAAGACGCGGGGCAGTCGTCTCGCAACAGACCGTCAGGGGCACTCATGGCCAAGGCGAACGGAGCCGCATCGCGGCAGCCGGCGGCTGCGCCCGTGCTCGACCCCACCCGCGCCAAAGCGGAATCCCGCGGAGACAGTTTCATGAAATCCGCGCTGGCGATCCTGGGCGAAACCGGCCGGACCGACTTCACGGTGCTCGAAGTGGTCGAGCGGTCCAAGACTTCGTTGCGGGCCTTTTACCAGCACTTCTCCACCAAGGACGAGCTGCTGCTGGCCCTGATCGACAAGATCATGTCGGAGTCCACCGAGCGGTGGCGGGTGGAGACCTCGTCGATGACGGCCACCGACGCGCTACGCAGGCTCATCGAACGCCTCAGCGCACCAGCCAATTCCAGCACCCAGGACAGCATCAACCGTGGTCTGACCTTCTACAACGATCACCTGGTCGAGACCAAACCGCGCGAGTTCGCGCGGGTGCTGGAACCCCTGCACGACCTGGTCCGCGACATCCTGCGCCGCGGCATCGCCGAAGGATCGCTGCGGGCCGATCTGGATGTCGACACCACCGCCGCCGTCCTGCTGCACACCGTGCTCGGCGCGCTGCGGCTACGCCGCCTCGGCCAGGAGTTGACCGGGGTTCCGATCGGCGGCGACGCCATCTACGAGTTCTGCGTACGGGGCCTGGCCAGCTGAAACGCTCCTTGTTCGATTCACTGTTTGCGCAGGTCCAGGCGTGGTAACGTCATTACCGCGTTAGTGGTAACGTCATTACCAGGAGCACTCACGCCCTTGAACTGCTCACGATTCATCAGGAGGCTGACATGCCGTCTCGCCAACTCGATTTCCCGGTGTTCGACGCCGACAACCACTTCTACGAGCCCAAAGAGGCCCTCACCCAGTTCCTGCCGGACCACCGCAAGGGTGTCATCGACTACATCGAGGTCCGCGGGCGCACCAAGATCATGGTCCGCAACCAGGTCAGCGATTACATCCCCAACCCGACGTTCGAGGTGGTGGCCAAGCCCGGCGCCCAGGAGGACTATTTCCGGCACGGCAGCGGCGGCAAGAGCTACCGCGAGGTGATGGGCAAGCCGATGAAGGCCATCCCCGCCTTCCGCAATCCCGCTGCGCGCCTTGAGGTTCTGGACAGCCTGGGCCTGGACTACACGCTGATGTTCCCCACGCTGGCCTCGCTGGTCGAGGAGCGCCTCAAAGACGATCCCGACCTGATTCTCGACATCGTGCACGGGCTGAACCAGTGGATGTACGAGACCTGGCAGTTCAACTACGAAGACCGCATCTTCTCCACCCCGGTGATCAACCTGGGCAACGTCGATCGCGCCCTGGAAGAACTCGAATGGTGCCTCGAGCGCGGCGCCAAGACCGTCCTGGTCCGGCCCGCGCCGGTGCCCGGCTACCGCGGCAGCCGCTCGCTGGGCCTGCCCGAATTCGATCCGTTGTGGGACGCCTGCGTGAAGGCCGGCATTCCGGTGTCGATGCACGCCTCCGACAGCGGATACTCGAACTACCTAAACGACTGGGAGCCCGGCAGCGAGTTCAAACCGTTCT
>JBEVHL010000679.1:0-5493 GCA_040511255.1 Mycobacterium sp. | reverse complement strand
ATGTCGGCGACCCAGAGCCCGGTATGCAGCAGGGCGGCGTCGAAGGGCGTCCCGGGATGCTCGGCCATGCCGGTCGGGGTGGCGTGCACCACGCCGTCGCTGGCAGGCAGCAGCACGGACAGCTTGTCGAACGCCGAGGCGTCGACGCGCGCCAGCGGATGGCGGGTGGCGAGGTCCTGGGCCAGGGCGGCAGCCCGCTCGACGTCGAGGTCGACGACCGTCAGGTGCTCGGTGCCCAGGCGCAGCATGGCGTCGCCGACCGCAGCGCCCGCACCGCCTGCGCCGATCAGCACGACGTTGTCTGTGGCGGCGTCGGGCAGGCCTTCGGCGAAGCCGATCTCGAAACCGGTGGTGTCGGTGTTGTGGCCGACGGTCCGGTTGCCCTGGTCGGTGGAGAAGACGACGGTGTTGACCGCACCGAGGGCGGCGGCGGTATCGCTGATCTCGTCGAGGTGGGGGATGACGAGTTGTTTGCACGGGTGGGTGATGTTGAGCGCGTCGAAGCCGAGCGTTTTGGCCCAGGCCACGATCTCGCCGATCTGTTCCGGCGCCACCCCGGCAGTGCCGAGGTCGACGATGCGGTAGAGGTAGTCCAGCCCTTGGGCCCGGCCTTCGGCCATGTGCAGCGCGGGGGTCAGGGACGGCCCGACGCCGGCGCCGACCAGGCCGACCAGGTAAGGGTGGGTGGGGCTGTGAGCCATCCGCGTCGTCCCGCTCTCCGTAATGTACGAACTAGTACGTTAAGAAAAAGTAGAACACTGTGCCGCGCGTCGCGTCAAGGGGGAAATGTGACGGGGGTCTCGACCTGCCCCTAAGGCAGCGCGGGTTATCGGTTGGCGGTCAGCCAGCCGACCACCACGTCGCCGATCATCCGGCGCAGGTGGGCCCGCTGCGAGGTCTCGGTGAAATCGACGCCGAACAGGAAGCCGAAGGTGTAGCGGTTGGCGACCTGGAACACGCAGTACGAACTGATCACGATGTGCACGTCCAGCGCGTCGATGTCGTCGCGGAACTTGCCCTCGGCGCGACCGGCCTGCAGGATCTCGTCGAGCACCGACGTGGCGGGCCGGGACAGGTCGCGCAGGGATTCCAGTTTGCCGATGAACTCACCGCGGTGGATGTTCTCGATCGACACCAGCCTGATGAACGCGTCGTGGGCGATGTGGTGATCGAACGTCACCTCGGCGAGCCGGCGGATGGCCACCACGGGGTCGACGTGGTCGACGCGCAGTTTCTGCTCGGCCTCGCGGATGCCGCGGTAGGCCTCCTCCAGGACGGCCAGGTACAGCTGTTCCTTGCCGCCGAAGTAGTAATAGATCATCCGTTTGGTGGTGCGGGTGCGCTCGGCGATCTCATCGACTCGCGCCCCGGAATACCCCGACTCGGCGAACACCTCGGTGGCCACGGCCAACAGCTCGGCGCGGGTGCGCTCGGCATCGCGCTGCAGGTCCTGTCTCGGCTTGGCGGCCACGTCGGGCAGCTTACTGCCGCCCGCAGGCGATCCTCGGGATTCCTTCCCCTTCAATTAACTATTTGGTACATTGCTGCCAAGCGCCCGTTGACCGGGAGGAATCATGAAAACGTCGATTGCCACCGTTTCACTGTCCGGCTCGCTGGTCGAGAAACTCCACGCCTGCGCGGCCGCCGGCTTCGACGGCGTGGAGATCTTCGAGCCCGACCTGATCGCCAGCGACCACTCGCCCGACGAGATCAGGGCGCTGGCCCAGCGGCTCGGGCTGTCCCTCGACCTGTACCAGCCGCTGCGCGATCTCGAAGGCGTCGACGAAGAGACCTTCGTCGACAACCTCCGCCGCGCCGGGGCCACCTTCGCCACCGCGCAGCGCCTCGGCATCGACACCGTGTTGGTGTGCAGCAACGTTGCCACCGCGACCGTGGACTCCGACCAGGTGTCCGCCGACCAACTCCGGCGCATCGGCGAGCTGGCCCAGACCTACGGCATCCGCATCGCGTTCGAAGCGCTGGCCTGGGGCCGCTACGTCGACGACTACCGGCGGTCCTGGCGCATCGTGGAACTGGCCGACCACCCGGCCGTCGGACTCTGCCTGGACAGCTTCCATGTGCTCTCGCGCGGCCACGACCCCGCCGCGATCAAGGACATCCCCGCCGCGAAAATCTTCTACCTGCAGCTGGCCGACGCCCCCGCGCTGTCCATGGACCTGTTGTCCTGGAGCAGACATCACCGGCTGTTCCCCGGCGAAGGCACCTTCGATCTCGTCGGGTTCGTCTCCGAGGTGCTCACCACCGGCTATGACGGCCCGCTGTCGCTGGAGGTCTTCAACGACACCTTCCGGCAGACCGACCCGGGCCACACTGCCGTCCACGCGCTGCGCTCCCTGCTGTGGCTGCAGGACAAAGTCGGCGCCGGCCACCCCGAAGGCTGGCGGCGCGACCTGACCACCATCACGAGCGCTAAACCGCCCACCGGATTCGACTTCGTCGAGCTCAAAGCCGAGGACACCAGCGAGGTCGAGGTGCTGCTCGGCCAGCTCGGCTTCACCGCGCGCGGACGGCACCGCACCAAACCCGTGTCGCTGTGGGCCGCCGGGGGAGCGCGCGTCGTGCTCAACGAACAGCAGGCCCGCGACCGGGTGCCGCACGTGGCGGCCGTCGGATTGCAGGTACCCGACGCGGGCGCCACCTCGAGGCGGGCCGCCGAACTGATGGCACCCGTGGCGTTCCGGCGGACCTACGCCGCCGAGCAGCCGTTCGGCGCGGCAACCGCTCCCGACGGCACCGAATTCTTCTGGGTCACCGAAGCTCCCGGCGGCGTGCCGGCCTGGGTGAGCGAATTCGAGGCCGGGCTGCCCGAGACGGCACCGTCGGCGGTCCGGGCCATCGACCATGTGAACCTGACGCAGCCGTGGCAGACCGCCGATGACGCGGTCCTGTTCATCACCAGCGTGTTCGGTCTGTCGGCCGACGCCCCGGCCGAGGTGCCGGGTCCCACCGGTCTGATCCGCAGCCAGGTGATGCGCAACGCCGACGGCGCGGTCCGGCTGCCGCTGAATGTCGCCCCCCAGGTGCTCGACGGCTCCGGCCTGCCGCAGCACATCGCCTTCGCCTGCACCGACGTCCTCGCGCTGGCCCGGTCCGCCGCAGCCGCCGGCCTGGCCTTTCTGGCCGTGCCCGACAACTACTACGACTATCTGCTGGGCCGCTTCGGCCTGGACCAGACCTACGTCACTCAGCTGCGCGAGCTGAACCTGCTGTACGACCGGGATGCCGACGGGCATTTCGTGCACTTCTACACCCGCACGGTCGGCTCGGTGTTCTTCGAGTTCGTCCAGCGCTTCGGCCACTACGACGGCTACGGCGTCGACAACGCACCGGTGCGCCTGGCCGCGCAGCGGAGTGGCGTCGGTACCGTACGAAGGTGACCGACCGACGCCTGCTCCTCGTCAACGGACCGAATCTCAACCTGCTCGGCACGCGCCAACCCGAGGTCTACGGCACGACCACGCTGCCCGAGATCGAAGAGAGGGTCGCCGCCGTCGCCGCCGAGTTCGGTTTCACCATCCGCGCGGTGCAGAGCAATCACGAAGGCGCGCTGATCGACGCCATTCACGACGCCAGGCAGGACTGCGTGGGCATCATCATCAACCCGGGCGCCTACAGCCACACGTCGGTGGCCATCGCCGACGCGTTGACCGGGGTCGAACTGCCCGTTGTCGAGGTGCATCTGAGCAACATCCACCGCCGCGAGGCGTTCCGGCACCACTCCTTCGTCTCCGCGGTGGCCGAGGTGGTCATCGCCGGCGCGGGTCCGCTGGGGTACGACATGGCGGTGCGTCACCTGGCCGCCACGGTGGCGTGACCCCGCCGCCTGCCGTGCCGACCCCGTCGGTGGTGCGCTACGCCGGGTTCGTGGTGGCGGCCGAGGGCCTGCTCGCCTTGATCGTCGCCGTGGTGCTGGTGGTCAGGGCGCTGGCCGGTGCCGATCAGCACGTGGTCAGCGGATACGGCACGGCGGCCTGGTTCGCCGTGATCGGGGCGGCGGTGGTGGTCGGCGGCTGGGCGTTGGTCACCGGACGCCGGTGGGGCCGTGGGATTGCGGTGCCGACGAACCTGCTGCTACTGCCGGTGGCCTGGTACATCTTCACTTCGCACCAGGTGGGCTACGGCATCGCGGTGGGGATCTTGGCGCTGGCGGTGCTGGGCCTGATGTTGAACCCGGTGGCCGTGCAGTGGATGGCCTCGGGGCGAACCGTCGCCAAACCGAGCGAACCGCCCGCTCAGCCCTGAGCCAGGACAGCCAACTCCGGCTCCGTCACCCGGTATGTCGTCCAGTCGTTCTGCGGTTTACCGCCGACCCCGTCATACAGCGCGATCGCGTCGACGTTCCAGTTCAGCACCGCCCACGACAGCCGGGTGTACCCCTTGTCGACGCATTCTTTAGCCAACGCGGAGAGCAGTTTGCGGGCCAGCCCGCGCCGGCGGAAAGCCGGCCGGACGAACAGGTCTTCCAGATAGATGCCCGACACCCCGTCCCAGGTGGAGAAGTTCAGAAAGCACACCGCCGTCGCGGCGAGCTGACCGTCCACCTCCGCGACGAACGCGAACGCGGGCGCGTGGTCGGCGAAAAGTGCTGCGGCCATTTGCGTCTCGGTGACCGTGCAATCGGAGGCGAAGTGTTCGAACTCGGCCAGTTCGTAGATCATCGCGGTGATATCGGCTTCGTCGCCGGGCACGGCCCGGCGGATGAGTTCGGTCATGGTGTGGCTCCCAGTCCGGTCATGATGGTGGTCAGTTTGGTGGTGGTCTCGTCGACTTCGTCATCGGGGTCGGATTCGGCGACGATCCCGCCGCCGGAATGCGCCAGTGCGGTCCGGCGGTCGGCGGAGAGTTGCGCCCCGCGGATCGACACCACGAAGCGTCCGTCGCCGGCGGCGTCGCACCAGCCGACCGCACCCGCGTAGAACCCGCGGTCGCCTTCCAGCTCCGCGATCAACGCGGTGGCCGCCGTGGTGGGCACCCCGCCGACGGCCGGCGTCGGATGCAGAGCCAGCGCGAGATCGAGCGCGGTGGTTGAAGTTTCGCGCAGGCGACCGCTGATCGGGGTGCTCAGGTGCCACAGGGCGTCGGTGGCATGCAGCGCCGGGGTGGCGGCGACGTCCAGGTCGACGCACAACGGGTCGAGCACCTGGCGCATCGCGTCAATGACCAATTGGTGCTCATGGCGGTTCTTGCCGGACTCGACCAGTGCTGCCCCGTTCGCGTGGTCGGTGTCGGGATCCGCCGAGCGCGGCGCGGACCCGGCGAAGGGACGGCACGTCACCCGGTCACCGTCGCGAGCGACCAGCAGTTCCGGGCTGGCGCCGATCAGTACCGTGCCGGGGTAGTCCCCGCCGGCCGGTGCGAGATCCACCAGCTAGGCGTTGGCCGACGGGTCGGCGGCCACCAGGCGCCGCAGCACCGACCGGATATCCCACGGGCGGTCGGCGATCATGCGCAGAGCGCGCGCCAGCACCACCT
>JBEVHL010000678.1:0-11200 GCA_040511255.1 Mycobacterium sp. | reverse complement strand
GGCAGGTGGATTGGCCGGTGCAGCACTCCTGCTGCTGGCACCCGCAGAGTCCTTCGAGCGCATCGTGCCGTTCCTGATCGCCGCTGCGTCGCTGGCGCTGTTCGCCCAACCCAAACTGCGGGCGCTGGCCGGTACCCGCGAATTCCCCCGGGTCTACCCGCTTGGGATCTTTCTGATCGCCATCTACGGCGGCTACTTCGGCGCGGGTGCCGGCGTGATGTTCCTGGCCCTGATGCTGGTTGCCACGTCGGAAACCATCTGGCGGGCAAGCATTGTCAAGAGTGTGCTGACCGGAATCGCGAACGCGGTTGCCGCCGTCGGGTTCGCGTTCTTCGGGCCGGTGCACTGGGTTGCTGCACTCGCGATGGCCATTGGCGCTTTCGTCGGCGGCTGGTGCGGCCCGCCGGTCGTCAGGATCATCCCGCCGACGGCGCTGAGGATCGTGGTCGCAGTCGCCGGGCTCGGGCTCGCCGCCTGGTTGTTCGTCAAGTAGCGAACAGGGACCGAGAGGCCGTCATGGGTTTGATTGGTCGAGCGACGCAGCCCGAGCGGTTTCGTGCGTGATGTTCCCGGCTGTGCCGGTGCCCGACCAGTTCTCGAATTCCGTTGCCAGATCGAGGCGTTCGACGACAGCGGCACTCTCGTAGATGCCCCACTCTGCGCGTGGCAGCATCCACATGATCTCGAACTGATTGCCGTCGGGGTCGGCACCGTAGACGCTCTTGGTGGCACCGTGGCTGGACTCGCCGGTGTAGGCGCCCACGTCTCGCAGGGTCTGCCGAAATTCGACGAGCTCGTCGATGGTGTCGAGTTGCCATGCCAGGTGATACAAGCCGACCGAGCGCCGAGGCTGGGGGATGGCGCCGTCGATGCCGAACAACCCGAGATCATGGTGGTTCCCGGACCGAGGCAACCGCAGGAACGCGGCACTGGCGCCCGATTCACGGCTGACGACGGCCATGCCGAAGACCTCGGTGTAGAAGCGCACGGCCCGGTCGATGTCCGCCACGAACAGCACGGCGTGATTGAGGCGTACGGGTGAGACGGTCATCGGCTGAGCTCCTGCCATGAGATCTTCCCGCGTGGACCGCGGCATCGTTGTAGATACAACTATCAGGCTAACAGGAGATTATTGTAGCTACAAGTATTCGAGAGTGGAGCTGCGGTCAGGTCGTTGTACCTACAACTCTTTATGAGATGATGAGGCAGTGGACGCCGAGGGGTTGGATCAGGCCCAGCTGGCCGCGTGGGCGAGGCTGGCGTCGGTGTTGGAACTGTTGCCGGGCGTGCTCGATACCCAGCTGCGGCGCGACGCGGGCCTGACGCACTTCGAGTACTTCGTTCTCGCGATGCTGTCGGAAGCGCCGAAGCGCACGCTACGCATGAGTGCCCTTGCGGCACAGACCAACTCCACCCCGCCTCGGCTGTCGCACGTGGTGGCGCGGCTCGAAGAACGTGATCTGGTGCAACGTACCCCGTGCCCGGGCGATGCCCGTGCCACGAACGCCCGACTGACGGCCGCCGGTTGGCGCACGGTCCGCAAGGCCGCACCGGGGCACGTCGCCAACGTGAGAGCCAGCGTCATCGACGCGCTGACTGCGCGGCAGGTACGCCAACTCACCGACATCACCGAAGCAATCCTTGGCCGAATCGATCCCGAGGCGGCAATGTCGGCGACCTATCGTCGCTATGACTGAGCCCAGGGCGCCGCACTACTGAATTTGGTGTAACGCCGTGTCAAGCGACGGGTACATCCGCAGCACCGTGTCGAGACCGAGCAGTTTCATCGGTCTACCGGTGGCGGGCCCGTCGGCGACGACCAGCAGCGGAATGTTGTCGTCGTACTTCTGGTGCGCGTCTACCAGGGCCGACATTCCGACCGAGGCCAGGAAGTCGACCTCGGTCAGATCGATGATCAGCGCCGCTGGGCTCTGATCCATTGCCGCATCGACGGCCTTGGTCAGAACTGGCGTGCTGAGCATGTCCAGAGCGGAGTGGACAGTTAGGACTGTCACGTCGCCGAGGATACGGTGCTCCACCGCGAATTTACTGGCCGGAACTGCCGTCTCAGAGTCAGGCATGGTATTTCCTATCCCATGGCGGGGTCCGAGCCATGCCTGACAGTAGCCCCTCATCTGGCATTGTGGACGTCTTCTCGGAGCCGATCTGAGAACGCTTGGGGGAGTTCCGAACTCTTGTCCGCGACCCCGCTAGCCGGAGGGCAGGTTGTCGAACACCCTGCGGTCGGCCAGCTCCGCGAGCATCGTCTTCGCCATGTGCTCCGAGCGGGCGATGTTGGCGGCACGGGCGTCCTCGGCCTGATGCGCGCTGATCGCCACGGTTTCTGCTTCGTAGAACGGCAGCATCTGGTCGTGATTGTCCTGGTATGCGGTCCAGAACGCCTGGGGGATGAAACTCTGCGACGCGCGGATCATGGCAGCCAGGCGTGGGCCGGCGTAATCGGCGTAGATGGTCTGGCGATAGTCCCAGGCGGTCTCGAAGAAGATGCGTGGATCCGTTGTCGTCCGCAGGGCCTGGGTCAGCGCCTCGAGTTTCGGCAGGATGCGTCCACTGGGATCGGCTGCCGCACGCGCAGCGGCCAGTCCGCTGAGAAGGCCGTAGACCTGATGGTGCTCGATGATGGTGGCCTCGTCGAATCGTTCGACGAACGCGCCCCGGTGATATTGGGTGGAAATGATCCCGTCGTGTTCGAGCTGGACCACCGCCTCCTGGACGGGGATCCGACTGACGCCGAGTTCGCGCGCGACCTCGTTGCGGTCGATGCGGTCACCCGTGCGGAACTTGCCCGTGAGCACGAGATCGACCACGTGCGCGACGACCAGATCTTTTTCCTTGATGCCATATCTTTTGGGCATTGAGCCTCCAACCTGCGGCTGGCGAGCAGCCGGGGTTCTTGGGCCGCCTTGTCCAGGGTGTTGCCGCCACATTTGCCGGTAGTCCGACCCGTTTGGCTTAGACTGACATAAACATATTGACGCGCTGAATCGCAACACATTTCGTGTTTTGGCCCCGGGGTTCTGTGATTGTGAAGTTACGACGACATTTTTTGGCAAAGTTGAATGCAAAGCCCGCTCAGATGAGTGTGGGCCGCCAATTCTGAGCAAAGAAAATGGTGCGACTGCGAGCGCGAAATTCTGCATCCAAATTTTGAATACGTTGCCCGTTGCCGAGGATCGGTCGCGACGGCGATCCCCACGCAAGCAAACGGGCGCTGGCAGCAGTTCGAGGTATCGAAAAGGCAGCCACAACCTCCAGCCTGGACGCTAGGATTTGCTGCAGAATCCGGCGTCGACCGGATCGAGGGCACGGCGCGTTAAACAGCTAGCGTGCTCACCGGTAGATGGAAGGAACCCCTGGCGCCTCGGCGCCAGGGAGTGACCGTCGCGAAGATACCCTGGATTGGCCCGCCCACGGGAATCAGATGTGCTAGCACGGCGCGGAGTTGAGGTGCATCGATGGACATTCTGTCCGATCATCAGCAACGATTGGCCTACCGGTTTGCGCATGTGCCGCTGCCGGACGACGCGATCGCTTGCCATCCTTGGTGTGAGTACGGAGACGACGACGCACGTCGGTACTTTCTGACTCGCGAGTGGCGGATCGGTGATATCTGGGTGGAAGTCGCGGGCGAACAAAACCACCGCGGCGAGGTGACGCGATGGGTGCACGTCGACGGCGAGGATCAGCTCGGGCCGTTGGGGCGGGTAGAGCTGATCGCGGCCATCGTCGAGGCGGGCCAGTTGTACGACACGCTGCTGACGCCCCGCGAGGTTGCGAGAAATCGCTCTGCTCGGTAATTCCGTACGGCGATAGTTCTCGAAACAAGACCCATTTGTTTCAATACCATTCCAGCAATGCAGAATGGTGGACGCGAATACACATAAGGTCTAAGGCCTAACGGATGTGCTTTTACCCGCATAATGGCATGTTGTCAGTCCGAAGTCTGGTGTGCCAACTTCTGCATCCTCGACGTCACTCCAACGGTGAACTGCAGCAGATGCTTTCCGCGGCTTCGATGTTCGCTACGTCCGGCACCGGCGCCGTCGCCGAGGCCATCCTCGGTACGCTCGATCGCGAGGGCGGGACGCCGGGGACCTCACCACCGTCACGACACGGAGGATCAGCCGTGAAGCAGAGAATCTGTTGCTTGCTGGCGGCGTGCCTCGCCGTCGTAGTGTCCCTCACCGGCTGCGCGGCGTCGGCCGCCGCAGGAACAATCATCGACGTCGACACGGGCGCGCTGCGCGGCTACGCCGAAGGGGGAGTCGAGAGCTGGAAGGGCATCCCGTTCGCCGCCCCACCGGTCGGCAATTTACGTTGGCGCGCAACACAACCGGCCGCCGCGTGGGACGGTGTCCGCAATGCTGACGCTTACGGCAGCGACTGCATGCAACGCACGGCCCCGAGCGACGCCGCCCCACCCGGTACTGAGCCGGCCGAAGACTGCCTCTATCTGAACGTCTGGCGCCCGGCCGAGGACACTTCACGGCCGCTACCGGTCGTCGTGTGGATCTACGGCGGCGGATTCGTCAACGGAGGCTCGTCACCGCCCACGTATACCGGTGCCGAGCTGGCGCGCCGAGACGTGGTCGTCGTCAGCTTCAATTACCGACTCGGTCGGTTCGGCACCTTCGCACATCCCGAGCTGACCCGGGACAACGCCGATCGCGGACTGCTCGGCAATTACGGTGTGCTCGATCAGATCGCGGCGCTGCAATGGGTCCAACGCAACATCGCCGCTTTCGATGGCGATCCGGGCCGCGTGACTGTGATGGGGGAAAGCGCAGGCGGAATGTCGGTCAACATGCTCTTGACCTCGCCGCTGGCCCAAGGTCTGATGCAGCGTGCGGTGATCATGTCCGGGGGCGATGCCAAGCCGCTGGAGCCGATGACGCTCGCCGACGTGGAGCAGTTAGGTGTCGAATTCGCAGCGAGTCAAGACATCTCGCCGACAGACCCGCAGGCAACAACGAAGCTGCGTGCCTTGAGTGCACAGCAGGTCACCGGGAATCTGAGCATGGATCGCCTGTTCGACGACTCGCGGCGGGACTTCGCGAGCCCCTTCGTCGACGGCGCCATCGTCGTGGATCAACGCGCCGCGTATCGCTCAGGTGCCTTCACGCGCGTCCCGGTCATGATCGGTGCCACCAGTGCCGATCTGGGCGGCCGCGACGGGTTCATGGTCGCCGGTGCTCGTGAAGTCGCGGGACAGATTGGCAGCCAGAATGTTCCGGTGTACGCCTATCGGTTTTCCTACGTGGCCGATTCCGGGGACCATCAGACCGGAGCGAAGCACGCCACCGATATCCCTTTCTTCTTGGACACCGCGCGCATTCGCTACGGCACGCAGACCACGGAGCGGGATGTTCAGGTCGCGAGGACTGTCAGCGACTACGTCGTGCAGTTCGCCGCGACCGGCGATCCCAACACGGCCGGTCTGCCGAACTGGCCCCGGTTCGATCCCGCCGGCGACCAGATCCTGAATTTCACGCCCGACGGCAGTGCTGTCGCGCAGCGGGATCCGTGGGCACCGCCCTCGTAGGAATCCCCGAGTCGCGCCGAAATCTCGGTGGGGTGCCGACGCCGCCATTGGTGTGATAGTCACCGCCGGCGCTGCCGCGCGCCTGCCGCGCAGCTGCCGCCTCGGGTGCGACGATTTGAATTCTTCAGCAATCACCAAAGGCGCATCCAGCGAAGCCTCATTCTTGAACGACATGGTTTCGTCAGGATGGAGGATGCTCGGCCAGCAGGAGCCCGCGGCCATCAGCTCCACCAGGACCGAGTCCCGTTGTTGCGCCAGGCAATTCACCTCATCGATACCGAAATAGCCACGCCGGACGCCACTTTGGGCGCGTCAGAGCACCGACCGAGCGAGCCGGCCGACCGTCAGAGGCTGCCCAGGTCGTCAGGCACGTCGACCGCGTGCTCGCGGAGCACCTCCAGCGGGACGATCTCCAGCGCGCTCTCGTGCGTGGCCGCCAGGAGCACCGGGGCGGCGCTGCCGTCCTGGTGGGCGCGTAGCCAGTTCGTCGCGGTCACACACCACCGGTCACCGGGCGTCAGTCCCGGGAACCGGTACTGGGGCATGGGCGTGGACAGGTCATTGCCGATCGAGCGCTGATGCTCGAGAAACTCTGCGGTAGCGAAGGCACAGATGGTGTGCAGGCCGACATCCTCCGGTCCCGTCGAGCAGCATCCATCCCGATAGAAACCGGTGAGCGGGTCGGTGCCGCACGGTTCCAGCGGGCCTCCGAGCACATTGCGGTCAGACATGGCCCCAGTATTCCCCCAGGCGGCTGCGCCCACCGGTCGGCCGCGCCGCAATGGATACTGCGTTGATGACCGGACTCGACATCGGTGTCTTCGTTCCCCAGATGGGATTCACCTATCCAGAGGTGCTGCACCGCGCACAGCGTTGTGAAGCGCTCGGCATCAGATCGTTGTGGCTCTACGACCACCTGTACGGACCGGGGGTCCCGGGGGCGCCGTCTCTTGAGGCATGGACGGTGGCCACGGCGCTGCTCAGTGCCACCGAACGACTCCGGGTCGGACACCTGGTGCTGTGCAATCAGTTTCGTCACCCCGCCCTGCTCGCCAAGATGGCCACCACCTTGGACCAGGTGTCGGCGGGCCGGCTGGAACTCGGCCTGGGCAGCGGGTCCATCGAAGAAGAGCACACCAGGGCCGGGCTGCCGTGGGGAAGCTTCGCCGAGCGGTCCGCTCGTCTCGGCGAGACCTTGGCCATCCTGGTGCAGGCCTTCGCCGACAACGTGATCGATTTCGCCGGAACGCATTACACCGTGAAGGACATGCCGATCAACCCAGGACCGGCGCAGCGGCCGCGGCCCCCGATCACCGTCGGCGGCGTCGGCGAGAAATACACGCTGCCCTTGGTCGCGCGGTACGCCGACGTCTGGAACGTCCCGACCTACGCCCTCGGCGAGCTGACCCACAAAATCGCCGTCCTGCGCAGGCTGTGCGACGACATCGGGCGCGACCCGGCGTCCATCGTGCTGTCCGTCGAAGCGGTGATGGCACTGGCACCCGATGATGCGGCACTGCCGAGAGTCCGCGAGGTGGCGGAACGCCGGTTCGGTGGGCCGGGTTTCGGCCTACACGACAGCGATCTCATCGGGACGCCAGAGTTGATGGTCGACAAGCTCCTGCGCTTGCAAGAACTGGGCTTTCAACAGGTCGTGCTGTTCACCCACGACCGGGCTAGCGATCAGACCCTCGAACTGCTGGCGACACGGGTCATCCCCGCGGTGGCCTAGGCGCTGCGCCGCCGGCCCAGGGTCGACTCCGGGGCCGTGTCGAACCCGGCCGGGTCACCTGCAACACACAACCCCATGCCCAGCAGGGTCGCCAGGCCGAACTCGACCATTGCGGGAACGTCGGTGTCCGGGCCGAGCTGGCCGCGGTCGACGGCCGCACTGACCAATTCGGTCAGGTGGGCGCGCAACGACGATGTCGTGGCTGACCCGGCGGACCGCACCTTGGCGCTGCGCGCCGATTCGAGCACGGACGTGATCAGGAACTCGCCGTGGGAGCGGTATCTGGCGTCCCCGGCGACCAGGCTGGTGGCCAGCGACTGCAGCTGACCGAGAAACGTGTCCTCAAGCTTGGCCAGCTCGACGGAGTCGGCCAGGACGGTGGTCAGGGCCTCGTGCTCGATCGCCCGGTAGAGGTCGTCCTTATTACTGAAGTGATAGTTCACCGTGGGCCGGGAGACATTCGCGCGACGGGCGATCTCCTTGAGCGTCGCGGATTCGTAGCCCAGGGTGCAGAATGCGTCGCGGCCGGCCCGGATGATGTGCCTGCGGGTCTCCACGCTGCGGGCACGTACCAACTCTCGGGCGGCGGCCGGCTGGGTCGACGGAGAAGACCACTGAGCGTTTTCGGCATCCATGCACGTGATTCGGTGCCGGACCGCCCTTGGATGGGGCGATCTTCAAAGAGGTTTCAGCTGCCCTGAGCCAGCGCCATGGCCTGCTCGGCCAATATCCGGTACCGGTTGCGGAACTCTGAGGTGCCCGCCCTGGCGTCCGAGGCGTTCCCGTCCAGACCGCGCCGGTACACCCCGGCACCGATGGAGGCGAGCCGGAACATGGAGAACACGATGAACACCGTCAGCGATTCAGGGATGTCGCGTTCCAGATGTCGGCAGTAACTGGACACGAACGTCTGCTCGTCGGGGATGCCGGTGGACGTCAGATCCTCGCCACCCACGCCGCCGCCGAGACTGCCGGGGCCCTCGTCGACGTGGTACATCATCGCGAAATACCCCAGGTCAGCCAGTGGCTGGCCGATGGTGGACAGCTCCCAGTCCAGCACCGCGACGATCCTCGGCTCCTCGGGATGGATCAGGACGTTGCCCAGCCGGTAGTCACCGTGGGCGATGGTCGCCTCTTCATCCGGAGGCAGATGCGCCATCAACCACTGCGCCAGCCAGTCCATCGCCGGCACCTCCTCGACCTTCGCGGCCTCCCACTGTCTGGTCCACAGTGCGACCTGACGGGCCAGGTAATTCTCCGGTTTGCCGAACCCGTCCAGCCCCACCGCGCGCCAGTCGACGCGATGCAGCGCGGCGAGTACCCGGGCCAGGTCTTCGTAGACGGCGGCCCGGTCAGCCGGTGTCCCCGCACGCATGACGCGGTCGGGGAACACCCGGCCGGTGATGTGATCCATCACGAAGAAGGAGGTGCCGAGCACCGACTCGTCCTCACACAGCAGCCGCACCGGGGGGACGGGGACGTCGGTGTCGGCCAGCGCGGCCAGAATGCGGTATTCGCGCTCGACGGCATGCGCCCGCGGCAGCAACACCCCGGGCGGCTTCTTACGCAGAACGTATTCGCCGCTCTCGGCCTGCAGGTGGTACGTCGGATTGCTCTGGCCGCCCTGAAATTGCCGGATCCGCAACGGGCCTGCGAAACCGTCCAGGTTTGACTGCAGATATGTCGCCAGGGCGGCTTCGTCGAGGCGGTGCGCGGGGAGCACGGGGACCAGCTCCGGCACCCCGGCTGTCGGTGGGGCGGACATAACCGCCTTTCGTCGAAGGATCCGGCCGCGTTCAGATTAGTGCGCCATTACGCTCCCGCTGTGGCATTCATCGGCTCGGTGGAAGACCGGCTCAAGATTCGCGAGCGGCTGGACTCCTACAGCGATGCGGTGTTCCGCGGTGACGTCGACGATTATCTGGCCTGCTGGTCCGAGGACGGCACCCGGACCGGGTCCGGCGGCGAATGCCAGGGCAAGCCCGCGCTGCGCGAGCACTGGCACGGCATCTTCCGGTTCCTGGCGCGGATGACGTTCTTCACGCAGGTCGCGGCCATCGAGGTGGACGGTGACCGGGCGACGGCGCGCTCGTACTGCCGGGAAATCCTGGTGCTCAGAGATGGGGACGTCCGCAAGCT
Organism: Mycobacterium sp.; assembly: GCA_040511255.1. Classification (GTDB taxonomy): domain Bacteria; phylum Actinomycetota; class Actinomycetes; order Mycobacteriales; family Mycobacteriaceae; genus Mycobacterium. The sequence continues at coordinate 1,766 of JBEVHL010000678.1, read as the reverse complement.
GATCGGCGTTTATGACGACACGTTGATTCGCGCCGACGGTGACTGGTTATTCGCTCGCCGCAGCTATCAGGTCATCCTCGACGAGGGTGACCGGTAGCCGCTATTCCACCAGTTCGATATCGGCGTCGTCGAGAAATGCAATTCGTCCGTCATCCAGGGCTACCCCCCAGCGACGCGATTTCGCGGTGAGGTCCGCACTGATCCGCACCTCGGCTCCGGCCAGATCGCCGAAGTCCTCGACGATGTGGCCGGTGCTTTTGGCCTCGTCGGTGGTGCGGACATTGGACCCGATGTGTATTTCGCCCCCAGTCATTCCAGCAATTTAGCTCGAATTCACCCAGAAAGGCGGCCTAACGGCACTTTTTATGCTTGCAGGCCGACGGTGGTGCTCAGGCCGCCGTCGACGGGAATGACCGCGCCGGTGATGAAATTTGCCGCCCGCGACGCCAGATATACAGCTGCACCGGCCATGTCCTCAGTCCGTCCGATCCGCTTCACCGGAGTGCCTTCGGCCAGGCGGTCACCGACCGCCTCCAGGGTGGCCGCCATCATCTTGGACGGGAACGGCCCTGGCGCAATCGCATTCACCAGGATCTCCGGTGCCAGCTCATAGGCCAGATGCCGGGTCAGCTGGTGCAGCGCAGCCTTGGACGCCGAATAGGAGAACGAGTTGAGCCGCGGTACGACGATGCCGTCGATCGAGCCGATGTTGAGCACCCGGGCCGGGTCGTCGACGCCTGCGGCGGCGGCCAGCAGTGGACGGGCGAGCTGGGTCAGGATGAAGGGGGCTTTCACATTCAGCGTCAGCACCTTGTCGAACGCCGCGCCGGGGAACGCGTCGAAGGGTGCGCCCCAGGTGGCGCCTGCGTTGTTGACCAGGATGTGCAGGGCGTCCTCGCGGCTGCCGACCTCGTCGATCAGGGCGCGGCACTGCTCCTCGGAGCTGACATCGGCCGGGATCGCATGCACCTCGCCGAATTGGGACAGCTCCTGCTGAGCGGCGCGGCACGCGTCGGGTTTGCGCGAGGAGATGTACACCTTCACCCCCGCCCGCAGATAGCCCTCGGCGATCATGTAGCCGATGCCACTGGTGCCGCCGGTGATCAGCGCGGTCTTGCCGGACACGGAGAACAGTTCGGGGAACACGATGGTGCAGCCTAGTGGCTCTTCAGCGAAAACCCGGCGTCCAGCGGCCAGGAGGTGCCGGTGATGAATCGCGCATCGTGGGACACCAGCCAGGCCACCGCGGTGGCGATGTCCTCCGGGGCCAGTAGCGAAATGGGCAACGCATTCTGCTGAGTCGCCAGCCAGGCATCGCCCGCGGCGGACAGCGCGATGGTCGTGTCGTTGATGATCATGTCGGTTGCGACACCGCTGGGATGAATCGTGTTGACCCGGATCGAGTGGGGTGCCAGTTGGCTGGCCCAGCCCTGCATCAGCGCGACGAGCCCCCGCTTCGACGCAGCGTAGCCCTGGAGTCCTGGCCGCTCGGTGCCCGATGCCTTGATCCCCGCCGTCGAGCTCGCCAGCACGATGGATCCGCCGCGTCCGCCCTCGATGAGCGCGGGGATGGCGGCGTCCACGGTGTTCCACGCCCCGATCAGGTTGACGTCCACGACGTCGCGGAACGTCCGACGCGGATCGTCGGTGTCCGTCAACCTGATGATTCCGGCATTGGCGATGACGATGTCGAGACGGCCGAATTCGGCGACGCCCTCGCGAACCACCGCGTCGACGGCCGCAGGATCGCGAACGTCGGCCTGGCG
>JBEVHL010000677.1:0-60346 GCA_040511255.1 Mycobacterium sp. | reverse complement strand
CCGATGATGGTGGTTTCGAGATAGTCGGCACCGTCCAGCGGCGTACCAGCGCGCTGCGCAAGTCGGCGGGCCCGGCCCAGGTCGGCCACCCAGACCAGAAACAGCGGCGCCTCATTGATGAACTGCTGGTTGTTCGCCAGCACCGCCAGGCGGGCTTTGCGCTCCGGGTCGCGGATCGCAATCACGCTCCACGGCTGCAGATTCGACGATGTCGACGCGGACTGGGCCGCGGCCACCAATGCTGCGAGTTGCTCATCGGTGACCGGTTGCGGCAGGAACTTGCGCACCGAGCGGTGGGCAAGCTGCACCGCGAGCGTCTCGTTGTGCACCCCCAGGACCGCCTGGTGATCCCCGTACCGCGCTGTGACTGTCACGAGTTATCCGCTGCCGCAGGAACACTCAGCGGAGGTGCTTCCGTACCGAGGTTCTCCGGCCGGATGGAACGATTCCCCGCCACCTGGTCGGCGATGGCATCAAGCCGCGTCAACTGCTCGTCCGTCAACTGCACGTCGACCGCGCCGATGTTTTCGCGCAGGTACTCCACGTGCCGCGTGCCGGGAATCGGCACCACGTCGTCGCCGCGAGACAGCACCCAGGCCAGGGCGATCTGGCTCGGCTGCACCCCGGTCTCGGCGGCGATCGCCACCACACTCTCGGCCAGCGCGCGATTGCGGTCGAATGCCTCTGCGGCAAAACGCGGGTGCTTGCGGTGGGTGCCGCTGACGTCTTCCGGCGTGCGTACCCGCCCGGACAGCCAGCCCCGGCCCAACGGGGAGTACGGCACGATCCCGATGCCCAGTTCGCGGGCAAGCGGAACCGTGCTGTCTTCGATATCCCTGGTGAACAGTGACCATTCGTTCTGGATGGCCGTGATGGGGTGTACGGCGTGAGCGCGACGCACCGTCTGCGGGCCCGGCTCGGAAAGCCCGATGTAGCGGACCTTGCCTGCCTCGACCAGTTCCTTCAACGCACCGACGGTGTCCTCGATCGGGACAGTCGGGTCGACTCGGTGCAGGTAGTACAGATCGACGTGGTCCACCCCGAGGCGACGCAGCGACCCCTCGATGGCGGTGCGGACGTATTCCGGCCTGCCGTCCAGCGGGCGGGGGTTGGTCTCGCGGTCCAGCGTGTTACCGAATTTCGTGGCGATGGTGAGCGCGTCCCGGCGGCCACGGATGGCCCGCCCGAGCAGGATCTCACTGAACTCGGGTCCGTAGATGTCGGCGGTGTCGAACAGGGTGACGCCACCGTCGATCGCGGTGTCGACCAGATCCTTGGCCTGCTTCTCGTCCTCGGGCCCGGCTCCGCTGCGAAAACTCATGAAGCCCAGGCCGATGCCCGCGACCTCGGGGCCGTTGGTGCCGAGCCGACGTGTGGGTAGCGCTGTCATGGAAGATCCGATCTCTGTGGTGGGTTGACTGCCGCGTAAGTCTCGGCGCTTCAGGAACCGTAGAACGGTTGACCTGAGACCCGCTCGGATTCGCGGCCGTCGACACCCTTGGGGACATCGCCCTCCAGGGTCACGCGGTAGAGCACCCGTTCGTACCCCAGGTGACCCGCATCGGGGATCGCCAGGTGCGATGTCGCCCGGTTGTCCCAGAAGGCGACGCTACCCGGTGCCCAGCGGAAGCGAACCGTGTACTCCGTGCGGGTCGCCTCCTCCCAGAACAGCTTGAGGATGCGCTCGCTCTGCGTGGGTGAGAAGCCGCGGATTTCGCGCGCCCCACGGGTGAACCCGGGGCTGACGAACAAGGCCCGTTCACCGGTGACCGGATGCACCCGGACCGCGGGGTGGTATGAGACCAGGTTGGCCTCGCGTACCTTGCGGTCTCGCTGGCTGCCCTCTGTCGCCCGCGCGTTGAACTGATGCTTGATATCGAGCTGGTCGGCGAAGTGGCGCAGTTCTTTGGGCAGATTCTCATATGCCGCAACCAGATTCGTCCAGGCAGTATCGCCACCGTACGGGGGCAGGATGTCGGCCCGCAGAATGGACGCCGCAGGCGGGTTGATCAACGCCGTGACATCGGTGTGCCAGCTGTTGTCATACGAGGTGCGTTTGCGGCCCAGGTTCGACTCATAGCGGCGGCTGTCGATCGGCAAGATCTCCGGGAAACCCTCAGGCGGGCTCTCCTCGTGCGGGTGCGCCGGGGTCACCTTGCCGAAGAGCCGGGCGAACGCGACCTGCTCGGCGTGCCCGATCTCCTGGTCCCGGAAAAAGATCACCTTGTACCTGTGCAGCGCGCTGCGGATCTCCTCGACTGTCCCGGTGTCCAGCGGACCCCGCAGGTCGACGCCGTTGATCTCCGCACCGATGTAGCCGGCGCTGGGAACGACGTCCAGACCGGTGTCAGTGAGGACGCCGGTGTCTTTGAGTTCGGTCATGCTGATTCCCTTGTCTCGACCGGAATTTGGCTACCAACAGCCTCGGTTCCCGGAAGGTGGGAAACAACCACGATCAGCTACTGCAATGCTTCAGCGCTACTTAATCCACGCACTCTGACGAGTTACTTCTGTGCCTGACGGCGCGCGCGAGAGGCGCGCAGGTTCGCCGCGTTGCCGCAGACGCGGACGTCGTGCCAGACCCCGCTGTTGTTCCGAGATCGGTCGTAGAAGACCGCTGCACATTTAGGGTCTCGGCACAGTTTGAGCCGCCGCCAGGTGTCCTCCAGTTGCGCGTGCAAGATCAGCGACAGCACCAGTGATGTGACTTGGCGCGCTCCGGTGCCGCGCGGTCGCAGTACCACTGTGCCGTCGGAATTGAGTTGCAGTGCAGCAGTTGCCGACTGCAGCGGCACATCGGGCCGAGCAGCGACCGGGTCGTGAGATACCCCTGCGACGTGGCGAAGGTCGGCACGCAACGCGCGCAGGCTGTCCAGATCGTCCGCCGCGAGCTCGATCTCCCACCGCGGACTCGCGGTCACCTCCGCCAACCGGGCAAGGCTGGTATCCAACCACGCCTGTGCCGAGGTCAAGTCGGCGAACAAATCGGGGCGGTTCGGTTTACCACCGGATACCGTGTTCATCAGGTCGTGCACGAAACCCAGTTCGCCGGTTGCGGCATCGATGGCGAAGTCGGCGGTTGCGGGCCATCTCACCTGGTTCATGCGACCAGCATACCCGTTGAGGCTATGACTATGTCGTGGCGGAACATTGCACCTTCAGGCCGCGCAGGAGGTCGACTAGGTCCGCCACGTCGGCGGGTGTGGTCCGCCATGATGAGACCGAGATACGCATCACCGGCTCGCCGCGCCAGGTGCTGGCGCCGAACCACGTCCGGCCGGAGGCTTGGGCCGCCGCCACGATTCGCGCCGTCTCCTCCGGGTTGTCGGCCCTGGCGATTATCTGATTGATGACGCCCCGACCGAGCACGGTGTAGCCGGCCTCGCGCAGCCCTTCGGCGATGTCCGCTGCCATGGCGATGGTGTGCTCGATGAGGTCGGCGACCCCGTCCCGGCCGAGCGTGCGCAGGGCGGCCCAGACCACAATCCCGCGGGGGCGCCGGGAAAACTCCAGCGTGAGATTTTTCTGGGAGTCGGCTGAAGTGGTGGAGTACGCGGCGTCGCTGTTCATGGTTTCGGCAAGCCGGCCACGGTCGGCTAGGACGACCATGGCGCTGTCATAGGGGGTGTTGAGCCACTTGTGACCGTCCACGGTCCAGCTGTCAGCCTGCTCGACCCCGTCGGTCAGGTGTCGATACCGCGGAGAGGCACGCGCCCACAGGCCGAAAGCGCCGTCGACGTGCACCCAGGCGCCCGCGGCTCGCGCGGCAGGGATTATCGCGGCGAACGGGTCAAATTCACCGGTGTTCACTTCGCCGGCCTGCAGCACGACGATGGTCTTGTCGTCGATGGGTGGCAACTTCGCGGGATCGACCCGGCCGAACGCGTCGGTAGGTGCCAGGAAGACCTGCGCGGTGCCGAACCCCAGCACCCGGAGGGCCTTGGTGATCACCACGTGCGCCAACTCCGAGGCCACCACCCGGATTTGCGGCGCGCCGGTCACGCCGTGCTCGTCGACATTCCAGCCGTGCCGCTGCAGCAGAGCGCGCCGGGCGGTGGCCAGGGCGATCAAGGTGCCCGCCCCGGCACTGGTGGTGAACCCGACACCGGCAGCACGAGGCAGATCGAGGGCCTCCAGCACCCAGCGCGCTGCGACAGCTTCGATCTTGGCCGCTGCCGGTGACGTCACGTGGGCCAGGCCGGCGTTGTCCCACGCCAGCACCAATCGCTCGGCCGCAGCCGCGGCGGGCAGCGCCGCGCCGGTGACGAAGCCGAAGTAACGGCCTCCATTAGTCTCCACCGTGGCCGGGGTGCCGTACCGGTCGAGAAGTCGGAGGGTCTCAGACGCGGGCCCACCGAGGTCGGGAAGCGGCTCGTCGAACGTGGCGAGATTGCGCAGTGCTTCGGCAGTGGGAAACACCGGACGCCCGCCGATACCGGCCGTGTACGCCCGAGCACGACGGTCCGCATCTTCCATCAGCTGCAATTCTTGACTGAGGTCACTCATGTTTACTTCTTCCGTCGTTGGATGGCTTCAACTGGGTTCGTCCCAGACTCAGGGCACGGGTTGTCCGAGGATGAACCGGTCACCCACCCGGCCGCGGTTGGCATCGGCGTTGGCCGCGGCGTCGTCGTGCGGCGCTCCCAGCGCGGGGGCGCTGAGATCCGTCAGGCGCTGGAAATGCTGCTCGTCGAGGGTGACCTCGAGAGCGCCGAGATAGTTGTCGAGCTGTTCCGGTGTGCGGGGCCCGATGACCGGTATCACGGGCGTCGCCGAACGGCGGGCCCGTTCCAACTCCCATGCCATCGCTACTTGGGCTGGGGGGCAACCGATCTCATCTGAGACCTTCAGCACGGCGTCGACGATCACGGTCTTCTGGTCGGTGTCCTCCCGTTGGATCACCACACCCAAGGTGGTCAACCGGCCGTCGTCGCTGCTGCGGTATTTGCCGGTCAACAGGCCGCCGCCCAACGGCGAGTACAGCACCGCCCCGAGGCCGAGCGCTTCGGCCATCGGCAGGATTTCCCGGTCGGCGCTGCGTTCGACCAGGCTGTACTCAGTCTGCACACCGACAATGTTGGCCGATTCTCTCCGCGCCTCTGCCAGGGCGACAGCGTACGCGGTCCGCCAGGCCGGGAAATTGGAAAAACCCGCGTGCAGAATCTTGCCTGCGCTGACGAGAACTGAGATCGTTTCGACGATTTCGTCGACGGGTGTGACGAAATCGGGCCAGTGCACCCAGTACAGATCGAGGTAGTCGGTGCCTAACCGCCGTAGCGACGCTTCGACCGCCCGGGTCATCACCTTGCGGCTGTTCCCGGTACGCGAAACACCGGGTTTGGCGGTGGCGCCCTGAGTGAACTTGCTCGCCAATACGAACTGGTCGCGGTCGGCGGCAATCAGGTCGGCCAGGAAGGACTCCGACTGCCCGAATTGGTAAGCGTCGGCGGTGTCGATGAAGGTACCGCCGGCTTCGACGTAGCTGGTGAACATCGTCTTGGCGTCGTCGAACTCCGCACCCGCACCCCAGCGGGTGCCGAAGTTCGCGGTGCCCAGTGCCAGTTCGGATACCCGCAAGCCCGTGCGTGGGCCAAATGTTCTGTACTGCATGGTTTCTCCTTGGTTTGTTCGCGTGGCGTGGCTCATCGCCCGGACAGTTGCTTGTCGATGACGGAGTGCCCGACATAGCGCTCGAAGATCCTCCACCCGTCGGCCGTGCGTCGTAACCGGTCGAGCATGGGCGAATAAATCCAAATCGCCGGAAGTCCCTCGCCGCTGTCGACGACACCGGGTGCAGGCAGGACTCCGGGAGTCCCGTCGGGGCTGCCGTACCGGACGAGCAGATTGTGGTACCGGACCACGACGCCGTCGGCGCCGTCGGCGTCGACGATGTGGTTGGTGGCGTGGCGCGCCACTCCGGGGATGAGGTAGGGGTAGTCGTCGCGGAAGAAGGCACGCAGTCCGGCGTGCCCGTGAACGGTGCCCTCGAAGTGATACGTCGTCGATTCCGGTAGAAAGGATTCGACCATGGCGTCGACGTCCCAGACTTCGAAGAGCCAGTTGACGCGGTTCACGAAGTCGACGGCGGTGATCCTGTCCTCGACGGGCAGCGCACTCTGGTGGGTGACGCGGGGAAAGTCGGTCATCGTGGTCCTTTTCGTATCGGCAGTCGGGTTCTCGGACCTCGGCGCTCACACCGCTTTGAAATCGGCGACGGCTTTGGCGATGCCCTGTTCGACCGGTAGCCGTTCGATGCTGGACGCACCGAGGAAGCCGTTGAGCCCATCGGTGTGGTCCTTGATGTACTTCCAGTCCGCACTCGTCGCGATCGGACCACCGTGGGCCAGGACGATGATGTCGGGCGCGAGGCGACGGGCGGTGTCGACGATCTGCTGGCAGGCGATGGCGGCCTCCTCGAGCGCCACCGCGACCGCGGCGCCCACCGATCCGGACGTGGTCAGCCCCATGTGGGCCACGACGATATCGGCGCCGCCGTCGACGATCATGGCTTCGGTCTCGGCGCTGCTGAACACATAGGGTGCGGTCACCAGGTCCCGGTCGGCTGCGGCGCGGATCATGGCGACCTCGGCGTCGTAACCCAGTCCGGTGGCTTCGAGGTTGGCCCGGAACGCGCCGTCGAACACCCCGACTGTGGGGAAGTTCTGCACGCCCAGGTAACCAGCTGCCTTGATTTCGTCGAGGAAGCGCGGCATCAGACGGAACGGGTCAGTGCCGTTGACCCCGGCGAACACCGGGAGATCCCCGACCACCGGGATGATTTCGCCGGCCATGTCCAGGACGATCGCGTTGGCGTCACCGTAGGCAAGCAGACCGGCCAGTGAGCCACGCCCGGCCATGCGGTAGCGCCCGGAGTTGTAAACCACCAGAAAGTCCACACCACCGGCCTGTGCGGACCGCGCCGACAATCCGGTGCCCGCGCCCGCGCCGATGAGCTGGCGCCCGTGGTGGTTCTGCCTGCGGAATGACGCGATGATCTCATCAGTGTGCCGACTCATTTGGGTTCCTTTGTCGCGGTGGGCATCTGGCAGAGCAGTCCGTCGACCATGGCGGTGGCAAACCGGGTGTCATTGACGTCCAGGTCGAGTTCGACAAGCGAAACCGTCTTTGCGAGATGGGTTCTGATGGCACTGAACAGCGCTTCGTCGGCAAGCGGGTCGTGGAACGGGCCACCGGTGATCGACAATGAGGACGTTCCGGCCAGCGGCAGGTACAACGTCACCGGCCCGCGGGCACGGTTGAGTTTGTCGGCCAAACGTTTCCCGAGCTCGGTCGCTTCCTCGACGGTGGTGCGCATCAACGTCATCCGGGAGTTGTGCGCGATGAGGCGGCGGCCGCGGTATTCGGGCGCTATCCCCTCAGGGGCGCCGAGATTGACGATGTCGAGAGCGCCGACCGAAACCACCTGCGGTGTCCCGGTATCCGCGGCGGCGGTGAGCCGATCAGGACCAGCCGACATCACCCCGCCGAGGAGGTCATCGGCCAACTCGGTGGTGGTGATGTCCAGGACACCGGCGAACGAGCCTGCCCGGATCAGGGTCTCCAGTGATTCCCCACCAGATCCGACGGCGTGGAAGACCACCGGTTCGTAGCCGACCGAAGTCAGTGCTGCGCTGGCAGTCTGGACCGCGTGGGTGGTCACACCAAAAGAGGTGACGGCCACCATGGGGCGCTCGTCGCAGGTCGTACCGGAGTTCGATCGGGCGTCGTCACGCGCTACCGCGGCACCGGCCATCCCGACGATCGCGCCTGCGGCATTGTCGATGATGACGCGGGTGATCCGGTTCAGACCGGCGATGTCCAGGACGGCGTAGGTGAACGTGAGATCGCCACCATGGACGTGAGCTCGCATATCACCCGCGGCGATGGTGGATACGACCAACTTCGGGACTCCCACAGGCAGGACGGCGAACGCGGTGCCGGCCAAGGTGGTGCCGCCGCCACCGCCGAGTGCGACGGCGCCGTCGAGGCGTCCCTCGTGCCGCAGCTGTGTCAGGAGCGTCGCCGCGCCCTGCGCCATCGTGTCGACGGCGTGGCCACGGTCGCCTTTGGCCACCAACTCTGCCACGGTGGTACCCGCTGCCGCGGCCACCGCGACGTTGTCGATATCGGCGTCGGGTGCGGGTGCCCCCACCCCGACGTCGATCAACAGCGTCCGCGCGCCGAGTTGGCGGATCTTCGCGACAAGGTGCCGGTGTTCGGTGCCCTTGGTGTCCAGAGTGCCCAAGACGACGACGGTGGGCGCCGGCGTGTTCACCACGACAGTGTCACTTTGCCGAAATGCTGCGCCGTCCGGAAATAATGGACGGCCGTGGGCAATTCGTCGAGTGCGAACGTGCGGTCGACGACCGGTCGAACGCGCTGTGCGTCCAGGGCGTGCACCATGTCCCGCTGGTGGCGCCGACTGCCGACCACGATGCCCTGCAGGCGGATCTGTTTCATGGTGAGTGCCCCGGTGGGGATGGCACCCGCGGTGCCGTCGAGCACACCGATCAGGGAGATCACGGCCCCGACCCTGGCCGCGTCGATGGATCGGCCCAACGTGCCTGCGCCACCCAACTCCACGACCAGGTCGGCGCCGTCGGTAAGTTCCAGAACCCGGTGTCCCCAATCCGGGGTGAGCCGGTAGTTGATCAGATGGTCTGCGCCAAGGCTTTGTGCCCGTTGCAATTTCGCATCCGAAGAGGAGGTGACCACCACCGTCGCACCCGCCATCTTCGCGAACTGCACCGCGAAGGTGGCCACTCCACCGGTGCCCAGCACCAAGACGACGTCACCGGGCTTGATACGTGCCTCGGCGATCACCGCCCGCCATGCAGTCAGACCGGCCACCGTGAGGGTGGCCGATTCGTGGTGTGACCAGCCGTGCGGCGCGACGGTGAAGTGCTGCGCCGATGTGATCACAACCTCACGGGCATAACCCGGCGTGCCGATCCCCGCAGTGGAGGAGAAAGCGTCGCGGGTGGGGGGACCGGCAGCCCACTGCGGCGTGAAGGCGGCCACGACCGCGTCACCGGCTGCGAGGCCGGTGACACCTGCGCCGACGGATTCGACGACGCCGGCCCCGTCTGCCAACGGGATGTGACCCACCGGGGTGGCCGGATCACCGATGACCAAGCTGTCGTGAAAATTCAGCGAGCTACCGTGCAGGCGAACCCGCACCTGGCCGGGTTGGGGATCGCCCGGATCCGGGAGGTCCACCACCTCCAGCGGGTTGGCCGTACCCGGACGCTGGACCACGACAGCCTTCATCGGGTCGCCCCGTGACCGGCTGCGGTGAACAACACCTTGCCGCTGTGACCGAAGGCGCGCGCACGGTTCATCGCCTCGACGTGATCGCCCGGTGGGTAGGCGGCTGCCACCGGTGTGTGTAAAACGCCGTCGGCGATCAGCTCGAACAGTTCGGTGTAGACGCGGTCGATTTGCTCGTCGGTGGGGGATGTCAGCCAGTGGTGGAGCCAAAACCCATGGACAGGAAGAACTTTGAAGTTGACCGACGCCACCGGACTCGGATCACCACAAGCGCTGAACTGCAGAGATGTCACCGCGCCACTACTTTCTCACGTCGCTGTATCGACATATGTCAATTGATTTTGTCTAAGTCTTATCGTGCCGTCTGCTCGTTGTCAACCTTCGCGAATCTACAGTTGTAGCGAACCGTTAGTCAGTGCTTTTCCCTGGCATAGGCGGTTAGGCGCAGGTTTCGGGGCGATGATTAAGACACAAGCCACAATGCTTGACCTATGTCATTGCGGATGCGATAGTAGCTATGTCGAGGCGACCTTCTGGCTCGCCCCAAAGAGAGGAACGCCGCCATGATCGTCATCACCGGCGCCACCGGCCACCTGGCCACGGAGGTCGCGCACCACATCCGCCGGTTCGACCCGACCCAGCACATAGTTGGTGCCGCTCGCCGCCCCGCTGCAGCCGATCAGGTTTTCGACGAGGTCCGCTACGCCGACTACGACAATGTTGACTCGGTGACGGCGGCGCTCAGCGGCGCCGATGCGGCTCTCCTGGTGTCGGGCACCGACTTCGGGCACCGCGTCGCCCAGCACGCCGCGGTCGTGACAGCCGCCCAACGCGCCGGGGTCAGCTTCTTGGCCTATACCAGCGCGCCGCGCGTCGACAGCGCCGACCTGGTCTTCGCAGCCGAACATCTGGCCACCGAGAAGATTGTCCGCTCCTCCGGGCTGAGCTATGCGATGCTGCGGAACAACTGGTACCACGAAAACTACGTCCCCACGATCCTCGACGCAGTCGCCACCGGCACCTTCACCGGCAACGCCGCAGACGGCCGCATCGCCAGTGCCGCTCGTGACGACTACGCCGAGGCCACCGCGCGAATCCTGATCGACCCGCACGAGCATCACAACCGCACCTACGAACTCGCCGGTGACACGAGCTGGACCTACGCTGAACTCGCCGACGTCATCACTTCGGTCGCAGGCACCTACGTCACCTACCGCAACGTCAGCACCGCAGAACGGCGAGCCGAACTCATCGTCGCAGGGCGCACCGCGGCGGAGGTCGCGGCTGCGGCAGGCGTCGATCGCGATATCGCCCACGGCGCTTTGGAATTCACCGATCACACCCTCAGCGGCATCCTCGGCCGGCCCACCACACCGCTACGCGCCACCGTCGAATCCGCGCTGAACTCCAGCACTCGCGACAGGTTGCACCGTTGACCCTCCGCGAAGTACTTCGACTGCGTATCGACGTCACCGAGCCACTTGTCATCGGCGACACCGCATTCGGGCGACGCCTGTTGGTGGGGTCCACCGGGGGCAGCCTGTACGGCGCCCGGGTCAACGGCACCGTGAACCCCGGGGGCGGCGACTGGTTGCTCGTCCCGTCAGACGGGTGGGCACGTCCGGACATCCGCCACACCGTCACCACCGGCGACGGCGCCGTGTTGTACCTGCAGGGCACCGGACTCATCGAGATGAATCCCGCCACCCAGGCCGCCATCGCAGGCGGCAGCCCCACCGAGTTCGAGGATGCTTACCTGCGCGTGCATTTCACCATCGACACCGGCGACCCCCGCTATACCTGGCTCACCCACGCCCTGTTCCTCGCCGACGGCCGAATACAGCCGGGGCCTGCCATCGAATACCGCATCTCCCAGGTCGACTGACAATCCACCCGATTCATCCCCGAGGATCAACCATGAACTCCGACAGACTATCTGCGCCAGAAATTGAAGACCTCCGGCTGCTCGTCTACACCCAACTCGCGACCATGGGGCGCGTGGAGACCACCGACCAGCTCGCCGACAGGCTCTACCTCACCCCGACTCAAGTCGCCGCCGGCCTACACACCCTGCACACCTCCAGGGATCTTGTCCTGGACGACACCGAGCAGATCGTGCTCGCCCACCCGTTCGCCACCGCCAACTTCGGATTCTCGGTCATGGGAGAGGCCACCATCTGGTGGGGCGGCTGCGCCTGGGACGCCTTTGCGATCCCGCACCTCGTCGATGCCGAACCCGATACTCTCGTCGCCACCCGGTGCCCGCAGTGCCGAACCCCCCACGCCTGGAACGTCACCCGTGCCGGCGCCCCCGACGGGGACCAGATCGTGCACTTCGCCACCCCCATGGCCCGCGTCTGGAACGATGTCGTACACGGATGCCAACATCAGCGCATCTTCTGCGACGACCATTGCCTGGACCTGTACCTCACCGAGCTCTCCCCCACCGATCCCGGGTTCCGGTTCGACATCCCCACCCTGTGGAACCTGGCACGGCACTGGTATGAAGGCCGACTCGACCGCGGTTATCAACGACGCGACCCGGCCAGCGCCGCAACCTACTTCGCCTCCGTCGGCCTCACCGGACCGTTCTGGGCCGCCCCAGCCGCCGAGACACAGCCGTGAGCAGCGACCTGCTTGACCTCGCCGTCCACACCGCCGGCGGTCACGACCTCTGGAACACCGTGACAGCGCTCAATGTGGACCTCAGCATCGGCGGCCCGATCTGGGCAGCCAAAGGCTGGCCCGTCGGGGTCATCTTCCGGCAGACCGTCACCCTCGACACGCGCCGCCAGCACATCACCTTCGCCCCGTTCACGCGGCCGGACCGCAATACGACCTTCGACGGTGCCACCGACACCGTGACCAGCACTCGGACCGCGGACGGCCATGTCGTGGACACCCTCAGTCCCGCACGGCCCAGTTTTCGCGGCATGCTGCGCAACAGTGTCTGGGATGCAGCACATCTCGGCTATTTCCTGGGATACGCCTGCTGGAATTATTTCACCGCGCCGTTCCTGTTCACCCAACCCGGCGTGCGCACCACCGAACTCACGCCCTGGCGCGAAGCGGGCCAGACCTGGCGGCGCCTGGCCGTCGACTTCCCACCCTCGATCACCACCCACAGCCCACACCAGGTGTTCTACTTCGACACGTTCGGCGTGCAGCGCCGCATGGACTACATCACCGAGGTCAACGGCAGCACCCTCGTCGGCCAATACAGCAGCCGCCACGAAAGATTCGGTGGCCTGCTCGTCGCCACCCGCCGCCGCGTCTTCCGCCGCAATCCCGACAACACCGTGAACCTCAACCTGCCGTCGATCACCCTCGATATCCACCACGTCGATCTCGTAACGCCCAATAGCCAGGACCCCCGACCATGACACTTGCCTCCGTCGTCGAACACTCCGTCCGCAGGATCGTCGTGCCAGTGCCACACGACTACGACGTCGCCCGAGAACTCTACGAAACCCTGGTCCCCGCCGCAGATCTCACCAGGTTCTACCAACTCGGCTCGTGGCAGGCCGCCTTTGAGCTCGCCGAGATCAACGCCCCCCACGGGTTCATGGCCTACCAGCGGATCGACTTGACCGCACTGATGGCCGGATCGGGTTCGTTCTGGAAGGCCACCCAGTACCTGATGGGTAATCACACCATCGCCGAACCGATGTTCCGCGACGACCCATCGGTCATGCTGCACGCACCGCTGCGCGTCCTGTTATTCGCCGACGCCGCGGGCACCACCAACCTGGTCATGGACCAGCCAAGCACGGTGTTCGCCAGCTACGCCGACCCCGATATCGCCGCGGTCGGCCTTGAACTCGACAAGCTGGTCGCCCGATTGATCGAACTCCTTGGCGCCGCGGTACCCGCGGAGTTCGACGGCACCCACCCCACGCGATGACCACGAACTCACCCGAGAGAACCACCATGCTCCAACACGCCTACCACCGCCTGGTTGACACATTCCTCCGTACCCGCGCCGGCGGATGGACCAACCTGCACCTGATGACACCCATCGACACCCACCTGATGCGCTGGACCGGCGGAAAAATCAGCACCGCCGCCGGCACCAAATTCGGCCCCAACGCTGTCCTGCTTCGATGCACCGGTGCCAAAAGCCAACAGCCCAGGGACATCCCCCTCATCGCCACCCCCGCGGACGACGGCTGGATCCTGATCGCCTCAGCGACCGGCCGCGCCCACAATCCAGCCTGGTACTACAACCTCAAAGCACACCCGCACTGCTCACTTCTCGTGCCCGGCCGTGGCCTCGTCGCCTGCCATGCCCACGAACCCACGGGCGCCGACCGGGAGCGGGCCTGGGCCGCCGCCAACCGCCAGTACGCCGGGTATTCCACCTATCAGACACGGACCCAGCGCCAGATCCCGGTCATGATCCTCACCCCGGAGGGGTCAACATCGACCCACCCGCCGCGAAACACCCTGTAGGACACCATGTCGTTCGTCATCTCCGCCGGTGAACCGCCGGACGCCCCCGGCCTGTCTCCCGAAGCGCAATCCGCGGTGTGGTTCCTGGGTGCTCTCGTCACGATCCGCATCGGCGGTACGCACAGCGGCGGCAGTCTGGCCATCCTCGACCACACTGCCGAACGTGGTTACCACAGCCCTCGGCATGTCCATTCCCGCGATGAGGAAACGTTCTTCGTCCTCGACGGTGAACTGCGACTCGAGATCGACGACCAGACGCTGTCTGCGGGCCCCGGTGTGGCAGTGGTACTGCCTCGCGCACGTCCTCATGCCTTTGTCGTCACCAGCCCTGCCGCGCGCTTCCTCACCCTGCATACGCCGGCCGGATTCGAGGGGCTCGTTCGCCGTGCGGGCACACCCGCAGCTTCGCTGTCCTTGCCGCCCGTCGATCTGCTCGCCACAGATCCGGTCGAATTAGCCGCGCTCGCAGCGCATTACGAGGTCGAGATCACGGGGCCGCCGCCGTCACCGTGAAGGGCCGCCACGTGGGGTCCTACCGCTCGTATGTCCCGGTCAGCATTCCGCGCGCCAGCACGTGTCCGGCCGCCGCCGCCAGCACCGCCTTGACCGTATCGACCTCCCCGGGCACCCGGCAGTCCAGGGCCAGCAGCTGAAACCGGTACCGGTGCGGCCCGTGCCCCGGGATCGGCCGCGGACCCGAGTACCCCGTTGAGCTCAGCCTGGTCGGCACGACGCGCACCCCCGGCTCGGGACCGAAGGCACCCTCGTCCAGGCCACCGAGGGACGGCGCCAGGACGGCGACATTGTGCAGCAACGGCATGGGCAGCGGCACATCTACGTCGTCGAGCCCCAGGATCAGCTGCCGGGTGTCCCCGGATAGCCCCTGCCACCGCAGCTCGGGTGACACGTTGTCTCCCACCCCAGGTCCGGCACAGCGCACTGGCATCGGGTCACCGTCGGCGAACGCCGGGCTGGTGACCGTCAACGTGTGGGGTGCCGTCAGTGCCGCCGCCGCGAGCGGGCCACGGGCGGCGGAGGCCCTGATCGGGCGCAGCAGCCTGCCGATCATGCTCCGCTCCCCGCGCCCCGCATGGCGACGGTGGACGACCGTAGGACATCGCCGAGTTCAGCTGGGAGGTAACCCTGTTCGACCAGTCGCGGCATCACGCCGCCGCTGGCGACGATGTCGAGGATGAGCTGCGGCAGCACCGGGACCGTGCCTGACGTACCGGTGGTGTCGTTGCGCCAGCTCCCATCGGTGAGGTCGAAGGTGCCGGCATCGCCGTCGCTGAAGATGTCGGTGGCCTCGGGCAGGGTCATGGCGGGCAGACCGGCGTTGACGGCATTGCGGAAGAATAGCGAGTTGAATTCCTGCGCCACCAGTCCCGCCACCCCGAGTTCGGCGAACAGTGTCGCCACCGGTCGCGAGGAGCCCACCCCGAAGTTCGTCCCCGCGCAGACGATGTCACCGGGTCTGACCAGGTCGGTCCAGCCGGGTCGCAGTTCGTAGAAGATGTGCCGGGCGGCTTCGGGCGGGTCCATCTTCATCGCGAATGCCGGATACATGGCGTCGGTGTTCAGATCGTCGCCGAAAACCCAGACGGTGCCGGTGAATGTCATGGCGCCGGTGGTCATACCGTCACCTTCCGCGGATCGGTGATGTACCCGGTGACCGCCGATGCGGCGACGGTCGCGGGTGAGGCCATGAAGATCTGGGCCTCGGTGCTACCCATCCGGCCGGTGAAGTTGCGGGTACTCGACGTCAGGCAGACTTCGCCGGGGCCGACCACACCCATGTGGTATCCGAAACAGGCGCCGCACGTGGAGTTGGTGACCACCCCGCCCGCGTCGGCGATGTCTTGCAGGTAGCCCAGCCGCATGGCCTCGCGGTACACCGACTGCGACGCCGGCGTCACCAGCAACCGCACACCCGGTGCTACTGTCCTGCCGCGCAACACCGTTGCGGCGATGGCCAGGTCCTCGAGTTGGCCGTTGGCGCACGACCCGATGAACGCCTGGTCGATCTTCTGTTGCTCGATCTGGGACACCGGCAGACCGTTTCGGCTCACCGTCCCCGGCCGCGCGACATACGGTTCCAGCCCGGCGAGGTCGACGTTGCGGACTCCGGCGTACCTGGCGTCCGGATCCGGATTGGCCGCAAGGTAATTCGTCACCCCGCGGTCAGCGAGGAAGTCGGCGAGCACACTGTCGACATCGAAGGTGCTGAAATCGGCGGACACCTCCGCGCCCTGGGCGGCGATGGTGCGCCGGTCATGCATGGGGATGCTCCCCAGCCCGGGGCCGCCGAACTCCAGGTTCATGTTGGCCGCGTCCCCGTATTCGTTGGCAAGGTGCAGGAAGATGTCCTTGCCGCTGACCTCGTCCGGTTTGACGCCGTGGAGCTGGTAGCGGATCGTCGGAGCCACCTGATACCAAGTGGATCCGGTACACATAATCGAGTACACCTCCGCGGGACCGAGTCCGCGGGCCAGGGTGTTGTAGGCGCCGGCAGCGCAGGTGTGTGAATCTGTGCAGGCCAGGATCTCACCCGGCCGGGCCAAGCCGTTCTCCGCGATCACCTGGTGACAGATGCCGTGCCTGCCGACGTCGTAGAATCGTTCGATACCGAATCTTGCGGCGAACTTTCTGGCCTGCGATCCGCCCGCCGCGTCCTTGAGGGTGGGCGCAGGCACGGCGTGGTCCATCACGATCGCCAGCTTGTCGGGATCGTGGATGCGTAACGGTTCCAGCCACATCGTCGCGAACTGCAGGTCGATCAGCACGGTCATATCGACGTCGACGACCACGGTGTCCCCCACCGACACCGCACCGAGCCCGGCCTTGCGGGCCAGGATCTTCTCGATGATGGTCATACCCATGACGTGGCCTCCTGGTGGGCAGCGATCCTCTGGTCGATCGCCGACCATTCCTGCAGACCGACCAGGTTGAAGAAGTCCTCGGGCTTGTCGGGCAGCACGTCGGCGAGGTTGCCGCCGCCCAGTTCGCACAGTGCCTCCAGCATCCCCAGGGCGGCGCGGGCCAACACGTCGGCGGGATGAATCGCGATGGCGTACCCCAGTTCCTGCAGACGGGCTGCCGATTCCAGCGGCGTGAGACCGCCGAGCACCAGGTTGATCAACAGCGGTGCCCGGACGTCCCGCGCGATGCGTTCGATCTCGTCGACACCCTGCGGCGCCTCGACGAAGATGATGTCGGCCCCTGCTGTGGCGTACCGGTTGGCCCGGTCGATTGCCTCGTCGAGACCCAACGGTGCGCGGGCGTCGGTGCGGGCGATGATCAGCAGGTCGTCGTCAGTGCGGGCGTCGAGGGCGGCGGCCAGCGTCTGCTCGAATACCGCGGCGTCGATGACGTGTTTGTCGGGCAGGTGCCCGCATCGCTTCGGGAACGCCTGATCCTCCAGTTGGATGGCGGCCACGCCAGCGTTTTCGTACAGCCGGACGGTGCGGACCACATTCAGGGGCGCTCCGTAACCGGTGTCGGCGTCGGCGATCAACGGCACACCGTCGAGGGCGTCGACGATCATCCTGCACCGCTCGACCATCTCGGTCTGGGTCACCAGGCCGATGTCGGGTAGGCCGAAGCCGGCGGCGGCGACGCCCGCACCGGTGAGATACGCCGCGACATGTCCGGTCCGTCTGGCGAGCTGGGCGGAGATACCGTCGAAAACCCCTGGGGCGAGGATCAATTGGTGGCTGTCGAGCAGGTTCCGCAGTTGCCGACGCGGAGGTGTAGGTGACATGGACGTCCTTTCAGTTCAGGGTGGCGGCGACGGGGCCTGCGAGTAGCTCGGTCAGGTCGGCGATGTGATCGAGGTTGTCGAGACCGAGTACGGCGCGCTCGATGGCGGCGGCACGCGCAGGTGTGGTGACCCGGTCGGCCACGGCGTGGAATTTCGTCACGAGTTCGGCGTTGCTGACCGGGTCGACTGGGCCGCCGTGCGGCTGGTCCACCCGGAGATGGCGTTGTGCTCCGTCGTCGGTGGTGACGGTCAGGTCGGTGCGGAACCGTTCGTCGACCGGCGCATCGGACAGCGCTTCGTCGAGGTGGACGTTCGTGCGGGAGATCAGCACCCAGATATCGTCGGCGGCCAACCGGGCGGTGGTGAACTGTTCGGGCAGCACGTTCCCGTCCAACAGGGCCGCGGCCGTGACGTAGCCGATGTTCATCTGTGCACCGATGGCGGTCAGTGGTCGCTCGGGTTTCCACCAACCGTGCTTGTAGACGGTGTCCCCGACAGTGATATCGATGGCCGAGATCGCCTGGACGTCAACGGAATTGCGCAGTTGACGGGCGGCGTCGATTGCGCCGTGTAATCCGCCCATCGCCGCGTAGGACTTGACCATGATGGTCTGCGTTTCCCAGCGTTGCCCGAGCTGACCGGTCAGCTGGGCGGCGTCCGGGTAGTGACCCTCTCCGAAAACACTGAGGAACCCGCCGTACTCGCGTTCGAACACCCGCTTGATACCGGTGTAGCCGCCCGCCGCCAGGCCCGCCGCGTAGAAGCCGTTGCGGGCGGCGAACCCGTGTTGCATCCGTTTGCTCATCGCCTCGTACTGGGCAGCCATCAGGCCCGATGACTGGGTGGCAGCCATCCCGAGTGCGTCTTCGAGTTGTCCTGGCGACAGGTGGCGCAACCTGCCCGCGGCCATCGCGGCGGCATGGGTGCCGAACACCGGGCCGGAATGCCAACCGCGGTCGAGCATCTGTGCACCGTGCAGCGTGTAGCCCACGCGGGGGCCGACTTCGAAACCGGCGATGGCTGCCACGAGCACGTCGGCGCCGCTGACCGAGGGAAGCAACGTGGCCGTGGACAGCAGGGCCGGAATGATCAGCGATGCGCTGTGCAGGGGCGCGATGGGATGAAAATCGTCGAGTTCGAACCCCTGGATGAAGGTGCTGTTGAGTACCGCGGCGGCGGCCGGGCTGGTGGTACGACCGGTGCCGATGACGATGGTGTCACCGCGTGCTTCCAAGCCGAGGACCGCGTCAGTCGCCACTCGCGACCAGGGCAGCTGCGCACCGATCAAGGCGCACCCCAGCCCGTCGAGCAGCAGGTGTTTGGCTCGCTCGACGACCTGCTGCGGTACTGCGTCGAGCGTCAGGTTCGCCACCCAGGTGGCCAGCGCACCCGTCGGGCCCGTTGGATCCGTCGCCAGCTGTGCCATTGCGGCTCCCTCCTCAGTTGTTATAGAACTAGTACAACTGAATTCATGAGGTTTGGCAAGGCGGCACCTATGCTGAAAATCCTGATGAGCCCACGACCAATCGCTGCCACCGGCACCACACCTGATGCCGGTGTGCCGCTGCACCGTCAGCTGTTCCTGGTGCTGCATGACGAGATCGCCCGAGGTGCTCTGGCGCAGGGCGACCCGCTGCCCACCGAGCAATCCCTGGGCGAACAGTTCGGCGTCTCCCGCATCACCGTGCGCCGCGCGTTGGCCGATCTCGCCGAGCAGGGTTACATCGAACGCCGCCACGGCGTGGGATCGTTTGTCCGCCAGAATGATCGGCAATCATCGCCGGCCGTCGGCATGTCCTATGCCGACGAGCTCAAGCAGATCCAGTTCGAAACCGATGTCGAGGTGCTCGAATACGACAACCGACCCCCACCCGCGGGGGTCGGCCTCCGACTCGGTTCAGCCGAACCGGCGTTGCATGTGCTGCGGTTACGCCGCGAACGGCGCACCGCCGAGCCGCTGATGCTCACCGAAGCGTGGCTACCCGTGGAACTGTCGGAGATCGTCACCGCGAAGGCCCTGACCGCGTCGGCTCTGTATGACCTGCTCCCCACCGCAGGCGTCGTCATCGACAAACTCGACCATGAAGTGACTGCCGAGGTCGCGGGACCGGCAACCGCTCGCTTGCTCGACATTCCTATCGGTTCGGCGGTTATTCGGGTCAACCGGATCGCTCATGCCGGCGGTGCACCGCACCATTACCTGTCGATTCTGTTGTCGCCGAACAGAAGCCGGGTGCTGATAAGTCAGGTCACCTCTGGTCTGGACGAACCAGGCGGAGTGGCGATCGCCCACGACGTCGGCGGGGTGAACTTTGGACTTCATCCCAGTGGCGCTCGTTGACAGCATTTGAACATTGGGGAATGCCGCGGTCGCTCATAGTAGTCGTGACTTGACGCAACGATCCAGGCAGAATCGTTTCAGAAGTCAAAGACTCGCCGCAAAGTGTCTACGCGCCTGGACTTTCGACTGCTCGGCGTGGAGCCGACGGATCAACGCGGTGAGCACGATGGTCGTCATTGCCCACAACGCGGTCAGTGTGATCACAGACGCCAACCGGAAATCCCAGAGCACGTCGGCTGGGAAGTCGCCTATCTCGTCGACGGTGGGCATCAGTGCGCCGGCAGCCACGACGACCGCCAGGTACACCCCCGCGCCGGTGAGCACCGCACCTTGCACCCCTCGGGTGTCAAGCACCTTCGCCGCGATGATCGAGCAGACCACCGCGGCCGCAACGGATATGAGCAGGAAAGTGAAATAGAGTGCGGTGCGCTGCCCGATCGTTTCGCCCGAACCGACCGCCGGCGGCGTGGCCGGGTACTTCACGAACGGTACAAGGACCGCCGACACGTAACCGACCACACCCACGACAACGGTGGAGGTCCCCGGTGACAGCCGCCCGACCCTGCCCATCACACTGGCGGCCACCAGGCCGAGAACCCCGCCCACCGTCACGCCGATGGTCACAGTGCCAGTGGCCAACCCCCACGTCGATTGATCCTGGCGGCTCACCACTGCGGTTTCGTGGTCGTGTGAGTGCGGCAGAGCAGCGCCGTCTGCGTCGACATGGTGGTCGGTTCCTGCAGCGGTCGACTCCTCGATCGCAATTGCCCTGTCCACGTACGGTTCTCCGATGACGAAGGCAACAGCGAAGGTCGCGAAACCAGCCAGCAGACCAGCCAGCAGACCGCGGACCAGGAAGGCACGTGCATTCATCAGCGGCTCGCTTCTCAATGGCATGGGTAGCCCAGCAGATGCCTGGCGTCGTGCACCCATTCGTGGACACCGGTTCCCGACAGCATAGAGATCGCGCCCTGCTCAGTGCTGATGAAGAACACCGCGAGCAGCGCGAGCAGCCCGAAGAGCACGGCCCACGGTGCGATCTTCCCCAGCGGGATCGAGGGGATGTCAATCCCCGGGGCAACGGTGGTGGTGTATGTCATGCTGTCTCCTCCAGCGGTTCGTGGTCGTCGGGGTCGTCGTGGTCATGGTCGTGGTCGCGCTCGCGGGGGCCTACGTAGCCGTCGGCGAGAAGCCCGTGCTCGTCGACCACCCGCTGTAGCGCAGCTACCCAGTGGTCGTAGTACTCCCAAGAACTGGCTGCCTTGCCTTCTTTCTCCCACGTGTCGATCGACCGGATCAGCTCACCTTGGAAGTCGTCCCAGCTGTAGTGGTCGAACTCGGACAGTGCAACGGCCAGCCCAAAGGCGCGGCGTTGCCAATCCTCCTGGAACGTGGGCTGATTCATGTCGGTCACACAGCTGTCGTGGAAACGGACCTTGCCGGTGTCGTCGTACTCGACGTCGCTGGTGGTCATGCGTTGCTTCCCACTGTTACAGGCGGCTCTACGATGGCCACTCCGATCATCGATTCGGTGGTGACCAACTGGGCGAGTTCTTCCTCGGACAACCCGTCGGTACCCTGTGGACGAGAGGGCACCACGAACCACCGGGAATGTCCGCTGGAGTCCCACACCCTGACCTCGGTGTCATCGTCTAGCGGTACGCCGAGTTCGGTCAGAACGGCGCGTGGTTCACGGGCCGCCCTGGCGCGGAACACCGGATCCTTGTACCAATAGGGCGGCAGACCCAGCACCGGCCAGGGAAAGCAGGAGCACAACGTACAGATGACCAGATTGTGCACGCCTGGTTCGTTGACGACGGCGGCGATGTGTTCGCCCTCGGCGCCGGCCATCCCGTCGGGGAGATCCAGCTGCGCGATGGCGGCGGGCGCATCTTTGGCCAGAAGTCTGGCGAACTCGTCGTCGACCCACGCCCGAGCCACGATCTTCTGGCCGTTCAGCGGTGTCATCTCCGACTCGAAATAGCCGAGCACTTTGTCGACGGTGGTGCTGGTGATCACGCCCTTCTCGATCAGAAGGGCCTCCAGCGCTTGCACTTTCGCTGCACTTACCGACTCGCGGTCGGAGGGATAGTCAAACTGCTCAGCCATGGTGTCTACACTCCTTCGGCGTTGGTGGTTGGGGTCAGATACGGCTCGTAGAGCTCGGCATAGACGGGGCTGCCCTGTGCTTCTGCCATCGCACCCCACAACACCGCCGGGTCGAACCGGACGATGTAGACCGGCACCGGCTCTCCGAGCCCATCGCCCCCGGTGGAGCAGAAGTAGGTGTAGTTGCCCTCCGCGACCGACTCCACGGCGCCCTGGTGTCCGCGGAGAAAACCGGGGAGGCGGGTGTGGTCGCCAGAAGGTGGATTGGCGATGACGACCATGTCCCCGACGGCGAACCGAGGTGTCGCCGGACCGCGCCGGGGCGAATCCCCCTGGCGCAGATAGCGAATGACCTGTTCGTCGATGGCCGTACCTGTGTTCTCCGGTAGGTGGGCGTCAGCCGCACTGCGGCACTGGTCGATGGCTGCGGCCAATTCGCCCTCGGTCAGGTAGCCCTGATCGATGCAGTATCCGCTGATGCCGCCGAGCCACTTCTCGTAGTAGCGAAACTTGAAATAGTCGAACGGGTTCATCGCCTCGGCGCCCTTGCGGAGGTCGGCCCATGTCCACGTGGTGCGGAAGGAGGTACCTGCCGAATCGAGGTCGTATCCCGGAAGTGCCTCTCGCAGAGAGTCACTCAATCCCATCAACGCTGTGTGGATGCCGAAGATGCGCTTTTCCCAGTCTTCGACGAAGACTCTTTTCTCGAAGTTGATGGAGCCAAGGCCCTCGAGCCCTCCGAGTGTGTGCTGCAGCTTCATGCGGTTGCTTCCTGACTCTCGTGCCGGGTGGTGGTCATGACCTTCGCCAGTGCTTCTGAGGCAAGGCCGAAAAGGCCGCCTAGCAGCATTGCTGTGACGACGATCAGGACGGGGTGCCCGATGGGATCGGAGTAGAGCATCTCCCGATTTGTCACCGCGGTGGTACCCACCGTGGAAGCGAATCCCCACACGATGGCGGGGATCGCTGCAAGCAGCTGGACTCGCGACACCGCCACCATGAGCGCGCTGCCGATTCCGACGACGACACCCGTGAGCCACGGCCCGAGATCCGCTTGCTGTGCGACGAGCAGACACAGCGAGGCGATCACGATTCCGGTCAGGTTGCTCGCTGCTGATCGCAGCAGTCCACGCGGCCCGCCGCCAAGGATGAAGAAGGACGCCCAGGCGATGAACACCACCCAGACGGGCACCTGGATGAGGAACGCGGTCAGCCACACGGCGACAGCGCCGAGGACTCCGATGCTCAGTGTTAACGCATTCTTTTCTGACACCCGAACCACTCTCTAAATCGGCACGGCAGCAGCGGCATTCGGTGAATGCCTGCCGGATCTCTGAGTTGTCAACGCCGACAACAGGGGTCTATTCGGGATTCGTAATAGTCCGCAACGCCGCGGTAACAGAACCCGGATAAGTTGATCGTCTTCTCCCAGATCGCCGGTGACCTGTGCAGTTGAGTGTCGTATCCCGGAGAGGCAGACGGAAGGGCAGCACAGGACAAATGGCCGACGATTCCAGACACAACGCGAACGAACCGAAGACAGTGGTTTTCGCCTTGTACGACAAAGTGACATTGCTCGACGTAACGGCACCATTGGAGATCTTCGCGCGCGCCAACGACTTTGGTGCGCAGTACCGGGTCATCCTGGCTTCGCCCACAGGTGAGGCCGTCGCGACCACCGCCTATGCATCGATCAACGTGGATATGCCGTTGGCCGACGTACCGGAGGTGATCGACACACTCATCGTGCCCGGCGGAGTACCGCCGGCCTTTACCTTCACCGCGGGTGAACACGATATCCCCGAGGAACAGACGCCTGACGGCAACGAATGCGCCAAGGCCATGGTGCGCGCACTTGCCCCCCGTGCGCGACGTATCGCCTCGGTCTGCACCGGCGCCTTCGTCCTCGCAGCACTCGGGCTCCTCGATGGCAGGCGCGCGACCACCCACTGGGCACACTGCCAAGCACTGGCCTCCCTCTACCCCAGGGTGGAGGTCGATCCTGATTCACTGTTCGTGCGGGACGGCCCTTTCATGACCGGGGCCGGCATCAGCGCAGGTACCGATATGGCGCTCGCTCTGGTGGAAAGCGACTATGGACCCGCCGTGGCCCGACGCGTGGCGCGATGGGTAGTCGTCTTCCTCCAGCGGCCCGGCGGCCAAGCCCAATTCAGTGTCTGGGCTCAAGCAGCACTGCCGGTGACGACAAGTCTCCGCGAAATTCTGGACTCCATAGTCGCCGATCCCAGCGCCGACCATTCGAACGCGGCGATTGCCGCACGCGCGGCGGTCAGCGAGCGGCATCTGGTGCGCATGTTCGGAGACCAGGTGGGAATGACGCCCGCCAGGTTCGTCGAACAAGCTCGACTGGAGGCCGCAAAAGTGCATCTGGCAACCGGAGACAGCAGTCAAGAAGCCGTCGCGCATCGATCAGGATTCGGTGGCTCTGACACGATGCGGCGCACCTTCCAACGCAATCTCGGGATTTCCCCAGGGACCTACCGAAGTCGCTTTCGCACGACGGGCATCGGCCAGCATGCACCCGGCGGGTAGTTCCCGGATCAGACGCTGGCAAAAGCTCCTGGGTGCGCCTATCGTCGGGCGCCGGTAGCTACAGGGCTGGGGCGCCAGGAAGCGGTATGGAGTCTTCGCCGGGGGTACCGATATTTCCGGCCAGCCAAGGCAGCGCCTGGGAAAAATGTCGACGACGCCCGCATGGTCATGCGACGAAGCGAAACTTGTTATGGCGCACGTGACTCCGTGGCGACCCAGCAGGGAGCACAGTTTGTTGGCGACGGCTGCATGGTCGTCGGAATTGTTGTCCCAGTTCGATCTGGTCCCGGTGAGATTGGCTACGCCGTCGTCGACGCCAGATCGGGACGCCTAGGTGAATCGCTGAGCCGACGCGGTCAGGCACGGACATAATTCATTCCGCGGGCCCGAGGGACAGAGCTCTGCCTGTCGCCATACATCACCAAGAAGATGCCGGTGTTGTTGAGACGATCTCGGCGTCGGGCGCCGCCTGGGCCGGCGCGTCGACCGATTCCTGTGATCGCACGTCCAACACATGAGTGACGACCGCCGCGGGCGTCGGAGTGCGTAATGAGCACGGCGGATTGGACTTTGAGCGCGCACGCGTCGAAAGTTCGTCGACCAGCGCCGCCCCCAACCCACGGGCGCCGCCGGTGACCACAGCGACTTTGCTGGCTACTGAGACCGTGTTGTTCTACTTCCTCTGATGTGGATGGCGTCCATGTGAATTCTTTTCTGCGGCAACCGCATACGAGCCGCCAGGGTGCCGACGCCGGCGTCTCCCACCGTGGGGATGGACGGCGGCTTGCATCCACTGCGCCAGCGCCGCGTTGACCTCGCTCGGCTTCTCCAGGCCGACCCAGTGTCCCGCCGCGAGGCTGACCTCGGTGAGGTTGGTGCAACGTTCACGCATCGGCTCGGCAAGCCGTGTGCGGATCGTGTCGGCCGTGGGCTCGTACTGGGACTCGATGAAGAGTGTCGGCATGTGAAGGAATCCCCCATCGACGGACTCCTCGCTGTAGCGGTTGTTGTCGACGTGGTTGAGGTAATAGCTGTTCGGCCCGAAGAAGCCGTTCGACCTCAGGGTGTCGACCAGGTCGTCGTAGACCTCGTCACCGAGGATGTTGGCATCGCGGGGCAGGTCGGGCAGTACCGTCGCCCCACCGAACCAACCGCCGTCGCGTCGCACGGTAGATCGTGGCGAACGGCCTTCCATGATCGATGGGTCACCGGGTCGGTAGAGGGCCCGGACCACCCTGTCGGGAGCCGTGTCGAAGAGCGCGGTCACCTCGGCGAAGGACTCTTCGAAGTACGCCATGTAGTCGAATTGTCCGTACGGAAATTCGCTCAGCGGGTAAATCGCCCGGTTGACGTACGTCACCAGGGTCTCCAGCCCGCGATCAAGCGTACGGTAAGGCACAACGAGACCTGCTGCCGCGGAGCATATCTCGGGATGGTGTGCGGCCAACGCCCAGACGACCGCCGCCCCCCAATCGTGGCCCACCCACACCGCGGATTGCCGGTCCCGGTGGCCGATCAGACTGCGGAGATCCTCGACGAGATGGCGCAGCGCGTACGCCGTCGGCGTCCGCGGAACGAAGGACCCGCCATAACCACGCATGTCAGGTGCGATGACGCAGAAGCCTGCGGACCCCAGTTCCTGAAGTTGAGGTGCCCAGGTTGCTGCGGTGGCAGGCCAGCCGTGGACCAACACGACCAGGGGCCCGTCGCTGGGACCGGCTGCCAGGTAGGAGATTTCGCCGCCGGTGACAGCAGCGACGTGTCGTCTCGGCACCGCAGCGGCTGGCCGGACCCTAGAGCTTGCCTCGACGCCCATCGGCGCTGCCCTTCAAGATCGCCGATTCGGCCTTCCAGTTCTCGGGTTGTACGCGATCCCAGAGCGATCCCTTGCCAAGGTCTCGTCCCGCCTGGTCGTGTCGACGTAGCCATTCCTCCACCGTGCGAATGCGATTCGGGTGAATCTCGTCGAGCAACGGGTAATTGCGCTCGATGATGTCGTGCTTCCAGAGATTCCAAAACCCGGTGAAGTTCTGGCGTACCGACATGGTGGCCTTGTCAGCGGGGTCGGCGTTGTAGCCGGCCGGGGCGTCCGCCCTGGCGGCGAACGGTCCGCTCTGCCAGTATGTGTCCAGGTCGGTGTCGATGAACCGTGCCGGGTGGCCAGTAACCTCTTCGAAAGCAGTGGCGAGGTCGGCATACTTCACGTGATCGATGGCTACGGCGAGGTTCATGCCGTTGGACAGCTCGGCGTGGTCGAATAGCCAGCGCACGTAGAACCCGCAGTCCTCCAAGGCGACATGCGGGACTGCACCGTCCCCGAGTGGCACCCTCCACGTGAGGACACCGTCTTCGAAGGTGGGCGTCATCGGCGTTCCGGGTGAGAGCACCATCTCCATATAAGGGCCCGTGGTGAACAGCGCAGCCCCCATGCGGTTGCGGTTCGTCTGATTCTGGAAGAGGATCCATTCGCCGATACGGCCCTTGCCGTCGTAATGGCCGGTGCGAAATCGGGAGTCGTAACCAGCTGCCTTCAGTCCGTAGTCCAGATTGCCGTAGACGAAGAATTCGACGCCTTCCTCCAGAGCTATCTCGTATGCCCTGATGGCCCAGTACATCTCGGTCTTCTCGCCGGTGTTGAACCCGTTGATGTTGATAAAGGCACCGTCGCAGCCGCGTAGTCCTTGCCGCAGTACGTCCTCGTCAGCGAAGGAGCCTTCAAGGATCGTGACGTTCCCGAGCGCGGTCAGCGACTCGGCGCGCTCTGACGTTTTGTCGCGACTCAGCGCCCGTACGGAGTATGTGCCGTCGTCAACGAGGGCCTTCACCACCGGCATGCCCTGGGCTCCGGTGGCGCCAACCACGAAGATCGTCGACGTTGCGCGATCTGAACGTGACGGCGTCTGAACAGCTTTCGACACGAGATAGCGCTCCTATCTTGGGGCCGCAGGGCTACGACGGGGAATCCCGCAGTCATCCTGAGTAAGTCTCACTATACCCAGGACGTCTTTCCTGGGGCCACCCTCGCTTGCCTCGATGTCAGACGCCCACGATACGACGAGCTCCGTTGCTTGACGATGCAGGCGGCGCGAAGTCCCGGGTCACAGGCAAACCGCGTGTCGGGGCAAACGGTCCGGTGTGCGGTCCACCACCGGGCCGGGCCGACAGCACGAGACCCCCGTGACAATCAAGACGACCGGTCATATACTCGTCGAATGACCGCCGAACTGATTGAGTCACCGTTCACCTACCTGGCGACGTGGTCCGACGCGCCCGGTAAATGGTTCACCCGTGCCGACGGCAGCCGACTGCGTTACGTCGTCAGCGGCGACGGACCCCCGCTCGTGCTGATGCACACCGTGCGTACCCAGCTGGACTACTTCCAGCGGGTGATACCCCTGCTGACTGGACGTTACCGCGTCTATGCAGTGGATTTCCCAGGTATGGGTTGGTCTGACATTCTACCGGACGCGCACTATGACCAAGCAGATCTGCAAAGCGCCATAGTGGAATTCGTCCGTGGTCTCGACCTGGCCGACGTCACCTTGGCTGGTGAATCGATGGGGGCGGCCATCGCACTGACCGCATCCGTCGAACTGGGCGAACGAGTCACCCGCGTGGTCGCCTCCAACGTCTACGACTATCCGGGCGGGTTGGAACGCGCGAACCCGTTGGCGCGGTTCATCGTCTCCTCGGTGCGTGCGCCAATCGTCGGCCCCACCTTCGCCAGCCTGGAGAACAAGCCCATCCTGAAGGGCATCATGAGCGGCGGATACGCCGATCCCACCCGGCTGCCGGCTCCATTCGTCGACGAACTCATGCGGGTCGGAAAGCGGCCCGGCTATTCGCGCGTCGCCCGATCGATATATAAGAACTTGCCGACCCTCATCGCGGCGCGCAGCAGCTACGCAGCAATCAGCGTGCCCGTGACGCTCATCTACACCAGCCAGGACTGGTCACGAACCGGTGACCGGCGGAGCACTGCGGCGGCGATCCCGGCCGCAACGGTGCGGACGATCGACGACGCCGGTCACTTCTGTGCAATGGAACGACCCCACGCGTTCGCCGACGTCCTCCTGAGCCGACCCTAGCCGGATGGTCGGTGTCACGCAGCGGCACAACGATTCTCAAGGAGACAGCACGATGGCGTCAGACCAACTCTTCCTCATCACCGGAGCTACGGGGAACACCGCAGCACCGACCGTCGAGATCCTCCTTGACGCGGGCCACCGAGTGCGCGCGTTCGTCCACACCATCGACGAGCGCTCCGACGCTCTGGGCGCACTCGGTGCCGACGTCGTCGAGGGTGACCTGCTCGACTTCCACGCAATCAGTTCGGCAATGGCCAGCGTGGACGCAGCCTACTTCTGCTACCCGATCTTGACCGATGGGCTGCTGGCAAGCACCGCCATGTTCGCCCAGGCGGCGAGCGAGGCCGACGTGGGCGCCGTGGTGAACATGTCGCAAATCTCAGCGCGTCGAGATGCGACGAGCCATGCCGCTCAACACCATTGGCTCTCCGAACGCCTCCTGGACCGCTCGGCGTTCATCACGACGCATCTGCGACCGACGTTCTTCGCCGAATGGCTGACATGGGCGTGGCGCCGCGACGATGACGAGGCCGTGCTTCGACTCCCGTTCGGCACTGGTCGCCACGCTCCCATCTCTGCACGCGATCAGGCAAACGTCATCGCCGCCGTTCTGCAGAATCCCGCTCCTCACGATCGGCAGGTCTACCCGCTGGTGGGCGCCAAGGAACACGACCACTACGCAATCGTCGAGGAGATCAGCACCACCCTCGGAATACCAGCCCACTACGAACCGGTGGACATCCCCTCGTTCGCAGAGCTGTTGCGCTCGAAGGGAACCAGTCAGCACTTCGTCCAGCACGTCAGCAGCGTGGCCCAGGACTACCAGGATGGCGTCTTCGCCGGTGAGAACAACCTCGTGGAAGTCATCACCGGACGAGCACCGATGACAGTGAGCGAGTTCGTCACCGCCAACCGCACGGCCTTCGTCCACGACGGACCCTTCGTGCAGCGCTGAGGCGTCTTCCATCAGCCGTCACCACCCGAGGGAGCAGTATGACCACAGCCGCCACGACGTCGACGACGCATGTGGTTACCCGTCTGAACATCTCGACGACGATGCCGTTCGACGCGTTCTGCGACGCACTCGAATTGGCGGCACCCAGATTTCAGCAGGCGCCCATCGACGACATCGTCCGACGCGGGGGTTCGTGGGACGAAATACTCGTCGCCGTCGCGCAGAACGCCCCCAACGGCTTGATGATTTTCTCGAGCCTGGACGACACCGCCCTCATGGCACCGGCCGGGCATCGGACCCGCGTCACTGCCTACCTGATCGGCAACCACACGATCGCCGAACGGATGTTCCGGCACGACCCGTTGACCTTGCTCTACGCGCCGTTGCGCATGCTGGTCCACAGCGACGACGCCGGCCACGCCGTGCTCAGCCTCGACCAGCCCAGCACGTTGTTCGGGAGCCTGTCGGATCCACGGATTGCTGCCGTGGGTCGCGAATTGGACGACAAGGTGCGCGGCCTTTTGCACGCGATGGGAATCGAGGCCGACTTCGGAGCACAGACCGACTGACCTCGAAGCACCTTCCGCACACGAATCATTGACTTCTGCAATCGAACTGGAGCAACATGACGCACACACGTCCCATCCTCATCACGGGCGCCGCAGGTGAGGTGGGCTCAGTCAGCACCACCATGGTCCGCATGCTCCTCGACGCGGGTTGGCCGGTCCGCGCCTTCGTCCGCACTGACGACGATCGTGCGGAGGCGCTCCGGACGGCTGGGGCCGACGTATTCGTGGGAGATTTGCTCAACATCGCCGATGTCGCGGCAGCTCTGAGGGGTTGTCGACGGGTGTACTTCAGCATGGGATTGTCGCCGTACTACGTCGACGCCAACCTGCTGATGGTCGCGGTCGCCCGTGCGCAACGAGACCTCGAAGTATTCGTCAACATTTCTGAGTCAGAGCAGTCCCTGCTGACCTTCGACCGGATGACGGCGCCGGAAGGAATCCGGTTGTCGTGGTTGGGCGGCACCGTATCTCAGTGGTCACCGCAGCAGCGCGCGCATTGGATCGGCGAACAGGTTCTGGACTGGTCCGGCCTTCCGGTAGTCCACGTCCGCGCCAGCATCTTCGTGGAGAATCCCATCTTCGCCTGGTTTCCCATTCCAGATCTGCTCTCCACCGGAGAACTACGGTTGCCGCTGGGTGACAGCAAGGTGGCACCCATCGCGGGATACGACGTCGCCGAGCTCTGTGTGAACATCCTCAAAGAGCCGGCCGCCCACGTCGGCAAGACCTATACGCTGATTGGGCCCGAGCTCAAGAGCATGTACGAGTTTGCCGACGACTACGCCGCCGTCATGAACCGCTCGGTGAAGTACGTTCCCCAAGACCTGGAGTCGTGGAACGCCGATTACATCGACAGCGCATTGGCAGCCGACAAGCCGCACAACGGCGAACACCTCAAGACGCTGACCCGCTTGATGGCCTGCGGTCGCTACTTCGATCTACCGACCGACGACCTGGCCACACTCCTCGGGCGAGAACCGAAGACGCTGCGCTTCGCCCTGGAAAACTCGGCACGCATCCAAGCCGACCTCGCGACATCAACCGGCTCATGACGGAAGCACCGTCGATGGAGTCCGTCACTGAGTCGCACGACGGGACGACAGCCACCGTTCACGAAAAGACCGCTAAGTAACCAAATTTCCCCCTCCAATTGGCAGTTCGAGAGTGGGGCGTCGAGCAGATGGTGGCGTCGTTCCCGGTCGACTCCACGGTCTACCACTTCCACGGCACGGTGCACGGTCACGATGGATTTCGGCACCTCTTCGCGACGCCCTCGCCGTTCAGGTGCCCTCCGGCGCGGGACGCCCTCAACGAAGCGACTGCGGTCGACTGACGGCGTTACGCCAAACGTGTCGGTGCGCGCCAATTCCCCCGAATTCCCAACGCCCCAGCAATCGAGCTCAACTCGGATCAGAGTGCGCCGAGCGCCTCGCATGCCTTGCGTACACCCTCGCCGTAAGCAGGGTCGGCCCGCGTGCAATTCTCGATGTGCTTTTCGACGGTCACCGATCGCGCGCCCTTGATGGCGCGGGCGGTGTTCCCGAAGAGCCTTTGCTGCTCAGCCCCGCTCATCAACCGGAAGAGGTCACCGGGCTGCTCAAAATAGTTGTCATCATCGGCGCGGAAGTCGAAGTGATCAGCGGTGCTACCGACCGTCTGAGGCGGTTCGACATAGGACGCTTGCTCAGCCCAGCGGCCAAAGCTGTTGGGCTCTATACCCGGAACGCCGCCCTGGTTACCGTCGACGCGCATCGCCCCGTCGCGGTGGTAGGTGTTCACCAACGTGGCGCCGCGCGGATAGTTCACCGGGATCTGGTGGTGGTTCACCCCCACGCGATACCGGGCCGCGTCACCGTAGGAGAACAACCTGCCCTGCAGCATCTTGTCGGGGCTGTAGGAAATCCCCGGGACCAGATTGGCCGGGGTAAACGCCGCCTGCTCGACGTCGGCGAAGTAGTTGTCCGGGTTGCGATTCAGTTCATACTCACCCACCTCGATCAGCGGATAGTCCTGCTTACTCCACACCTTCGTCAGGTCGAACGGATGGAAACGGTAGGTCAGCGCATCGCTCTCCGGCATCACCTGAATGAACAGCTTCCACCGCGGGTAGTCCCTGTGCTCGATCGCCTCGAACAGGTCGCGACCGTGGGACTCGCGGTCCTCCCCGATCACCGCCTGGGCCTCTTGGTCGGTGAGGTTTTCGATGCCCTGCTGGGTACGGAAGTGGAATTTCACCCAGTGCCGTTCGCCGGCGGCGTTGATGAGGCTGAAGGTGTGCGACCCGAAGCCGTGCATGTGCCGGTAGGACTTGGGAATCCCGCGGTCACCCATGTTGATCGTCACCTGATGCAGCGACTCGGGCAGACCCGTCCAATAGCCCCAGTTGTTCTCCGGATCGCGAAGATTCGTCCGTGGATCGCGTTTGACCGCACGGTTCAAGTCGGGGAACTTCAGGGGGTCGCGGTGGAAGAACACCGGGGTGTTGTTTCCCACCACGTCCCAGTTGCCCTCAGAGGTGTAGAACCGCAACGCAAAGCCACGGATGTCGCGTTCGGCGTCGGCCGCCCCGCGCTCGCCGGCGACGGTGGAGTACCGCGCGAACATCTCGCAGCTGTTGCCGACCTTGGCGAAGATCGCCGCCTTCGTATAGGCGGAAATGTCTTCGGTCACCCGGAAGGTACCGAACGCCCCCGCACCCTTGGCGTGCATGCGCCGCTCGGGGATGACCTCCCGGTCGAAGTGCGCGAGCTTCTCGATCAGCCAGAGGTCCTGCAGCAACAGCGGGCCCCTCGGCCCTGCGCTCATGCTGTTTTGGTTGTCGACCACCGGCGCGCCCGCCGCAGTGGTCAACGGTTGGGTGTTGTCCTCGAATCCCATGTGCTCTTCCTCATGTTGGTGGTGAACATGGCGGCGGTCCGTGATGCGCAGACCGCGTCACGCGTCGATGAAAGCCTCGGCGAAACGCAAAACTTCCTCCACGCTGGTGGGATCGGCGAAGAGCAGAATGAGCTCTTGGACTCCGGACTCCGCGTAGGCAGCGATGCGTCGGGCGACCGTTGCGGGGCTCCCCACGAGCCCGTAGTCGGCGACGCTTCCGGGAAACAGCAGTTGCGCGCTCGAGGGCAGGCCCTCCCGTGCCGAGTCATCAGAGTCGGCAAGGTTGACCAGCGTGAGGGCGGTGCGGTGGATGGAATCGTAGTCGCGGCCAACGTCCTCGGTGTGCTGTTTGAGGACCTCATACTTCGCTCGCGCAACATCTGGGGGCTCGACGATGTTGCTGATGTCCGCGTAGCGGGCGACCCTGCGGAGCGTCACCTTCTCGCCCGATCCAGCGATCATCAGCGGGATATGCGGATTTTGAACACCTTTCGGATTGTTAATCGCGCGCTTGGTTTGGTAGAACTGCCCCTCGAAGGTGAACTCGTCGTTGGTCCAGAGGCCGAGGACGATCTGTGCGGCTTCCTCGAGGCGCCGCGATCGGTCCTTGAGGGTGCCGAATTCGAATCCGTACTGCTCGTAGTCCGGCTCGTGCCAGCCCGCACCTAGCCCAAAGATGAGACGTCCGTTGGAAATGACGTCAACCGTGCTGGCCATCTTGGCGGCCAACGCCGGGTTCCGGTAGCCCGCCGATCCGACGAGCAGGCCCAGCCGGACCTTTTCTGTCCGTTCGGCCAGGGCGGTGATCAACGACCAGGCCTCGAACACGATCTCTTGTGCCGGCGGCAGCGGTGTGAGGTGGTCAGGTGCCAGCACCGCCTCGTAGCCCGTCCGGTCCGCCGCCTGCGCGACTTCGACGAGACGTTCGTAGGCGTCTCGGGCATCGGAGAAATCGGATAGCTCGTGGACGAAGCCGGTCGGTATGAAAATGCTGAACTTCATGAATGTCCTTCTGTCCGGTGGTCCTGTTACGGCTCAGGCGAATTCGGGGTACAGCGCGGGGACGCCGCCGGATAGTGCGGCTTGAATTCGTTTGGTCGATTCGTCGGCGATGATTTCCGGTTTTCCGGCCTCTACGCCATCCAGCGCGATCCGAACGACATCGACCGGGTCGGATTTCTCGGCGTCGACGTGACTGGCCATGTCCGTGTCGATGTAGCCGACGTGCAGTGCACTGACCTGCGTGCGCTGTTCAGCCAACTCCAACCGCAGGGCGTTGGTCATCGCCCAGGCGGCAGACTTGGCGGCGGAGTAGGAGCCGAAGCCCGGGGATGTCACCCACGCCAACAGCGAAAGTACGTTCAGAACTGCACTCTGGGGGTGTTCACCGAGCTGAGGCGCGAAAGCACGCACGACGTTGAGCGATCCGAGATAGTGCGTGTTGAAGTCGAGCACGATGTCGGACAGACGACCCGTGAGTAGTGAGGCGCCAGTAAAGGTTCCGGCATTGTTGACCACGAAGCTGACGTCGCCGGTTAACTGCGCGGCGCGGTCGACCGAAGCCAGATCGGTGACATCGATCGCGACGGGGATGACGCCGGCGACGTCGACGGCAGAAGCGTCACGCGCTCCGCCGTAGACCTTGGCTCCCCGCCGGACGAGCTCCGTGGCGAAGGTACGGCCCAACCCCCGATTGGAACCCGTTACTAGGACAACACTGCCCGCGATCTCCACATCAGCTCCTTTGGGTTGGAAATCCGAATCTAGCATCTGAGTGGGAAATGTCAACCCAGCGTATTGTTAGCGGTGTGGCCGCATCCCTGGAAGACCTGCAGTGCTCCATCGAGCGTTCTCTTCACGTGGTCGGAGAGCGGTGGAGCCTGCTCATCCTGCGAGAAGCGCACCGCGGAGCAACACGTTTCGAGGAGTTCAAGGATGCGCTCGGCGTCTCGTCGGACATTCTCACCGCCCGACTGAGCACTTTGGTGAAGTACGGAGCGCTCGAGCGTCGGCCCTATCGGGAACCGGGTCGCCGCGAACGCCTCGAGTACCACCTCACCGAGTCTGGGCGCCAACTGCAGTTGGTCCTCGGCGCCCTTGGGCAATGGGGCGACACGTACCTGCCCCGCGCACAAGGACCGTCGATCGAACGCCGCTCCCTCACGGGACAAGCGGTCCGATTGTGCTTCATCGACGAATCAGGTTGCGAGATATCGCCTTTGGACGTTAAGTCCCAGCGGACCGCTGCGTACCACTGACGCGGGCGACCGGAGCGCTGCACTGGCGCACACGTCGACGGCGACGCACTGTTCCCCCCTACGGGTCAGTCGCTCGCTCTGTAATACGACCGGTCGTTTACCATCGATGTGGAAGTTTGATCGAGGAAGGGTGGAGGCGTGAGTAGGGCAGGCATTTGCCGACACGCTCAATCTCACGGGAGTCCATAGGTACTCGAGACGCGCCGCGCGGGCCGAGTTCCGAGACGAAGAAGAAGGAGTGGCATGGCGCTGCGGGACTTAGTCGAACACGGCGTCGAGCGGAGTCGCGACGGTCGCACCGAATGGGTGTCTGCGAAGGCCTCATTCGCCGTAGAGCCAGCCAATCCGGCGAATCAGCGCATCGTCGACCTGAACCGGGCGCCCCGCAACGCGACTGGTCTGGTCACATTCGATGCCGATGTGAAGATGCTACGTCCCGCGGACGGTGGCAACCGGAAAGTCCTGCTCGTGGTCCCCAACCGGGGCCTGGTCATCGGTCCGCCGCTCAGCTTGCGGGGATCTCACGACCCAGCGCGTTCCGGGAACCAGGGCACCGGGGATGGCTTCCTGGTCGATCAAGGCTGGACGATCGCCTGGTGCGGATGGCAGTGGGACGTCCTGCGCTCCTCGGGCGGGTTGGGGCTCACCGCCCCAGAGGCGGACGTGGGTGTTGGCCAGTTGCGCCTGGAATGGCGGTTAGACACTACGACGTCGACTCTCCCCCTGAGCCCCAGCCAGCCCGGAATGCCCGGCCTCCAGTTCGCGGGGTACCCGGCTGCCGACCTCGACGACGCGCAGGCATCCCTCAGCGTTCGGACGACACCTGAAGGACCCAAGATCGAGATGGACCGCTCGAGGTGGCGATTCGACGACGGTGAACACCTCACCTTGGACGGCGACTTCCAGGCGTTTCACTGGTACGAATTGACCTACCGCACCAATCGGACTCCCGTAGTTGGGTGTGGGTTGCTCGCGCTGCGCGACTTCGCAACCCACCTACGCTCCAGAGGATTTGACCGAGTACTGGGCTTCGGCGAGTCGCAGTGCGGCAGGTTTCTGCGCCAGTTCCTCTTCGACGGTCTCAACGTCGACGAAACGGGCCTTCAAGCATTCGACGGAATCCTCTCGTCTACTGCGGGAGCGGCGCGCGGTGAATTCAACCATCGCTACGCCCAACCCCCGTTGACTGAAGTCCATGGCTTCGGGGATCAACCCCCGTTCAGTCATCAGGAGCTTCTGGGCCGCCAGCGGGAAATGGGCGGGCTCCCCAAGGTCATTATGACCAACAGTGCGTGGGAATACTGGCGCGGCGACGCCGCACTGCAACACGTCGACCGGTACACCGGCGACGACCTCGACGAGGATCCAGACGTGCGGACCTACCTCCTCGCCGGCACAGACCACTTCGGCGCTCTAGATGTGAAGGGCGCGTTTCCTGCCGAAAATGCCACTCACACGCTAGATCCGACACCCATTCACCGTGCGTTGTTCGTGGCACTCGACGCGTGGCTCGATGGAGTTTCACCGCCAGCCAGTCAAATTCCGCGGACCACGGATCGAACTGCCACGTCCCGCGCCGAGGTTCTCGCACGCTTCGGCCACGTGCCAAGACCAGATGTGGAAGCTCTGCCGCGGGCGCGCCGCGTCGACCTCGGCCCGGCGGCCCGCGATGGCGTGGGGCAGTGGCCGGCGGCCCTGGGGAGTTTCTACCCCGATCTGGTTTCGGCCGTGGATGACGACGGCAACGAGATCGCTGGCGTCAAGTTGCCCGCCGTCTCCGTGCCCTGCGCGGTGTACACCGGGTGGAATCCACGACGCCGAATTAGCGGACTACCCACGGCACTGTATGAACGTCTAGGCAGCACAATGGGTTTCCCGCCAGATCGACCGACGGCGACCGAACGTTACGCCAGCCGCGACGAGTACGCGGCCGCAGTTGCAGAGGCCGCCGAGAGTCTCGTCGCGTCCCGCTTGCTTCTGGCCCAAGACATACGCCCGGTCACTCGCGAAGCACTGCGCGCATACGACGACGCACTCCAGTTGGAGCGCAACGACACTGCCTCGTCCACTGATCCCCGTGACGAAGCGATCCCCACGGCGGCCATTGACCGGCAAGCAATCACCTCGATCGATACAACATCAATGAACGGTTCGCCATGACCATCCCCGACGCCGAATCCGCCCTACAATTCGGACTGCCCGACTCTCCGGTTGCAGTTGCTGCCCGCCAACTGACGTACGACGTCTCCCCCGGCGTGATCTACAACCACACCATCCGTAGCTGTCTATTCGCCCGAGAACTGGCCGCGCGCAACGGCCCAGCCGTCGATCACGATGACGAACTCCTCTTCCTCGCGTGCGTCCTGCACGACCTGGGAGCGACCAGCCATGCCAACACCGACCAGCGATTCGAGGTCGACGGCGCCGACGCCGCCGCACGCGCCACGCCACTCTCCGGCGTCGACGCACGAAAGAGATGGGAAAGCTCATGAAAGTGTTCATCATCGAGACGACCAGTCTTGGCGACCGCAGCTATCTGGTCGCCGAGGACGGCATAGCCGTCGTGATCGATCCTCAGCGTGACATCGACCGGGTCCTCGACATGGCGCGTGAGGAAGGGGTACGGATCACCCATGTTCTGGAAACCCACATTCACAACGACTATGTGACCGGCGGCTTGGAACTGTCGCGCACCGTGGGTGCGCAATACGTAGTGCCTGCCGGTGACGACGTCGACTACGAGCGACGCGCCGTCGAGGACGGTGACCTCATTGATGCCGGTCCGATTCGGTTGCGCGCCATGCTCACCCCTGGTCACACCCACCACCACACGAGTTACGTCCTGCTCGAACCCGCCGGTTCGGCCGTGGCGGCATTCACCGGAGGGTCGATGCTGCACGGCACGACCGGGCGCACGGATCTTCTCGGTGAAGAGCACACCCAGGAGCTGACGCAGGCACAGTTTCATTCGGTCCGCCGTCTCGCCGACGCGCTTCCCGACGATGCCGTTGTCTACCCCACCCACGGGTTCGGAAGCTTCTGTTCTGCCACCCCTGGGGATGACGGTGCCACCACCGTGGCCGATCAACGCCACACCAATCCCGCGCTGACGCGCGCCGAGGAGCAGTACGTCGAAGAGCTCATCGCAGGATTGTCGGCCTACCCCACCTATTACGCCCACATGGGCGTTATCAACAGGAGCGGGCCCGCGCCGGTCGATTTATCGATGCCGATCCGTTTCGATCCTGCCGAACTGCGCCGTCGGATCGATGCCGGGGAGTGGGTCGTGGACCTGCGTCGCCGGACCGCATTCGCTGCTGGGCACCTTGACGGCAGCCTGGGGTTCGAACTGTCCACGTCCTTCATCACCTACCTGGGGTGGCTTCACCAGTGGGGTGCGGCGCTGACGCTGATCGGAGAGGACGAACGTCAGATCGAAGATGCCCGAAGAGAACTGGTGCGTATCGGCATCGATCGGGTCGACGGTTCGGCGGTAGGAGACGTCTCGCAATTGGCCAATGGAACCGCGCTACGGTCCTACCGAGTGGTGGACTTCCGCGAACTGGCGGCGACCGCGAGACACGGCCTCACCATTCTCGACGTGCGCCAGCGGAGCGAATACGAGGACGCACACATAGACGGTGCCCTCAACGTCCCGTTGCAGGAACTGGCGACGCGGCTCAGAGAGGTGCCTAACGGGGAGGTGTGGGTGCATTGCGGTTCAGGATATCGAGCATCCATCGCGGCATCCATCCTCGACCGCGATGAGCGAGCGGTCGTCCTTGTCGACGACTCCTTCGGCAACGCAGCGAGATTCGGTCTGATCGGGCGCGAAGGTACCGACGCCGCCTAAGGGCGGCACAGCGGGTAGCGGCTTCGTCCGGCCAGCTCCCCCGACCGGTGGGGCGCTGCACCGCAACGACTTGACCGCTAGCGGGTGAGCTCGGCGAGGGTCACGTTGAGGAACACATCCAGCGGGTTCGAAGATCCGGTGGCACTCTTGCGGGCGATCGCCCCCTCGAAAGCGTCCACCAGGGCGGCCGCCAGCTCGGCCGGGTCACGATCGGAAATGATCTCCTTGGCGTCGCGGGCTCTGGACAGCGCCGCCGCCAGGGCACCGATCCATTGCTCGAATCCCTCGTTTACGGCCTCACGCAGAGCGGGATAGGACTCGGTCACACTGTTGCTGAAGGTTCCCAGCAGGCAACCGTGTTCAGTTCGACCTTCTCGACGCGCCATGATCTGCTGCACGAAGTGTTCACGTATCGCGTCCACGGCCGGGCCTGGCGCGCTCTGCAGCGATCCGAGTTGCAAGGTGAGGACGTACCGGCGGACGTGCTCGACGGCGAAGTGCTCCTTACTGGGAAAGTGGTTGTAGAACGACCCCTTTGGGACTCCCGCTGCGGCCACGAGGTCGTTGACACTAGAACCCTCGAAGCCTCGTGCGAGCCAGACGCCGAGCGTTCTATCGACCAGCTGCTCCTTGACGCTCGGCCTACCCACGTCGTTCCCCTGACGGCGACGAGTAGGGTACTGCCGATTCAAGACGACTGGTCATGTACTCATTATATGACCAGCCCGCGTCCCTCCCCTTGAGTTGTTCCCGGGTCAGGTCAGTCGTCGTAGTTTGTCCAACGCCCGGGCCGACGCGCTACCGGGCTCGGCGCGGTAGATGATGACGTGTTGTCCGACCGAATGCGGCACCGTCAACCGATTGCGTTGCAGCTCCAACGGGCCGACTGCGGAATGGCGCACCCGAGTTGTTCCAACGCAGTAGCCAACGTCAGCTCGTGCCCATAGTTGTCGAAACCGGTCACTGATCGAGCAGAATTCGCTGACAAGAGCGCGCATTCGCGGATCCTCGGGGGCGCCGCCGGCGACTTCGCGGAGCCCTCGCACTGCGTTCTCCGTTGCGTCCTCCCAATCCCGGAAGAAGTCCTTCGCCGCGGGGTCGACGAGGCGCCAGCGCAGGAAGTTCTCACCGGGTCGGAATTGGGTCGAAAGTGCCTGAGCCATGGCATTGGCGGCCAGCACGTCCTGATACCGGTTGGCCACGATTGCCGGCATCGGGAACTGTTCGATCAGTGCATCCAGCCCGTCGGCCGCCACCTCGGCAGCCGCATCGGGGTGGTCGTCGCGCACCCTGCCATAGACCAGTTCGTCGAGGTACGCAGAAGCCTTTACGTCGAGTTGGAGTGCGAGCGCCAAGGCAGCAAGGATTTGTGGTGAGGGATGTTTGTCGCGGCCCTGCTCGAGTCTCAGGTAATACTCTGAGCTGATGCCGGCCAGTGTCGCGAGTTCTTCTCGCCGCAGCCCTCGTACCCGTCGACGCGGGCCAGCGACGAGTCCGACGTCCTCGGGGCGGACCTGGTCGCGGCGGGCCCGCAGATAATCGCCCAAGGAGTTGCCGTAATTGGCCATGCCGCGGGCCTAGGACCGTTCACCGAGTGGCACGACCCGGCCGCGCCGGCGGCAGCCGAAGCGAGGTGCGCTAGGCATCGGCGACCAGGGCCCATCGCCACGTTGGTGAGAAAAGTCAACGGCTTGACCGCTCATGGCTGGGACTCACATTCATCCCCGGCAGGACATCGAGAAAGGGGATCTAAGCCCTTCATTCCGCCCACCCGGATTCATTGATCAACGACACGAAGTCGATGGGCTCGAAGCTGGGGTCGAAGTGCCGCAGCACGTCCGCGTTGACCGTTCCGAAGGTCGTGTCGGGGCGCGTGGCAAAGCCGTCCGCGAATGCCCTCAGTATCTCCGCCTTGAAGTTTGGCCGCGGGTGGGCCGATGTGACCGCTGCCAGGTGGGCTCCCCCTATCGCATCGAGATGCACACCCAGTACGTCTGTTTCAACCCCGGCAGTGGTGGCCGCGACCACCGGATCCATCTTGTAGGGCACTTGGGGCGTGGTGTGCAGCGCGATCGCGGTCCACACGGTGTGAGCCTCCGCGGCTGAGTGTTTCTGTGAGACAAGGAAGTCGACGGCTGCATCGGCTCCGTCCATCTCGAATCGTTGATGACTGGTGCGGTATGGCTCGACCAACCCGGTGTCATGAAAGAGCGCAGCGACGTAGAGCAGTTCCGGATCGGGCTCGATTCCCAACCGTTGCGACTGCAGGCTCCCGAAGAGGAATACCCGCCGCGAATGGTGATAGATCAATTCGTTGGTGGTGTCTCGGATCATCTCGGTGGCGCTACGCGCCAGTGTGCTGTCGGGAATCGCCACGCCGGCAATGACGTCAGCCATCGCTGCGCCTCCCCTCGGGCGCGCGCACCGGCCAGCCGTCGCCGGGCAGGATCCTGGTGAACGTCGCGCCGACGGACCCGACCTCTTCGGCCGCGCCGGTGACCAACATGGGGTGCTCACCGCTACTAGACACAATCGAACCCTCCCGTCGCTTCTGGGCCACACGCCCAAACGGAACATACTTGACTGATCGGTCCACGAGGATATCCGCTGCTGGATTCTCGGCCACCCCTGCAGCTTTCGCACAGTGGCCTGCAGAATTTGCACATATGTTAGATCTGTCCTGCGCCTTAGTATTTCGCTACCCGATGCAACTCCACGGTGCGCCTTCAGTCTCGCCATGGATCTGCACCGTCGGGTCTTAGGCACGTGGCCGGCCCGGCTGCGGGCCCCGGTTGTACGTGAGGAGATCCTGATGAGCGCTGAAGGAATCCGCGCGTTGCGCGTGGCAGCTGCAGACGCATTCGACGTGGCGGCGGAGTTGAACGCTGAACAGTGGACGACGCCAAGTGCGGCAGAAGGCTGGTCGGTCAAGGACGTGTTCATTCACCTTGGGTCTCTGCTGGAGCTACTCCAGGCCGCAGTCAACGGTGCGGAGTCGCCACCGCTCGGAATCGAGGCAATCAACGAGCAGGTCGTCGCCGAACGCCGGAACTGGACATCGTCGGTGGCGATCCAATTCCTGCGAGATCAACTCGACTCCGGGCTTGAACTCTTCTCCTCCTTGCAGAGCGAGCCCCTGGCGTCCACGACGACCCAGATGCTCGACCTGGGCACCTACCCGTTGCATGCGATCGCAGATATGTTCGCCTTCGACTTTGTCACGCATCTGCGGTATGACGTCCTGGCACCAAGGGGGCCAATCGCCCTAAGCGTTCCCGACCTCGACGAGGACAGGATGTCAGCGGCGATCTCGTGGTTGATGGGCGGACTCGAGCAGATGCAACCCGCGCTCGCTGCCCGGGTAACGTCTCCCCTGGCTCTAGTGTTGACCGGACCCGGCGGTCGTTCCGTCCTCCTGGACGGGCGCAGCGGTACGTTGACAGTCACCGAGCCGCCGACGACGGTTCCCGCCGCGGCAACCGTCATCTCCACGACCGAGGACTTCCTCGCCTGGTCGACCAAGCGCGCGCCGTGGGCGTCCGCTGTGCGTGTCGACGGCGACCTCGACCTGGCCCGAGGCTTCCTCAACGCAGTGAACCTTACATGATCGCAGGTGGATGCCGAATGCTGTTCCCTTTCAACGACACCCGCCGGCCACGGTGAAGACGGCGATGGTCTTCAACGAAGTGACATGAGTGGGGCGACAACGTCAATTCGATGAACGCCAAGCGGTAAAGAGCGCCCAAGATCAGTTCTGGCGCCACGGCTATGCCGGAACTTCGCTGCGCGACCTCATTGCCGCGACCGGGGTCAGCCGGGGCAGCCTCTATGCCGCGTTCGGCGACAAGCACTCCCTCTTCATGAGGGCGCTGGACTCTTACTGCGCCATGTCGCTGCGTCG
This sequence comes from Mycobacterium sp., assembly GCA_040511255.1. Taxonomy (GTDB): domain Bacteria; phylum Actinomycetota; class Actinomycetes; order Mycobacteriales; family Mycobacteriaceae; genus Mycobacterium. The sequence continues at coordinate 17,360 of JBEVHL010000677.1, read as the reverse complement.
CGCCGCCCAAGAACTGGGCGGCGAACCCCCGTCCACCGCCTACGACGGCATCGTCAATCACGTTCGCTGCGTGGCTGATCGCCGCGCGGCAGACACCGAGCGACGGGGGGGCTTCCTGGCGAAGTGCGCCGCCGAACTCATACCCGCCGACGAGGAGGCGACCGCGCGCATCACCGCAACGTTCGAGCTATACCGCCGCGCACTGACCGTATCGATTGTCCGTGCTCAACGCGAACACGATCTAGATCCGCGCGCAGACCCGGACGCGCTGGCCGGCTTCATCCTCGGCGGTTTGTACGGCCTCGAAGCGCTGCACAAGCTCGGCGAGTCTGGATCGACGGTGCATGCGACTGCCGAACAGCTGATCGCAGTGCTGCCCGCATCAGCCGGTTGGACTGACCGACGACCGTAAGCGGCCCAACCCTGACGATAATGACCGTTCGGTCGTATACTCTAAAGACCTTGGCGTCTGGAGCTTTGGAGTGTGTGGTGCCCCTAGTCCTGAACACTGATGCAGTAGAAGAAGTCGACCGCGCCGAGTACGTGCACGTGGCCATGGGCGCGGCGATGATCCCCGTCGAGTGGCACTGGCTACGCGAAGACTCTGCCCCAAGCGCCCGCGTCGTCATCACCGACCTTGGTGACCTCACCGTGTGTTCTGGGCGCACCACGGCCGGCAAGGTCGAGCGGACGCCCCGCCTAGCACGTGATGCAACGGAACCGAGCGTGTTTCTCAACCTTCATGTGGAAGGCAGAAGCGTTGTCGTGCAGGACGGAAGGGAAGCGGTGCTGCGGCCGGGTGATCTGGTGATGCACGACTCCACGGCGCCGTATTCCCTGATAAACGACCACGGTGTCAGAGGGGAGATTTTCCGCATACCTCAGTCGGCACTGGCCCTCCGACACGACGACGTGCGGAAGGCTTGCGGCACGGTACTCAGCCCGGGAGACCCGCTGACGTCGTTGACTTATGACTATCTCCGGCGCCTGGTTGCCGACCCTGCGATCTTGACCGCACCGAATAGTGATCTGGTCGCGCGACCTAGTATCGATCTGGTGCGGGCCGTCATCGCCACCCATCTCGGCGCCGCGAAACCTGCCGCCGAGGCATTGGCGAACACCCTGCTCTGGCGGATATTGCAGTACACGCATCGCCACCTTCGCGATCCCGATCTCAGCCCCGAGCGGATCGCCGCTGCGCACTTCATCTCCGTGCGAAACTTGTACGGCGTGATGGCCGACGCCGGCATCAGCCTGAATGCCTGGATACGCTCGCGCCGCCTGGAGTCGTGTCGCCGCGATCTTGCGTTGGCTGATGCGGTCAACATCGCGAATGTGGCGCGGCGACACGGTTACTCGGACATGTCCAGCTTCAGCCGCGCCTTCAAGGCCGAGTACGGACTGAGCCCACGAGATTGGCGAAATAGCCAACTCGACAGCCGACAGCAGGCCCAGACCCACGGTGCGGGATTGAATGGCACCGGGCCCGAGGTCATCGCCGTCTGACCCGGCACCTGTCTGATGCGCAGCCGCGGCGGTCAACCTGGTCCTGCCAATAACAGTGTTGGGGCGGCATCCCCACGACCGAAGCCGAGGATGCATCGTGGTGTCAGGTGCTCGTAATTGCCAGCACCGCATGCCATTACAGAAGGAACGCCAATGACCACCAGCGCCCCGGAGGGCAAGACCCAGTCGAACTTCGACGGAGTCCTCGTCACGATCCACTCGAACAGGTCCTTCGCCGACGTGACGTACGACATCGAACATCGCTTGCAGCGGTGTTCAGTACCCAAGCTCCACGAGTTCGTCACCCACGACGACCGTGCAGGGCTGGAGGCCTACGTTGCCGAGGTATCCGAACCGTCGAAGTTCTCTGTGTTCTGGGAGTTCGAACAGGGCTCGATCATGCGGTTGGCAGGGATTCCGATCGAATCGAAGTTCTACCTCGTCGGCAACGCCGTCATTGCCCGCGGGTTGTTCGAACACAGCGCTGCGGCCGGACTAGGCGCGCCGGTACGCGTCTGCGTGTCACAACGCGATGGCGAAGGTACGCGCATCGACCTGGACCTGCCGTCTGCGTTCTTCGGAAAGTTTCCTGAGATGTCCAAGTCGAGCGTTCCCGGCCTGTTGGACGCTGAAATGGTCGCGGTGTTCGAGCAAGCCGCTCGCTGATAGGAGGTGCGGTAGGCGGGCCGGGGCGGGATAGCGGACATGGTGCGGAGACTGACGGCAGATCGACGATCAGCGTCATGCCAGGTCGTCTTTGGAGGCCCGGCCCGAGGTGGATTCCGACTGCATCGGCCGGTAGGGAGTCAGGGACGCGTGCGGCCATACCATCGTGCCTGCTGGGCGCCACCTAGGCCGGCCGAGCGCTTCGATGCCGGGTACAGACCCGAAGGGCGAGTCACGGCAATTCAGCGCGCACCGACCAGCGCCGACTTGCATTCCGGCGTCAGGCGGGCCAGCGACTGATGGGCGTGATCGTGTTCATTCCCGGGTTCCAGGACACTGCAGCGGTGTGGAGCGGGGTCGTCGAACGGCTCGAGATTCCCGGGTGGCGGCTCGCTCCGGTTACGTTGTCCGAGGTCGACACTGATACCACCGTCCGTGGCCGCGTGCTGCAGGGCTATTGCCATCAGGTCTTGGCCGCGCGCGACCACCTCGACGCGGGGGGACCCGTCGTCGTGGTCGGGCACAGCATCGGCGCGCAGGTCGCCGAGCTGGTTGCCATCGCACTCGGAAACTCGGTCGCGGGCCTGATGCTCATCACCCCGTTCCCCATGCGCGGAGGAAGACTGTCCACCGCTCAGGCCACCGATTTCGCGGCCGCAGCCAGCCAGCGCACGCCCCAATCAGCTGCCGAAGAACGGGAGCCGTTGCTAGTGAACCATTCTCAAGACGTTATCGACCTGCTCGTCGCGGGCAGCTTGGCCACCCCGCCTCAACTAGCTGAACAACAGCTTCGCGCCTGGGCTGCTGGACACCCGCTGGGTGACGGGCCGTCCCCGGTGAGCGCCCCTGTACTGCTGGTCGGCAGCGAAGACAGCTTCGTATCCCGTCAAACGATCTGCGCCCTCGTTGCCCCGCGGTTCGTCCACAGCAAGATCGCGCATGTGCCCGGCGCCGGGCACTGGCCCCATGTCGAACAGCCGGACACGACAGCCGCGCTATTGAGCGGTTTCGTTTGTGCGCGGCAGCCGGCTCGGGTTCGTCCGCCGCAGCCACGGACGCTGCCACTGAATGCTCGCCAACGCCGGTGAATGCCGCTCGGTTCGAGCGGGAGCGCCCTGCGCCGCTGTGTCGCAGCACTTCTCGTTAGGTGGGCACCTATGCGGTATCACCAAGCTGGTCCAGACCGGTTTGGGCTCAACGTCGACCGACGGGCAGTCACGTGCCACGGCCGAGCTGGTCGTTTCTGTTCCAGCTTTCTCGGCGAGGCTGGACTTGTTCATCGTCAACACCGCCTTCCGCGAGATCCGCGCGGCCTTCGGAAACGCCGACCTATCGGTTACCGGAGCCACCAGCTTTGTCGGAGAGCGCATCTGCACCTCCGCCCAGTCCGCCGCATCTTCTTCGCGCGTCAACGAAAAAGCGCGAGTGAATTCGGAACATGTTCCTGCACAACTGCACTTCCAGGAGACCACTGTCCGAGACCCGCCACCCCAAAAACGCTACCAGTAGGGCGTGAGAGCGACGGGGCGTCCGGTGACACGCTGCTCAACCGCAGGCCCGCCGGATGAACGCGGCGACGACGTCTGGCTGCGACATGTAGACGGCATGGCTGGCGGCTACCTCGACTGTGGTGGCGCCAGCCCGCAGCGCCATGGCGCGCTGGGCGGCTGGCGGGATCACCCGGTCGTCGGTCGCAACCAGGTACCAGCTTGGCTTGCCGCGCCACGCCGGATCCGTGACCGGCCCAGTCAGGGCGTCTTCCCCCCACGGAACCTGGGAGTCGGCGAGGAAAACGGCATCTGCGGTGGCTAGGTCCGCACCGAACGAACTGTGAAAATTTGCTCGGTCTTGAGCCCAAAGCCCCTCCGCCACTGGGACGATCGGCGATCCCGGCGCGGCGGGATCACCCACGAGCGCTCGCACTGACTCACCCTCATCCGGTGCGAATGCCGCGATGTAAACCAAGGCCGCTACCTTGTCGTGCATGCCGACCTCGGTGATGACCGCGCCTCCGTACGAATGCCCCACGAGCACGATCGGCCCGTCTTGCGCGTCGACGACGTGCCGTGTCGCCGCCACGTCGCCCGACAGCGACAGGGTGGGATTCTGCACCACGGCGACGTGGTAGCCGTCCACTGCCAAGAGGTCGTACACCGCCCGCCAGGTCGATCCGTCCACGAATGCGCCGTGTACCAGAACGATATTTCGCGGCCCGCAGCCCGTACTCATGATGACCACCTTGCCGACGACGCGTAGGCCAACGTCTACGCGATGGAGGATACCCCGTGCACGGCCGAGATAGAGGCCTTCGATCCCCCCGGGATATCAGGTCCCAGGCCGCCATGTCGGTACCGTTCATCTCCACCAACGGGCTCCCGGTCCGACAGCCAAGTAGGAACAGTGCGGATTTGCATTGCGCAGTTTTCGTTAACAATGTCGGTAGCCACCGATGATTGATCTGCCCACCGCCTGAACGGAGACTCGGCTCATGAGCGATCTGGAACGCCGTCGGCTTGGTGCCCACGGACCCGAGGTGACCGTGCTCGGATTCGGGGCCATGGAACTGAGGGGCACACCGCACCGCAATCCGCGCCCACTGGACGAGTCGGTGGCGGCCGAGGTGCTGAACACCGTCCTGGACGAAGGCATCACCTTCATCGACACCTCGATCGACTACGCACTCAGCGAGGAACGCATCGGCGCGCACATCGCGTCCCGCCGTGACGAGTACATCCTGGCCTCGAAGGCCGGCTGCCCACTGGACTTCCAACCGGACGCCACGCCGGGTCGGCCACTGCCCCATGACTATTCACCGGCGAACATCCGCGCCGGCGTCGAGCAGAGCCTGCGTCGGTTACGCACCGACCGCCTGGACCTGCTGCAGCTGCATATCAGCCCGGCACTGGAGGTACTGAGACGCGATCATGTGCTGGACACCCTGACCGCACTGCGTGACGAGGGGAAGATCGTGGCGTTCGGGGTGTCGTCGACCTTGCCTGCCATCGACGACCACTTGGACATCGAGGAGTTCAGCGCGTTTCAGGTTCCGTTCTCAGCGCTGGAGCGTGATCTGGAGACCCGGATCGAACTCGCCGGTCGACGGGGGTTCGGGATCGTCGTGCGGGGCGGGGTGGCGCAGGCCGGGAAGAAGCCGAAGACGACATCGGACGGTCGTCCGGTCACCTGGGCGGACAGCGGCCTGGACGATCTACGCGAGGGCGACACCGAGCAGGCCTTCTTACTGCGGTACGCCATTTCCACCCCCGGCGTCACGACGATCATCGCCGGCACGGCCAACCCTGAGCATGTTCGGGACAACGCGAAAGCTGCCCGGCGTGGCCCACTGGCCCCCGACGTCTATGCCGAGGCGCAGCGGCGACTCGATGACGCTGGAATTACATCCGCGCTGATTCCTGGAGCGGTCGCCACGTAACCCCAGTTCAAGGGGCATAGCAGAGCCCTTCGCAGAAACAGCCTCCCGGTGACGCATGATATGTGTGTCACCATTTCTGGTGTGAATTCGGTAGCCCTCACCGTTCGACGACATGTCGATCTCATGCGCGCCTGCAGCGCTGCCTGTTGTTGTCATTGACCCACGCTCCGGTCTACCGGGCTGGCGGGAACCCAACCCGGCCGCTGTCGGCGCCGACGCACGGTCCCCGCGCTGCCGTCGCCCGCTCGACACCTCCCGTGGTGTCGGCCCTCCGCTCACACGAACTCGCCTATGAGGTCTGTTATGTACCCCACCGTCAATTTCACCGCCACCTACCCACGAGCAGGTGCCTGATGCTCGATCTGCGCCGCATGATGCTGTTGTGCGACCTTGCTGACCTCGGCTCCGTCACCGCCGTCGCCGATCGCCGCAGTATCACCAGTTCTGCTGTCTCGCAACAACTCCGCGTCCTCGAAGAGGAAGCGGGAGCCATCCTGTTCCGGCGCGAGGGCCGCACGCTCGGCCTCACCCGCAGCGGACAGGTCTTGGTCGATCATGTTCGGATCGTGCTGACCGCAGTCGACGAAGCCATGACTGCCGTTGCGGCGACCAGAGACCGGACCTCCGGCCAGGTGGCTGTCGCCGCCTTCAACATGGGCATCCCGATGCTGGCCGTCCCGTTGATGCAACGTCTCAGCGATACCGAGCCCGATCTGCGGATCGAGGTCCAACAGGAAGCCAGCGCTGGTGCGTTGCGTCTGCTGCGCCAGGGCGAGATCGATATCGCGATCACGTGCAATTACGACTTCTCCGGCGACGACTCCCTCGGCGGATTGACCAGCGAGCCTTTACTGTTCGAGCCGCTGGTGCTGTTGGCGCCCCCACACCTGCACCTGCGCATCCGTAAGGGCGGATTGGCCGCCCTGGCCGACGTCCAGTGGGTGACCGGCCCCCAGAACTCCGGGCTGAGCACCGCGGTCATGCGCGCCGGGGAGAACGCGGGATTCACCCCGGTGGTCAAGCACCGGCTGATCGGCGCGCAGAACATCTGCGACCTTGCCGCCACGGAGACGGCGTCGGCGATCGTCCCGCGACTGTCGGTCCCGGAGCGGTTGGAGTCGTTGCTCGTGCCGGACATCGAACTCGGTGGCCGGACCATCAGTGCGGTCGTGCGCGCGGGCAGACAGCGCGATCCCAATATCGCGCTGATCATGCGGACCCTGCGGGCCATCGCTGCGGAGGCGCTGCCGAGGCAGACCGCGAAGGAACTCAGCGTCGCGTCTTGACACCATGTAGGGCGTGCTGAGTCCCGCGATGGTCGCCGCCGTCCTGACGGCGGCGGCGTTGCATGCCACCTGGAACGCGATGGCGCATGCCATCGCGGACCGCCTGGTGGGTTTCGCGCTGATCAGCATGACGTACTTCGTGGTGGGTGCGGCCATCGTCGCGGTCACCGGACTGCCACCCGCCGGCGCCTGGCCGTTCATCGTGGCATCGGCGGTCACCCATGTGGCCTACAACCTGCTCCTGATGGCCAGTTACCAGCTGGGCGACTTCAGCCAGACCTATCCGTTGGCCCGCGGTATCTCCCCGATCGTCGTCGCGATGGTCAGCATCGTCCTGCTCCATCGGGTACTGACGGTGCGCGAGCTGATCGGGATCGGCTTCATCTCAGCAGGTTTGATCGGCCTGGTGGTGGTCGGCGGCATCACCAACGTCAACCCGTGGGCACTCGGCGCGGCGGCGGCCACCGGCATCATGATCGCCACCTACACGGTGTTCGACGGGTTGGGCGTGGCACGAGCGCCCGTGCTGGCATATATCGGCTGGATGTTTCTGCTCCAGTCGCCTGGGCTGCCCGCGATTGCTCTGCTGCGCCGCAGGCGGGACCTGCTGACGCAGATGCGCACGCACCTGTGGCCGGGTCTGCTGGGCGGGTTGATCTCGCTGGTCGCCTATTCGATCGTGTTGTGGGCACAGACCAGCGGAATGCTGGCCGCGGTGGCGGCGCTGCGCGAGAGCAGCATCGTGTTCGGCGCCTTGATCGGTGCGGTCTTCTTCGGTGAGCGGCTCGGCAGGCATCGCAGCCTGATGGCGGTCGTCGTCGTGATAGGCGTCGTCGTCCTCAGCGGATGAGTGCGTCATCCACGGCGAAGGCACCGCGCCACTGCCGCGCGGGGTGTCGGTCCGGCAGCTGCGCGCCGGCACCGAACAACTTGTCGCGCAGCGTTCCCGGCGCGTATTCGGTCTGCGCCAGGCCCCGGGACTGCAACTCGGGCACCACGTGGTCGATGAAATCCTCGAAACTGCCCGGGGTGGTGATGTAGCGGATGTTCACTCCGTCGACACCGGCGTCCTGCCAGTGCTCCAGCGTGTCGGCGATCTGCTCGGGCGTACCGACCACCCGGGTCGACTCCTGCTGCTGTCGGATCAGGTCGGCGATCGTCGGATTGGTGCCCGGCGGCGCGGCCGCAATCAACGACTCGATGGTGCTGCGCGTGCCCTGGACGTCGTCGGCGAGGTCACCGATGGGGGTGTTGTGATCCAGGCCGCCGAGGTCGATCCCGATACCGCCGCTGCGGTGCGCGATCAGGCCGTCGATGCTCAGATACTCGTCGAGTTCCGCGGCGCGGCTGCGTGCTTCGGCCTCGGTGGAACCGACCACGAACGACAGACCCTGTAGGAACTTGATGTCCTCCCGCCGGCGGCCGGCCGCGACAGCCCTGTCGCGGGTGTCGTCGATGACCGCCCGGGCGCCCTGCGGTGACGCCGAGTTGATGAACACGCCCTCGGCATGCCTGGCAGCGAAGGCCCGTCCCGCGGTGGAGGTGCCCGCTTGGAATAGCACCGGAGTGCGTTGCGGTGACGGGAAGCTCAGGTGAGGTCCCTCGACGCGGTAGCGCTTGCCGACATGGTTGATCTTGTGCACGCGGTCCGGATCGGCGTGCACGCCCCGTTCCCGGTCCCGCACCAGCGCCCCGTCGTCCCACGAACCTTCCCACAGCTTGTAGACCACCTCGGTGTACTCCTCGGCCCAGTCGTAGCGGGCGTCGTGCTCCTCGCGCTCGATCAGCCCGAAGTTGCGCGCGGAGTTCTGCAGAGCGCTGGTCACCACGTTCCAGCCGATGCGGCCCTTCGACGCGTGATCGAGCGTGGAGATCTTGCGGGCGAACGAGAATGGGTGGTCCTGCAGGACCGAACTGGTGGTCACCAGTCCGAGGTGCTCGGTGGACAGCGCGAGCGCCGACAGGATCACCGACGGGTCGTGGTTGGGGATCTGCAACCCTTCTCGCAAGTAGGTGTCCCAGCCACCGCGGTAGTCGTCGTACAGTCCCACGACGTCAGCGAAGAACACCGCGTCGAATTTGCCGCGTTCGAGCAGTTTGACCAGGTCCACCCACACGTCGAGTTGGTCGAACTCGCCGCTGCGGTTCTCCGGGTTGCGCCATGCCCCATACGCGACGTGGGTCGCGGTGTTCATGGTGAACGCGTTGAGGATCAGCCTGGGCCGGGTCATGTTGAGCTCCTTGTGGTTCCAGCGGACACTGCCGTAGCCGGCAACCCGGGGGTGCGGGTGCCGAGACGCTCCCGCAGATGCTCGGCGGGTGAGCTGTCCTGATCGCGAAAGATCCCTCTGCGCCGCAGCAGCGGAATGAGATCGTGGGCGATCCGGTCGAAACTGGACCCACCCAGGAGAATGAAGCCGTCGCAGGCATTCTCCGCGATCCACCGCTCGATGATCGCGGCCGCCGCCTCGGCGGTACCGATGATCTGGAAGTGCCCGAATGACGTCGCATACCGCACCAGGAATGTCCGCAGCTCCGCGTACTCCCCCGATTCCACCCACCCCCGGTAGATCAACGCCCGGCTGACCCGGCGCCCGTTGCGCTCCAGTTCGGCACGGTCGGGGAACCGGTCGAGCGGAATGACGGCGTCGAGCGACAGATCGGCAAGCTCGAGACCTGGTACCTCGTAGGTGATGGCCTCCCGTGCGCGCTCCAGGTCGAGCTCGGTGAGTTCCGAATTGTAGGCGGCCCAGGCTTCTTCGTCGGTGTCGCCAAGGTAGATACGGATTCCGGGCAGCACCTTGAGGTCGTCCGGATCGCGGCCGTGCGCTGCCATGGCGGTCTTCAGTGTGTGGTAGTAATCCTGCCCGGCCGTGAGATCAGGACTGGCGACGAACACCACCTCCGCCACCTCGGCTGCGAAGTCAATGCCGATATCCGACGCACCGGCCTGCGCGATGACGGGGAACACCTGCGGGCTGGGTGGTAGGTCGAGGGCTTGGCGCACCCGGAAGTTCTCGCCGACCCAGTTGATGTCGTGGACACGCGCGGTATCGACGTAGATCTCTGACTCCCGGTCGGCGATGATGGCGTCAGGCTCCCACGATGTCCACAGTGCCTTGGTCACCGCAAGGAATTCCCGGGCCCGCTGATACCGATCCGCCGGGGCGGGAATCTCGGTGTAGCCGTAGTTGGCTTCGCCGTTGAAGGAGGTCACCACGTTCCAGCCGGCCCGGCCGCCCGAGAGCCGGTCCAGCGAGGTCAGCTCCCTCGCCACCGTATAGGGCTCGGAGAACTGAGTGGATGCGGTGATCACCAGTCCGATGCGTTCGGTATGGGCCGCAAGAAATGTGGCCAGAGTCAGCGGCGAGAACGAGCGCGGGCCGGAATGCCTGATCTGCGAGCGGTTTAGGCCGGCGAAGTCGGCGACGAAGATCGCGTCGAACCCGATCTGCTCGAGCTCGCGGGCGAACCGCGCTTTGGCTTGCTCGCGTCCCGGATGGCTGCCACCTGGGAAGGCGTCCGGGTCACCTAACTTCCACCGCGGGAACCGGTCAGCGAAATGAAACTCCGACGAGATGAAGAACACTGCGCTCATGGGGCCGCCACCAACCCAGCCAGTCGGCGACCGGGGATCGCGTCGATGAGTGCGCGGGTGTACTCCTCCGCCGGCGTGGCGAATACCGATGCAGTGTCGCCACTTTCAACCACCTGTCCCGACTTGAGCACGACGACGCGGTGGGAGAGCCGCTGTACGACGGACAGATCGTGCGAGATGAACAGGTAACTGAGGCCCAGCTTTTCTTGAAGTTCGAGCAGCAGCCGGATTACCTGATCCTGCGTCACCACGTCCAGCGCGGACAGCGGCTCGTCGAGCAGCAGGATCTTGGGGCGGACGACGAGCGCCCTGGCGATGGCGACCCGTTGCCGTTCACCGCCGGAGAGTTCGGCGGCCCGCCGATCCAGCTTGTCCTGACTCAAGTTGACCTCCGCCAGCACCTCGGCCACCCGAGCGGTGCGCGTGCGGCTGTCGCCCAACCCGTAGGCGCGCAGCGGGCTGTCGAGGATCTGCCGCACGGTCCAGCGCGGATCGAGCGCGGAATCCGGGTTCTGGTAGACGAATTGGACGTCCTTCCAGTTGTCGCGCCGTGCCCGCTGGCCCAGGCCTGCGATGTCGTTGCCCAGAACGCGCACTGCGCCACGGGTCGGCTTGACCAGACCGATGATGATCTTGGCGGTGGTCGATTTGCCGGACCCGGATTCGCCGACCAGCGCGACGGTCTCACCCCGCCGGACCTTGAGGTTCAGGTCCTGCAGCACAGCGTGTTTGGTCCGCCTGGTGACGCGGAAATCTTTATCCACGTTCGCGACGTCGATAACGTCTTCGGCGTCGGAGGAGACCGGGGCGGGAGGCGCGATGACTCCGACACGGCGCACCAGCCTGGCTGCGTACTCCGATTGTGGTGTGCTGATGATGGTTTCGACGGGGGCATCTTCGACAACTGCGCCGTGGCGCATCACCACCACGCGCGACGCATGGTCGGTGGCCACGCCGATGTCGTGGGTGACGAACAGAACGGTCGTGCCGTGTTCGGCTACCAGTCGGTCGAAGACCCGCAGCACGTGGCTCTGCACCGTGACATCCAGTGCCGAGGTCGGTTCGTCGGCGACCAGGAGCTGTGGGTTGAGGCCGAAGGCGATCGCGATGAGCACCCGCTGACGCATGCCGCCGGACAGCTCCCCCGGATACTGCTTCAGCCGTTGTTCGGGATGGTCGATCTCCACCTGCTCCAACAGCTCGATGCAGCGTTGCCGGACCTCTCCCCTGGTGAACTTCGCCTTCTGCAGCTCGAAGATCTCCGAAATCTGGGCGCCGACCGTGCGCACCGGGTTCAGCGAGGCACCTGGATCCTGCGGTACCAGCCCGATTTCAGTGCCCCGGATCCGGCTCCATCCTCGTTCGGTCAAACTCAGGGTGTCTCGGCCCCCCAGCTTCAGCGCTGTTGCGGACACGGAGGCCGACGCCGGCAACAGACCGATCACTGCATTGGCCAGAGTTGTCTTGCCCGAGCCGGATTCGCCGACCACCGCGACGAACTCCCCGGCCGACACCGACAGACTCACCCTGTCCAAGGCCACCTTGGGCGGGGCGTCATCGGAGTCGCCGCGGTAGGTCACCGTGAGATCGGAGAGTTCGAGCAGAGGTTCGGACATATCGCGTCTCCAAGTCAGATGCGGTTGGACTTCAGCACTCGACGGCTCACCACACCCAGCGCCACGATCACCACCAGGATCACCGCCCCGGGAAGAGAGGTGAGCCACCACGCCGTGGCCAGGTAGCTGCGGCCTTCCGCCACCAACAGTCCCCACTCCGGGGTCGGCGGTGGCGCACTGTAGCCGAGGTAACCCAGCGCGGAAATTGCCAGGATGGCCGCGCTCAGGTCGATGACAGCCAGCGCAACTACTGCGCCGACCGCGTTCGGCAGAATGTGTCGTCGAATCACCGACCATCTGGTCTCACCGGACAGGAAGGCCGCCTCGACGAAATCCAATGAACGCACACGTAATACCTCGGTGCGGAACACCCGGGCGAAGATGGCGATCGAGCCGATCCCCACGCCGATACCCACCGACAGCGGGCCGGGCCCATAGGCAGTCACGATCCACACCGAGACCAGGAATCCGGGCAGCGCCAGCAGGACATCGCTGAGCCGCATGCCGATGGCGTCGATCACCGGGCCGGACACTCCGGCCGCGATTCCGATGATGCTGCCGACCAGCAGGCCGACCGCCACGGCCAGGCCGGCCGTCAGCACGGTGTGCGAAGTGCCATAGATGACCCGCGTCAGCACGTCACGGCCGAGGTGGTCCGTGCCGAACCAGTGCGCGATGCTGGGCGCCTGAAACTTGTCCAGGTGGTTGCCCTTGAGCGGGTCCTGGTCGGTGAACAGCCCGGGGACCAGGGCCCACGCCGCCACCAGAATCAGTACCAAGGCCGAAATGCGCACCGACCACGGTGTCGACCGGAGAAACTTCGTCGCAGACGTGCGGGTCCGGACCTGTGTCGAGGTCGTCAGCTCAGGCGCCTTCAGGGTCACGTGAACCTGCCAAGTCGGGTGTTGAACCCGCGGTGCTGCATCTTGCTGACCCGCGGATCCAGGACGGGATAGATCAAGTCCACCACCAGGTTCGCCCCGACGATGACGACCGTCGTCAGCATCACCAGGCCCTGGATCAGCGAGATGTCCTGATTGGATACCGCCTGCAGTAATACGGTGCCCAGCCCGGATCGCGAGAACACGGTTTCGGTCACCACCGACCCGCCGAGCAGCGCACCGATGGTGGTGGCGGTGACCGTCAATGCCGGGCCTGCCGCGTTCTTCAACACGTGCTTGCGGATCACCCACCCAGGGGTGCCGCCCTTCGCGCGCGCGGTGTTGATATGTGGCAACGCCAACGTCGCTTCGGCATTCTTGAGCAGCACCTGGGCGATCGGCGCCGAGATCGGCACAGCCAGCACCAGCGCCGGAATCAGCAGCGAGGCCAGTGAACCGTCCGGGAACAGTGAGAACAACCCCAGCTGCACCGAGAAGATCTGCAGCACAACCAAACCGAGCCAGAAAGTCGGCACCGCACTGAACAACGGCGGAATGCTGCGGATGAAGGTCCGCAGCCAGTCGACCCTCCCCGTGGTTGCCAGCAGCACAATCGTCAGTGCGAACACCAGGGCCAACACGGTCGCCGTCGACGCCAGCTTCAGGGTCTCGCCGATGACGCTGCCGATCCGATCGGTGACCGCCTGCCCGCTGGACAACGAGAAGCCGAACTGCCCGTGCACCAGATGGTTCAGTTGGGCGAAGTACTGCTGCCAGACCGGCTTGTCGTACCCGTAGAACTCCTTGACCTGGGTGACGACGTCAGGGTTGAAATAGCCCTCCCCCTTGGCCACGAAGATCGTCACCGGATCGGCAGGCAGGATGCTGACCCCCCAGAAAATTACTGTGAACGCCAGCAGTAGCACCACCAGCGCCTGGCCGATCCTGGCGAGCACGTACCTGGTCACCGGCTAGCTCTTCCACGCGCTCTGGAACAGCGGCTCGGTGTAGTTGGTGAACTCGATGTGCACGTTCGGCGCGGCCGCGTGCACCTGCACCTCGTCCCACAGGATCAGCGCCAGCTGGTCATCGATGATCTTCTGTTGTTCCCGGGCGACAACATCTTTGAGTTGCGCGGGATCGGTGGCCTTGAGCTCTTCTTTCGACAGGGCGATAAGGTCGTCGATCTTGGTGAAGGTGAGGTTGCCGTTCTCCCGACCGAAGAGCAGGCCAAGGCCGATGTTGTAGCCGGTGCGCGTGCCGAGCAACGGTGTCGCGGGATCGGTGTTGGCCGCATTGAACAGGGTGGTGTCACCCGCCCGGTTCACCAGCTGGATACCCAGGTCGCGCCAGCCGGCCTCGATGAATTCGAAGGCAGGTCTGAACACCACGCTCTGATTCGAGGCCGCCAGGGTGAGGTCGAGCTTCTTGCCGTCCTTTTCCCGTATCCCGTCGCTGCCGACCTTCCACCCGGCCTCGTCGAGCAGGGCAGCCGCCTTCTTGGGGTCGTACCCGATGTCCTTGCTGACATCGGTGAACAGCGGATCATCGTGTCCGAGCACGGAATCCGATGCCTGGTAACTGTCCGAGAGCACCGTGTCGACAACTGCCTGTCGGTCGATGCCGAGTTGGAGCGCGCGGCGCACCCGGACATCGTTGACCAGCTCGTTGCCGATGCGGAACGCCGTCAGGTTCACCGTCAACGCGGGGGCTTGGACCGGAATCACCTGGAAGCCGGCACCTTTCAGGGCGGGCTCGTCGGTCGGCTGGATTCCTCGGGCCAGATCGACCTGGTTGGACTGCACAGCGCCAGCACGCAGGCCGGGCTCGCCAATCACTCGGATCACCAGCTTGTCCAGGTACGCGGCGCCCTGGTTCGGCGACTTGGCTGGGGGCCACTTGTAATCGGGTCGCTTCTTGAGCACAACCTCTTGGTCGGGAACCTGGGACTCGTAGACGAACGGTCCTGAGCCGACGACGTTGGCGATCTTGGCCTGTCCGTCGTAGTCAAGTGCCAAGGTGGACAGACCGCGGATAGCAGCTCGCCCGTTCGCGGCCACTTTATAGAAGTTCGTGTTCGGCTGGTTCAGGAACACCGTGATGGTGTTGCCGTTGACCTCACTGTGGTCATAGCCGACGAAGTCACTGAACGCCGGAATCTTCTTGCTGGAGTCGCCTTTTCCGAGTTGATCGAAATTTGCTTTCACCACATCGGCAGTCAGCGGTGTGCCGTCGCTGAACGTCACGCCGTCCCTGATGGTGAAGGTGTACTGCGTGGCGTCGCTGTTGCGGGAGAACTCCTTGGCCAGCCAGCCTTGCACCTCGCCGGTTTTCGGGTCGATATAGACCAGCCGGTCCACCACCTGGTACAGCAGGTTCGCGGTGGTGTAGTTGGTGCTCAAAGCATCGGTGACGAATTGCACGTCGGAGAAGGTCAGGGTGCCGCCTTGTTTTGGCTCTCCGCTGGGACCCGAACTTGCCGACTGCTGGTTGCTGCCGCAGCCGGCCAGCACTGCCAGGCTGATCGCGCAGGCGACCAGCTTCTTCACTGTGTGCATGTGTCCTTACCTGGATATGACGTCACGGCCGAAGCGCAACGCTAGGTCGCCCCGCGGCAGCACTCAATGCTTTGCCTTGCCGTGCGTAAAAGTGCGGCGCCGGGGCTCAGAAGAAGCCGACCGCAGGCAGCGGGGTGCCGTTGACCAGATTGTCGCCCACCGCCCGTGCCTTGTACGGAGTGGGATTGTGCGAGAACAAAGTCCGCAGATTGCGCCAGTGCCGGTCGAGGTGCGCCGATGCGCGGGTCGCCGAGGCTCCGCCGACAGCGAACAGCTCACCGGCAGCCCGCAGAGCCAGCTCCTCGATGCCGACCTTGGTCTTGGCCGCCAGCAGCGACGCCGCGTGCTCCAGGTCCGGATCGGCGCGGCCATGCTCGAAGACGAAGCCGGCCGAGCGGTCCTGGGCGTCCGCAGCCGCCAGCACGGTGGCCTCGGCGACGAACGCAGCCGACGCCAGAGTGCCGATGACCTGCAGCAACTGCGGATCGTGTCGCGGCTCGGCGGTCACTGCCCACGAGTAGCTACGCCGACGGGTGCGGACCTGTTCGGCGGCGTCGGCGGCCACCGCGCGCAGGATCCCGGCGGCGATGGCGTGCAGGATGAGCTGCGGCTGAGACTGGCGGGGCCGACCGCTCTCGCCGTGCCGCTCGAACACGATGATCTCCGACGCCTCGACATACACATTGTCCAGAATGGTTGTCCCGCTGCCGGTCTCGGCCTGCCCGATGCCGTCCCAGTCGTCGGCGTGGATGACGCCCTCGCGATCGGCCGGAATCAGAACGCTGCGCTGGTTCCCGTCGACGTCGTTGGCGGTGATCCTCAGGTAATCCGAGTACAGGCTGCCGGTGCTGTAGAACTTGCGGCCGTTGAGTCGGTACCCGTCGCCCTCGGCGAGCAAGGTGGTGTCGAACGTATAGGTGCCGGGCGGGCGGTCGGTGAGCTCGGAGCTGGCCCCGCCGAACAAGACCCCGTCGACGATCTGGGCCAACCAGGGTCGGTCCTGCTCCGAGTGCCGCAGGCGTAGCCGATCCTCCACGAAACCCCAGTGCACGCGCAAAATGTGCGGAACATCAGGATCGGCCTCGGCCAGCCGGATCACCAGCGCGAAGAACTCCCGCTTCGAGTAACCGCCGCCACCGAGCTCGACGGGCACCCGGACTGCACCGAGCCGATTCTCGCGTATCAACCGAAGCGCGCGCTGCGGTTGGCGACCGGCGCTGCTGTCGGTACGGCGCCGCTCGGCGTCTTGCGCGATCTCGTCGATGACCGCTTGTAGCTCGGGCGAGTCGATCGCAGGTGGACGGGTGGTGAGCACTCCGGTCATGTTGAAGTTCCTTCCCTGGGGCTTGCCCAGCTTGCTTTACGGGCCCGTGGCGATCAACGCACTCCCACTACAGCTTTCCCGTAGCAGAAGTTCGCAGATTTTCCCGCCTGCGGTCGATACGTTGCGGTGGAGCCGGTAATCACAACGAGGGGTCTTTGCGTGGGCGGAAAACAGCTGCACCTGAATGCGTTTCTCATGACCACCGGCCACCACGAGGCGTCGTGGCGGCTGCCCGAGAGCGACCCGTTCGCCGCGACCGACGTGGCTCACTACGTCAAGCTGGCCACCACCGCGGAACGCGGCACGTTCGATTCGCTGTTCTTGGCCGACGGCCCGCAGCTCAACGGTGACGTCGGTCGCCGACCGCTCGGTCTTCTCGAGCCACTGATCCTGTTGACGGTGCTGGCGGGTGTCACCCAACGGATCGGGCTGATCGCGACGGCGTCGACGTCGTACAACTCGCCGTACAACCTGGCGCGCCGCTTTGCCACC
>JBEVHL010000676.1:0-3210 GCA_040511255.1 Mycobacterium sp. | reverse complement strand
CGACCATCCTGCGGGCCACCGAGGGGTTCACCACCACCCTGTCCGGGCTGAAGCGGCGGTGGCTGCCGATGAACAGCGCGATGATCGCCACCGAACCGCTGGCCACCGACGTGTGGCAGTCCATCGGCTGGGAGGGCCGCGAGACTCTGGGCGACACCGCCCACGGGTTCTTCTACGCCCAGCGCACCCGTGATGACCGCATCGCGATCGGCGGCCGCGCCGCGCCCTACCGGTACGCCTCGGGTATCGACCGCGATGGGGCCGTCAGCGACCAGACCATCACCTATCTGCAGGGCGTGCTGACTGCCCTGCTCCCACAGACCCGCGACTGTGGGATCGCGCATGGCTGGTGCGGTGTGCTGGCGGTGCCGCGGGACTGGACCGCCGGGGTGAAGCTGGATCGCGCGACCGGGCTGGGCTGGGCCGGCGGCTATGTCGGCCACGGGGTCACCTCGACGAACCTGGCCGGCCAGACCCTGGCCGACCTGGTGCTGCGTCGGGACACGGCGCTCACCAGGATGCCGTGGGTGGGGCACCGCTCGCGGACCTGGGAGCCCGAACCGCTGCGCTGGCTGGGCGTCCGGGGGATGTATCAGGCCTATCGGGTGGCCGACCGGCACGAGGCCGGCGGCCGGAGCACCACCTCGCCGATCGCGGTGGTCGCGGACCGGATCGCCGGCCGGCCTTGAGTGCACGGGAATCGCAGCGATCAGGAGGCGTTGCACCTCTGCAGAGCCAGCGAATTCTCAAGGGAGAACATCATGACCGAGCGGCCTGTACTTCAGCCCACCGCCGAGCACCCGATCACCGTCGCCCCCACCACCGGCCATGTGGTGGTCCGGATCAATGGTGAGGTGGTCGCCGACAGCAGCAACGCCTTGACGTTGCAAGAGTCCACTTATCCTGCGGTGCAATATATTCCGCTGGCCGATGTGGATCAGAAGCTGTTGAGTCGCACCGACACCAGTACGTACTGTCCGTTCAAGGGCGATGCCGGCTACTACAGCGTGACCACGCCCGCGGGCACCACCGTCGACGACGCGATCTGGACCTACGAGCAGCCGTATCCCGCCGTCGCGGCCATCGCAGGCCACGTCGCGTTCTACGCCGACAAGGCCGAGGTCACCGTCACCGCGGAGTAGGTGCACCGAGCGCGGTGATGTTCAGCTGGGTGTCGCCGTACTCCCGCACCGAGGTGATCAGGCCGTCATCGGTCTCGAAGAGGAACACCATTGGGGAGTCGTAGCGGACGCCCGCGGTGGTGACGCCTTCGGCATGGGCCTCGACCATGACGTTCTGTCCCTGGTTGAGGCAGCCGATCAGGTCGTAGTTCAGCTCGACGATGGCTTTGCGCCACTCGCAAAGCTTGCGCAATTCGGCTTTGTCACTGGCCGAGCGGGTGGTGTTGTTCCAGTAGGTGAAATCGTCGCTGAGCAAGGCGAACCCCTCGTCGAGATCGCCGTCTTCGCACAGACACTGTAGGAACATCCACGCAAGCTCAGCCTGCGGATCGTCGAACGGCGTCGTCATCTGGTCATCCTGACCGCCGCAGCGTGGGGCGTCAACGCGGACTGACTTGTGCCAGGCCGCGGTCCATTAGCCTGGCGGGGTAGCAATCACCCCTGGCGAGAAGAACCCCGTCGAACGGACGGTTACGTTCCCGGGACCGGCCAGCCCCGGCGCGACGCTGGCGCCATTGCGCCGCGGGCCCGGCGATCCGACCTTCCAGATCACCCCCGATGGCGCCATCTGGCGGACCAGTCTGCTCGCCTCCGGCCCCGTCACCGCCCGGATCACCCGGGCCGGGCCCGCCGCCGTACACGCCCAGGCCTGGGGGGACGGCGCGGACGAATTCATCGAAACGGTGCCTGCGTTCCTCGGTGCCGACGACGACCATTCCGATTTCGCCCCGGACGACCCGACGATCGCCGCCGCGGTCAAGGCAGTTCCGCATCTGCGCCTGGGCCGCACCGGCCAGGTGCTGGAAGCGTTGATTCCGGCGGTCATCGAGCAGCGGGTCCAGGGTGCTGACGCGTTCCGGGCGTGGCGGCTGCTGGTGACGCGCTTCGGCACCGCCGCGCCGGGCCCGGCGCCCGAGCGCATGCGCATCATCCCGTCGGCGGATGTCTGGCGACGTGTTCCGTCGTGGGAATTCCACCGGGCCAACGTCGATCCCGGCCGGGCGCGCACGATCGTCGGCGCCGCGCAACGGGCCGCCGCGCTGGAGCGGCTGACCGCCCGTCCGCCCGCAGACGCGCGCGAGGCGATGATGTCGCTGCCCGGAGTGGGCATCTGGACCGTGGCCGAGGTGGCGCAGCGGGCGTTCGGCGATGCCGACGCACTGTCGGTCGGCGACTACCACGTATCGAAGATGATCGGCTGGACGCTGTTGGGGTACCCGGTGGACGACGACCGGATGATCGAGCTACTCGAGCCGATGCGGCCACACCGTCATCGGGCCGTGCGGCTGCTCTATCTCAGCGGGCTGGCGCGCGAACCCCGTCGTGGTCCGCGGCTGCCGGTCCAGAACATTCGCGCGCTCTAACGGTTATCTGCGCTGATGTTCGGGTACCCGCCCACGGAGCACGAACGACGAAACACCTACGCAGGCAAAGGAGCTACTGTGCCTAGTTTTACTATCCCCGGGTTGACGGACAAGCAGGGACGGCAGGTTGCTGACCTTCTGCAAAAGCAGCTCAGCACCTACAACGATCTGCACCTCACCCTCAAGCATGTGCACTGGAATGTTGTGGGCCCGAATTTCATCGGCGTTCACGAGATGATCGACCCTCAGGTCGAGTTGGTCCGCGGCTACGCCGACGAAGCGGCCGAGCGCATTGCTGCACTCGGTGTTTCGCCGCAGGGCACGCCCGGCGCGATCATCAAGGACCGCACGTGGGACGACTACTCGGTGGGCCGGGACACGGTCGCTGCACACCTCGCCGCGCTGGACCTGGTGTACAGCGGAGTGATCGAGGACACGCGCAAGAATATCGAGACCCTCGACGACATCGACCTGGTGTCGCAGGACCTGCTGATCGGACACGCCGGCGAACTGGAGAAGTTCCAGTGGTTCGTCCGCGCGCACCTGGAGAGCTCGGCAGGCGAACTGTCGAACGCAGGCGCCACCACCGAGAAGAGTGCCGCCCGCAAGGCGAAGGCCTCGGCCAGCAACGGTAAGGCGAAGTAGACCCTGTATCCGGGAGGTTC
>JBEVHL010000675.1:0-4537 GCA_040511255.1 Mycobacterium sp. | reverse complement strand
TCGACGATCGGAAGTGGGCCTACGTCCGCTTGGAAGGCCGCGCCTTCGGCGACGTGCCGCTGAACCTGGAATACAAGCTCGAGGTGTGGGACTCGCCGAACTCGGCGGGCGTCATCATCGACGCGGTGCGCGCCGCGAAGATCGCGCTGGACCGCGGTGTCGGCGGCCCCGTCGTCGCCGCCTCGGCGTACCTGATGAAGAGCCCGCCGAAGCAGATGGCGGACGATATCGCCCGCACCCAGCTGGAGAACTTCATCGAGGGCTAGGACCACTTCGTCTCGTCGAGCGTGCAGCGAGATAGCGTTTTGTTTCGAAAAGTCGATCTCACAGCACCCTCGATGGTTAGGGAAGGTCCGATTCGTGGTCACTGACGACGAACTGCTGAATCTTGACGAGTTCGCCCTGCTGCCGGAGAACGCCGAGCAGATCGGTGCGACGGGTCCGCTGCCCGCGGTACGCCGGATCGATGCGGACCCCATCAGCGCGCTGAAATGGGGCAACGAGCCGCCGCAGATCGTCTTCCTGCACGGCGGCGGTCAGAACGCGCACACCTGGGACACCGTCATCCTCGGTCTGGGGTTGCCCGCCCTGGCGGTCGACCTGCCCGGACACGGGCGCTCGGCGTGGCGCGAGGACGGCGACTACGGCCCCAAGCTCAGTGCCGAGACGTTGCGCCCGGTGCTCCGCGAGTGGGCACCGGCGCCGCGGCTGATGGTCGGGATGTCGCTCGGCGGTCTGACCGCACTGCGGATCGCCGCAGAAGAACCCGCGCTGGTTCCCGAGCTGGTGTTGGTCGACGTCACGCCGTCGGCTCCGGAACGGCACGAGCAGATGACCAAGGCGCAGATGGGCACCGTCGCGCTGGTCCAGGGTGACCGCACCTTCCCCAGCTTCGCCGCCATCCTCGACGTGACTGTCGCCGCCGCGCCGCACCGCGACCGGAACTCGTTGCGCCGCGGCGTCTTTCACAATTCCAAGCAGCTCGACGACGGCACCTGGACGTGGCGTTACGACTCGTTCCGCAAAGGCGAGGGCTTCGAGAATCTCTGGGACGACGTCCCCGCCATCACCATGCCGACCACGCTGGTGCGTGGTGCCAACTCGCACTTCGTCAACGACGAGGACGCCGACGCCTTCGCCAAGGGCGCGCCCGGCTTTCAGCGCACCCACGTCGTCGCCGATTCCGGCCACTCCGTCCAGGGCGACCAACCACGGGCACTCGTGCAGATCCTGCGGGAAGTGCTGGCGGGCTGACCCTCTGGGCTTTTCGGGCGCTGAGATCCGGGGTAGCCCACCAACATGACCACTCCCGAGCCCACCCCAGAAACCACTCCGTCGCCGACACCCGAGCGCCTCACGCCTGCCGAGACCCCGGAACGCCTGACTCCGACCGAGACGCCCGAACGTCTCGTGCCCGCGGAGGCACCGCCCGACCACTAACGTGGAGGCATGACCTTCCCCCTGCGCATCGGTGTCCAGCTGCAGCCCCAGCACGCACCCAACTATCAAGACATCCGCGACGCCGTCCGGCGCTGTGAAGACCTCGGCGTGGACGTCGCGTTCAACTGGGACCATTTCTTTCCGCTCTACGGCGATCCCGAGGGCGCCCACTTCGAGTGCTGGACGATGCTGGCCGCCTGGGCCGAGCAGACATCGCGGATCGAATTCGGCGCGCTGGTGACGTGCAACTCCTACCGCAACCCCGAACTGCTGGCCGACATGGCGCGCACCGTCGATCACATCGCCGGCGGCCGGCTGATCCTGGGCATCGGGTCGGGTTGGAAAGACAAGGACTACGACGAGTACGGCTACGACTTCGGCACGGCAGGCAGCCGCCTCGACGACCTGGCCGCCTCGCTCCCCCGGATCAAGTCCCGGCTGGCCAAGCTGAACCCCGCTCCCACCCGCGACATCCCGGTCCTCATCGGCGGGCAGGGCGAGAAGAAGACCCTGCGCTTGGTTGCCGAGTTCGGTGACATCTGGCACGGGTTCACCACCGCCGAGACCTACCCGGCCAAGGCTGAAATCCTGGCCGCGCACTGCGCGGCGGTCGGACGGGATCCCGACACCATCGAGCGGTCGTCGGGCGTGGAAGGTGAGGGCGACGCGCTGATCGCCAGCGCCGAGGGGCTGGTGGCACTCGGCGTGACGCTGCTGACGGTCGGCGTCAACGGGCCGGATTACGACCTGTCCGCTGCCGAGGCGCTCTGCCAGTGGCGCGACAAGCGCTGACGTCCGATAGGGTCAAAAGAAAGACACCGCCACTATTTTGTCCAAATAAATCCGTAATGACCGTCAGTTTCCTACTGTGAATTCAAGCAGAACGGGTTGGACTCACTGACCTAGTTGCCGCGGCACGGAGTCAAACACATGGCACCCCAGAAACCTGGTCGCCCGATGAGGCGGGGAGCATCATGCCAAAAAAATACGGGGTCAAAGAAAAGGATCTGGTAGTCGCGCACGTGGTCGACCTGGTGCTGAGCGGTAAGTTCCGCACCGGGGACCGCATCGACCGCAATGAGGTCGCCAAGGACCTGGGGGTCAGTCGGGTGCCCATCCAGGAGGCGATGGTCCAACTCGAGCACGACGGCATCGTCTCCACCCGCTATCACCGCGGTGCCTTCGTCGAGCGGTTCGACGAGGCGACCATCATCGAGCATCACGAGATCTATGGTCTGCTCAACGGGCTGGCCTCGGCGCGGGCGGCCGACGATCCCAGCGGACGCATCTTGCCCAAACTCGAATCCCTGACCGAGACCCTGCGGGCCAACACCGAGTCGCGGGCGTTCCAGGAAGCCGGCTGGGAGTACCGCCAGACGATCTACGACGACTACGCCGGGCCGCGGCTGGCGGCGCTGATCCGGGCGTCGCAGAGCTTCATCCCGCGGGCCTTCTGGACGGCCTACCAGGGAAATCACGAGCAGATGCTGCCCTACTACGAAGCCGAGACCGACGCTATCCGGCGCCGCGATGCCGACGCGGCCCGCATCGTCAACATCGGCCGGTCGAAGCTGATGGCGGAGATCATGCTTGCCGAACTCGCCCGTCGAAGGGTTCTGGGCGACTTGCGTTCCGAATGAGCCTAAGGCGCTGCCCTCGCCGTGGGGGCAGCTATGTTTCTGACAATGAGGCTTCACACCGGGCGAATCCTGGCGCTGGCCGCTGCCGCTTTTATGGTGTCCGGTCTGGTGCTCGCACCGACCGTGGCCGCCGATCAGTGCGCACCGCCCGGCCTGGACAGCGCAAGCGCCCTACCGACCAATCTTGCCGCCGCCGCCAAGGGGCCGGCCGAGGATAAGTACACGACGCCGACGGTGGAGCCGCTGACCGCGGTCAACCCCGCCGCCCTCGGGCTGGGCACGCCGGGCACGCTGACCGTCGGGACGCTGTCGGACGCACCGCCCAGCATCTGCATCAACGCAGCCGGCCAGTTCACTGGGTTCGACAACGAGCTGCTGCGGGCCGTCGCCGACAAGCTGGGCCTCAAGGTCAACTTCGTCGGTACCGACTTCTCTGGCCTGCTGGCTCAGGTCGCGGGCCGGCGCTTTGACGTGGGGTCGTCGTCGATCACCACCACTGACGCCCGGCGCCAGACGGTCGGGTTCTCCAACGGCTACGACTTCGGGTATTTCTCGTTGGTGGTGCCGCCCGGCTCACCGATCACCGGGTTCGACAAGCTCGCGGCAGGACAGCGCATCGGCGTGGTGCAGGGCACCGTGCAGGAGGCCTACGTCGTCGACACCCTGCACCTGGATCCGGTGAAGTTCCCGGACTACAACACCCTCTACGCCAGCCTGAAGACCCGGCAGATCGACGCCTGGGTGGCGCCGTCGCAACAGGCCGTCGGCACCGTGCAGGACGGCGACCCGGCGGTGATCGTCGAGAACACCTTCAGCCTGGACAACTTCGTCGCGTGGGCCGTGGCCAAGGAAAACAAGCCGCTGATCGATGCACTGAACTCCGGCCTGGACGCCGTCATCGCCGACGGCACCTGGGCCAAGCTGTACTCCGACTGGGTACCTCGGGCGCTGCCACCCGGATGGAAACCAGGCTCCAAGGCCGCGCCCGCCCCGGTGCTGCCCGATTTCAACGCGATCGCCGCCAACAAGACTCCGACCGCCGACAACTCCGCCGTCGCCCAGAAGTCGGTACTGCGGCAGCTGAAGGACTCCTTCTTGAACTGGGATCTGTACAAGCAGGCCATCCCCGATCTGTTCAAGACGGGACTGCCCAACACGCTGATCCTGACCATCAGCGCCAGCATCATCGGTCTGGCCCTGGGTCTGATGCTGGCCGTCGCCGGCATCTCCCGGGCGCGTTGGCTGCGCTGGCCAGCCCGGATCTACACCGACATCTTCCGGGGCCTGCCCGAGGTGGTGATCATCTTGATCATCGGGCTCGGCATCGGGCCCATCGTCGGCGGGCTGACGGGCAACAACCCGTATCCGCTGGGCATCGCCGCGCTGGGGCTGATGGCTGCGGCCTATATCGGGGAGATTCTGCGCTCGGGCATTCAGAGCGTCGAGGCCGGCCAGCT
>JBEVHL010000674.1:0-19708 GCA_040511255.1 Mycobacterium sp. | reverse complement strand
CGGCCCGCGCCGAGGATGTTCCCGCGGCGTTCATGCAGGCGTACGCGGTCGCCATGCAGCCGCCGATGGGGCCGGTGTTCCTGTCCATCCCGCTCGATGACTGGGACAAGCCCGCACTGGGCCCGGCCGTGGTCCGCGAGGTCAGCACTCGGATCTTCCCCGACGCCGACCGGCTGAAGAGTTTCGCCGAGCGCATCAGCCGCGCGGAGCGCCCTCTGCTGTTGCTCGGACCCGAGGTCGACCGCGACGGTGGTTGGGACGCGGGTCTCGCGTTCGCCGAGAAGCTGAAGGCACCGGTGTTCGGAAGCACCCTGCCCGACCGGGTTTCTTTCCCGGAAACCCATCCCCTGGCTCAGGGGCCGTTGCCGATGACGATCGCCGGGGTGCACGACGCGCTGAAAGGTTACGACCTCGTCATCGCCATTGGCGCTCAGGTGTTCCGGTACTACCCGTATGTGGGTGGAGACTGGGTGCCCGAAGGCACCGAGGTCCTCCAGATCACGTCTGACCCGCACCTGTCGGCAGTCGCGCCGGTGGGCGACAGCCTGATCGGATCGGTGCGCACCGTTTTGGAGCAGCTCGTCGATCTGGTCGACGTGCCGGCCGACCGGTCCGCGCCGACACCGCGGCAATTGCCCACGGCCACCATGCCGGAGCCCACCGCGGCGCCGCTGTCTCCGGAACTGGTGTACCAAGTGGTCGCCGCCGTCAAGCCCGAGAACGCGGCGCTGGTCAACGAGTCCACCTCGACGATGGCCCACCAGCTCAAGTGGTGCCCTACCACCCAGAGCGACAGCTTCTTCGCCACGCCAAGTGGCGGCATCGGCTGGGGTGTGCCCGCCGCGGTCGGGGTGGCGCTCGGGGACCGCGAACGCGGCGTGGACCGTCACGTGGTGGCCACCATCGGAGACGGCTCCTTCGAGTACTCCGTGCAAGCGATCTGGACCGCAGCCCAGCACGAGCTGCCGATCATCTTCGTGGTGCTCCGCAACGGCGCCTACGAGATCCTGAAGTCCTTCGCGCTGCTGGAGAAGACGCCCAACGTCCCAGGGTTGGACCTGCCCGGTCTCGACATCGAGGCGCTGGGAACAGGATTCGGCCTGCGGTCGGTCACCGTGGACGGCACCGAGGGACTGGCCAAAGAGTTCAACGCCGCTCTGGAGGCGACCGGTCCCACCGTCATCGTCGTGCACACCAAGCCCGAGCTGCCCTTCCTGGGCTGACGCGCTCCACACCATGGTGTGGCCGGCGGTCGCTCTCCGCGCCACCGGCCACACCATCGCCCGCCCCAACCATCGCCAACAGGAGCACTTGCCATGCACGCCATCGAGATCACCAGTACCGGCGGGCCGGACGTCTTGACCTACGTCGAGGTCCCCACTCCCACCCCGGGCCCGAAGCAGGTGTTGCTCAGAACTGAGGCCATCGGCGTCAACTTCATCGACACATACTTCCGCACCGGCATGTACCCGCATTCGCTGCCCTTCATCCTGGGTTGCGAGGTCTGCGGCGTCGTCGAAGCCGTCGGTGAGGGTGTCGCGGGGTTCTCGGTCGGCCAACGGGTCGCCACCGCAGACACCGACGGCACCTACGCCGAATACTGTGTGGCCAACGTCGATTTGACCGCTCACGTCCCGGAGGGCATCGCGCCCGAGGTGGCCGCGTCCGCGCTCCTCAAGGGCGAAACCTCACATCTTCTGATCAATTCGGTCTACGCCGTCAAGCCTGGAGACACCGTGCTGGTGCACGCAGGCGCCGGCGGTGTGGGACTGATCCTGACGCAGTGGGCCACCAGCAAGGGCGCCCGGGTGATCACCACCGTCTCCAGCCCCCGCAAGGCCGACTTGTCCAGGCGGGCCGGGGCCGTGCACGTCCTCGACTACCCCACCGACGCGACATCGTTCGGCCAACAGATCCGCGACCTGACCGACGGTGAGGGCGTATCGGCTGTCTACGACGGCGTCGGGAAGACCACCTTCGATGCCAGCTTGGCGAGCCTCGCCATTCGCGGCACCCTCGCCTTATTCGGAGCGGCCAGCGGTGCCGTACCACCGGTGGACCCGCAGCGTCTCAACGCAGCAGGCTCGGTGTACCTGACTCGTCCCTATCGAACCCACTTCAACCGCACCCCCGACGAATTTGCTTGGCGTGCAGGCGAACTCTTCGATGCCATCAGTGCAGGCATTATTTCCGTGACCGTCGGCGAAAAGTACCCCCTGGCGGGTGCAGCACAAGCCCACCGTGACCTGGAAGCCCGCAAAACCCACGGGTCCACCATTCTGATCCCCGGCTAGCCCCGCTAGGTAAAGCGCCCGCACTGACCGACGAACACTGGAGCACCCAATGCCTGTCTACATCTGCACCACAACGCAATCCACCCTCGATGCGAACACCAAGGCAGCGCTGGCGGCCGACATCACCCGCATCCACAGCCGGATCAACGGTGTGCCCAGCACATACGTCAACGTGGTGTTCCACGAACTGGCACCAGACGACATCTACACCGACGCCGCACCCGGCCGGCCGCTGATCATCAACGGCTGGACCCGAACCGGACACCCAGAAGCCCTGACGTCGCAATTGGTGTCCGAGATCGCCGGCGCCGCCACCGACGTCACCGGTATCGACGCCGACCGAGTGCTGGTCATCATCCAGAACAGCCCGGCCCGGTTTGCGATGGAGGGCGGTCGTACCCTGCCAGAGCCTGGCCAGGAAAAGGCCTGGATCCAGGCTCGGGGAACTGCGACATGAGTTCCTCCGAGTGGTTGTCGAGTGCCGCGTTCTGTATCTCGGTGACCGCGCTGCTGTCCAACATGATGCTGCTGTGGCTCAAGTGGCCGCGCATCATCGTCGAGGTGGCGATCCGCAAAGGATCTGCGCCACAGACTGATTCGTATCACGTCGACGTGTACGGCGAGGACAACATCGTGCTGACCGTCATCAACAACGGCTCCGAGGCCATCACTTTGAAAAGTGTGGGCCTGACCTCCCCGTCCCGCGCGAGCAGGCATCGCCTCGACTACCTCGACACTTGGCACACCTCGCAGACACCGCTGCTACCCACCGCCCATGGGGCGCAGCAACCACCGGTCATGCCGCTTCGCATCGACGGCCATGCGTGCGCGGTCTTCGAATACTCACATGAAGCAATGGCTCAATTGCCTGCGGGCCTTGCCTACCGCGGCTACGCCAAGCGATACCGAGCGATGCGGTGGCTGCCCAACCACCCGCTGCTCCGCGAGACCATCTCCCGCCGATCCGTCACCCGACGGACAACCGGGCTGCACCCAAGTGTGGTCACCTGCGGAGTCGCGACCCTGCCGGTAAACCACCAAATCCACTGCACCACAGTTCATCACAGCACAAGCAACTAACGACCTACAGAAACGGAGGAAAATCATGAGCTACGGCGACTTCCAGGACGAGATTTACGCACAGGGACTCACCGGCGTCATCCCGACGCTGCCGATGGCATACGCCGGCTGGGAGGCCCGCGGATCGCAGGCGCTGCCGCCGGCGGTGCTGTCCTACCTCGCAGGCGGCGCCGGTGACGAGCACACCCAACGCGCCAATGTGGCTGCCTTCTCGCAGTGGGGGCTCATGCCGCGCATGCTGGTCGGTGCGACTGAGCGTGACCTGTCGGTGGAACTGTGGGGAAAGCGCTGGGCCGCACCAGTTTTCATGGCTCCGATCGGTGTCATCGGCGTGTGCGCCCAGAATGGGCACGGCGATGTGGCCGCCGCCCAGGCCAGCGCCCGCACCGGTGTTCCGATGGTCGCCTCGACGCTGACTGTCGACCCGATGGAAGAGGTCCGGCCGCACACCGCCGACACCCCGTCACTGTTCCAGCTCTACACCCCGACCGACCGGGAGCTCGCCGAGAGCCTCATCCACCGCGCCGAGGCGGCCGGATACTCGGGCATCGTCATCACCCTCGACACCTGGATCACCGGCTGGCGGCCCCGTGACCTCACCAACTCCAACTTCCCGCAGCTGCGGGGCAATTGCCTGACCAACTACGTCACCGACCCCGTCTTCCGAGCCAAGTGCGGCATCCACCCAGAAACTCTCGATGCCGATCCCCGTGCAGCAGCGGCCTATTGGGCCAGCATTTTCGGGCAATCCGTCACCTGGGAAGACCTGGACTGGCTGCGGTCGGTCACCAAACTTCCCCTCATCTTGAAGGGTATCTGTCACCCCGGCGACGCCCGCCGCGCCATCGACTCCGGCGTCGACGGCATCTACGTCTCCACCCACGGCGGTAGGCAGGCCAACGGGGGATTGCCTGCACTGGACTGCCTCCCCGGGGTCGTCGAAGCTGCCGCTGGAACCCCTGTGCTGTTCGACTCCGGCGTCCGCTCCGGCGCCGACATCGTCAAAGCCCTCGCCATGGGCGCCTCGGCCGTCGGCATCGGTCGCCCCTACGCCTACGGCATGGCGCTGGGCGGGGTTGACGGAGTCGTCCACGTCCTTCGCGCACTGCTGGCCGAAGCGGACCTCATCATGGCCGTCGACGGCTACCGCACCTTGAAAGACCTCACCCCCGATGCACTACGACCCACCCAGGGAAAGGCCTGACATGTCCACGTTCACCTCCCCGAATGAGACGGCTACGAGCCCGTCCGCCTTCGAACAGTTCACCAACGCCGTCGCCGGTCACGGCGACGTGATCACCGACGAGGCCACCCGCACCGAACGCGGCCACGACTTCTGGGGTGTCGGCGGCACGGCCGATTTGCTGCTTCGCCCCCACAACCGGGACGAGATCGCCGCGATCATGCAGATCGCCGCGGAACACGGCATCCCCGTGGTACCGCGCGGCGGAGCATCGAACTGCTCCGGCGGCATGATGCCGGGCGCAGGGCGTGTTCTGCTCGATCTCTCGAGCCTGAACCAGATCCTGGAAGTCGACGTGCACGGGCGCCGCGCGCGTGTGGAACCCGGTGTCATCAACTCCGACCTGCAAGACCACCTGGCGCCGCATGGGTTGTGTTTCTCCCCCGACCCAGTGTCGGCGCATCTGTGCACCGTCGGCGGCAACATCATCGAAAATGCCGGCGGCCCACACGCGCTGAAGTACGGCGTCACCTACAACCACGTGCTGTCTGTGGACGCGGTCCTGCCCGACGGGTCGACGGTCACCCTCAGCGCCGATGACGACGGCCCCGATCTGCTCGGCCTGTTCATCGGCTCCGAGGGCACCCTCGGAATCGTCACCGAAGCCACCGTCGCCCTGCGTCCCATCGCCGAGGTCACCCATAGCCTGATGGGCGCATTCGCCACCGCCCGAGAAGCCGCGGACACCATCGCTGCCATCATCGCCAGCGGAGTCGTCCCGGCCGCCGTGGAATGGCTCGACCACAACGGCATCGCCGGACTGCAGCAGCTCTATGACACCGGCTACCCGCTGGACGCCGAAGCCGTAGTGCTCATCGACGTCGACGGCAGTCCCGCCGACGTCGCACGCGACCAACCCGTCGTCGAGCAGATCCTGCGTGAGCGGGCCACCGAAGTCCGGGTGGCTGAAAAAGAGCAGGACCGCACGGCGATGTGGCACGGCCGGCTGAACCTCCCCAATGCCGTCGTCCACAGCGGCAAGGGCTTCTTCATCGGAGACGTCACCGTGCCTCGCGACCGCATCCCCGACATGCAGGACGCTATCGGAGCTACCGCTGCGCGCCACCGCGACGCGTTGCTGTTCATCGCGGTGACCGGACACGCCGGGGACGGCGATCTGCACCCCACCACCATCTATGACAAGGCTAACCCCGCCGCCGCCGCGGCGCTGGAGGCTGCCAACAACGAGATCATCGACGCGGCACTGTCTTTGGGTGGCACCATCACCGGCGAACACGGTGTCGGCACCGAGAAGATCCCCTTCATGACCAAGCGCTTCACCCCGACGGAGATATCGGCACAGCGGTCGGTCAAAACCGCCGTGGACCCGGCAGGCCTGCTCAACCCCGCAGTCATGCTGCCTGTGGTCTCCCCGGACGAGCCGGACACCAGCGGGTTGGGCGCCGTCGTGCGCCAAGCCCTTACCGGGAACTTCCGCCCGGAGCCGGGTGCGGCGCTATCCGCCGGTGGGAACACTGACATCACTGTCAGCCTCGGCAACCTCAGCGTGGCGATCGGCGCCGAGGCGACCCTCGGACGGATCCATCGCCACCTCGCCGAACACGGGGTGAACTGCGTCGCCATCCCCACGGCCGGGGAGCACCGCCGCATCGGCGATGTCGTGGCGACCGCATCCGCTGACGAACGGACCCACCTCCGGCACGCCCTGCTCGGTGCCGATGTCGCCCTCATCGGCGATGGTGCCCGGGCCCGGTTCGGTGCGCAAACCATGAAGGACGTGGCGGGCTACGACATGAAGCGCCTCTTCATCGGGGGTTGCGGCGCGTTCGGCGCCCTGACCGAGCTCGTCTTCAAGATCGCCGTAACGGCTCCGAAAGCCGTCGGTGAGCAGGGCTGAACTAGATTGGTGGTCGCAAACCACACGGGAGCGCACACCAGGTGCGCTGAGAGGACGGCTGAGCCGTCGACCGTACGAACCTGACCGGGTCATGCCGGCGTAGGGAGTGAAGGAATTGAGTATGAATTTTGTTGCCGAAAACATCGATGACGGCCGCCGGGTGCCCCGCTGGCGGGTCATCGACATCGTGGTTGCCAGCGTCCTGGCTGTCGCCTCCGGCATGGTGTTCGTCCTGTGGAACATCGCCGCCAACCCCATCGGCGCCCCGCTGGGTGCAGTACTTCCCGGCCTGAATGCTCTCGCCGGAGGAGGGTGGCTCTTCGCCGGGGTGCTCACCGCACTCGTCGTGCGCAAACCCGGCGCGGCCGTATACGGCGAACTGGTGGCCGCCACTGTCTCCGCTCTGGTCGGAAACCAATGGGGTGTACTGACTTTGGAATCCGGGCTGGTGCAAGGCCTGGCCGCTGAACTGGTCTTTGCGGTCTTCCTCTATCGCCGATGGAACCTGCCCGTCGCGGCCCTGTCCGGCGCCGCTGCCGGACTCGGCATGGCGGTCAACGACCTCATCATCTGGTATCCGGGCTCTGCGGCTTCTTTCGCCACCATCTACACAGTGGCAGGCATCATCTCCGGCGCACTCCTGGCCGGGGTGCTGTCCTGGCTGGTGGTGCGGGCGCTGGCGCGCACCGGTGCGCTGTCACGATTCGAATCCGGCCGGCAGGGTCAGCACGTCGACACCTCGTCGTGACCGCGCACCTGCACGGCGGCGTCGCCGTCAGCGCCCAGGGTTGGGGATGGCGCCACGCCGGTCGCGCGCGACCCACCCTCGACAAGCTCGACCTCACGATCGAACCGGGACAGCGGGTGCTGCTGCTGGGGCCGTCGGGATCGGGGAAGTCCACTCTGCTGCACGGCTTGGCCGGGCTCCTGGGCGGCAGTGAGGACGGCGCCGAGACCGGGCGGTTGCTCGTCGACGGCGCACACCCTGCCCGTCGGCGACACCGGATCGGCATGGTGCTCCAGAGCCCCGACGCCCAGGTGATCCTGCCCCGCGTCGGCGACGACGTCGCGTTCGGTATGGAGAACTTCGGCGTCGCTCGCGAGGAGATCTGGCCACGGGTCCGGCAGGCGTTGGCCGCGGTGGGACTACCGGTGCCACTCGACTACGACACTTCGGCGTTGTCGGGAGGACAGAAGCAACGCCTCGCTTTGGCGGGTGTCCTGGCGATGAGGCCCGGGCTGATCCTGCTCGACGAACCGACGGCCAACCTGGACCCAGCCGGCGTGGCGGAAGTACGCGATGCCGTCAGCGCAGTAGCGGAACGCACCGGCGCGACACTCGTCGTCATCGAGCATCGCACCTCGATCTGGCTTCCCGTCGTCGACCGGGTGATCGTGCTGGAGGCCGGCGGCGGAATCTTGGCGGACGGGCTTACTCACGACACCATCTCGCGCGCCAGTGATCACCTCACCCGTGCCGGTGTCTGGGTGCCTGGCAGCCCACCACCTGACCTCCGTCGTGACCGCAGCTTCGACCAGCGGCCCGCACTCGTCGCCTCCGGGTTGGAAATTGGCCAATCAACCGCCCAAACCTTGCGTCACACACTCGATTTCGCGATCCACCAGGGGGCAATGACAGTCCTCACCGGACCCAACGGTGCCGGGAAGTCCACCCTGGCACTCACCCTCGGTGGTCTCATCCCTGCGCGCCGCGGCAGCTTCCAGTCGACGGTGGCGCTCGCGCCGACCCCCCGGAGACGTGAACCGATCCGCTGGCGGTCACGCGAATTGCTCACCCGCATCGGCAGCGTCTTCCAGGACCCTGAACATCAGTTCCTCACCGCACGGGTGCGAGATGAGATCGCGCTCGGGCCACGCGCATTGAAACTTCCCGAGGCCGATGTCGCCGACCGCACCGACGATCTGCTGCACCGGTTGCGGCTGTCGCACCTGGCCGACGCCAACCCCTTCACCCTTTCCGGCGGGGAGAAGCGGCGTCTCTCGGTGGCCACCGTGCTGGCCACCAAACCCCGCGTGATGGTGCTCGACGAACCCACGTTCGGCCAAGACCGAAATACCTGGGCAGAACTCATCCGGATATTGGCCGAGGCGGTTGACGACGGAGTGGCAGTCGTGGCCGGCACTCATGACCTCGATTTCATCGATCTACTCGCCGACCATCGGATCGACCTGCCCGCCGGCCTCGTACGGCTCGACGGGGTGCCGGGATTGAGCCGATGACCACCGCAACGATCGAGACTCCTCGGCTGAACCCGGTGGCCAAGCTGGTCACGACGCTGTTGATCGCCGTAGTGCTGGTGCTCAGCCTGGACTGGGTGTCGGCGCTGACCGCGCTCGCGCTCGAGCTGCTGCTTATTATCGCGTTGCGAATCCCTGTGCGGCCATTGCTATCTCGGTGTGCCGCGCTCGGCATGGCGGCGGCGCTGACAGCGGTGACCATCCTGTTTTACGGGCAGGTGACCGGGACGGTGCACTGGCATTTCCTGCTGATCAACATCAGCGACGGTTCGATCACCCTGGCCGGGGCCACCTTGTTGCGGGTGCTGGCCATCGCGCTGCCGTCGATCGCCCTGTTTTCTGATACCGACCCCACCGATCTCGCCGATGCCCTCGGCCAGATCCTCCGATTGCCCGCTCGTTTCGTCCTCGGCGCGCTGGCCGGGCTGCGGCTGGTTGGCCTCCTCGGTAATGATTGGCGCACCATCGGACACGCGCGACGCGCCCGCGGCGTGGGCGACCACGCTCGCGTCCGTCGCACTGCCGGCCAAGCATTCGCCCTGCTGGTGTCCGCGATTCGGCGTGGTTCGATGCTGGCCACCGCGATGGAAGCCCGCGGCCTCGGCGCGCATCCGTCCCGAACCTGGGCCCGGCCCTCGGTGCTCAGCCGGCAGGATGGGGCGCTGATAGCGGCCGGGCTCGTCATCGCAGCCCTGTCTGTCGCCCTGTCGATTGTCACCGGACACTGGAACTTCATTGGGACCAGCTGACATCGTCGCGCAACTGCTCGCCATCGACGCAAAGACCGTGTTGATCGACGGGCGCTCAGGGTCAGGGAAAACCACACTGGCTGGTGAGGTCGCCCGCCAGTGGGATGGCAGCATCCTGATCCACCTGGATGACATCTATCCCGGTTGGGACGGTCTCCAGGCAGCCGCCGCACACATCCACCGTGCCTTACTCGCGCCGCGGCAGGCAGGGTGTGCCGGCCGATGGCGGCGCTGGGACTGGACGACCGGCACGGCCGCCGAATGGCACACCGTCGAAGCCCGTCAGCGGCTCGTCATCGAGGGCGCCGGCGCGCTCACCGGCCCCAACCGTGCACTGGCTGACATGGGGATCTGGGTCGACTGTCCCACACCGATCCGCAAACGACGTGCGCTGGCCCGAGATGGGGCCGGCTACGCCGAGCACTGGGACCGATGGGCGGCTCAGGAATGCGAACACATCGACCACCATCACCCCCGGTCCCTGGCCGACTTCGTGGTGGACGAAACGATGCCCATCCGTCAGTAGGGAAGGGACGGCTCCTCGACCGGCGTAGCCGGCCGCCGCGCCGGGCGGTGCGGCACCGAAAACGTGAACGTGCTGCCGGCACCAGGGCCTGCGCTCTCGGCCTTGATGCTGCCGCCGTGGGCTTCGATGAATGCCTTCGCGATGGCCAGCCCGATGCCGGCCCCACCGTGCTTGCGGTCGCGCGCCGCATCTACTCGATAGAACCGGTCGAACAGTCGCGTCAAGTGTTCGGGTGGGATGCCGTCCCCGGTATCCGACACCGCGACCGTCACGCTCTGTTCGGTGGCGGCCGCGCTGACCACCACGGAGTCGCCGGGGTGCGTGTGCCGCAGCGCGTTGTCCAACAGATTGGTCAGCACCTGCCCGAGCCGGTCTGGATCTGCCCACACCGCGGGCACATTCGTCGGCACATCGGCCGTGAGGGTCACTCCCTTGGCGTGATAGCGCGGGTCCATTGCCGCGGTGGTCGTGGCGATGAGCTGTTGGATGGACACCGTGCGCGCATCGACCGCACCGGCGGGACGCTCGGCATCGGATAATGCCCCGACGTCGACACTGAGCCGGGTGAGCCGGCGTGACTGATCGCGAAGCACTCCGATGGCGTCGGCGTCGAGCGGTTTCACCCCGTCCTCCAGCGCCTCCAGGTACGCCTCGACGATGGCGACCGGGGTGCGGATCTCATGAGCGAGATCCGCGAGCAATTGCCGTCGGCTGTGCTCGACCTCCCCGAGCCGCTGCGCCATGGTGTTGAAGGCCGCCGCGATCTCGTCGAACTCCTTGCCGAGACCGGTTGGCGAGACACGAAAGTCGTAGTGCCCGTCGGCGATCACCGTTGTCGCATGGGCGAGTTCGGTAGCCGAGCGGTAGACCCGCCGACTGAGATACCAGCTCAACGCCAGGGCGGCCACCGCCGACACTGCCAGCGCGGTGCCCACCGACACCGCCGTGGCTTTCTCGAAGGCTCGCTGGTAGGGATGATCGCCGGCGCTGCCCGGTTTCACCGCTGCGTCCATCAGCCGCTGGAACATCGGCGGCCCGACCACGGCGGCCACCACGATCGTGGTGACGAAACTCGCGACGACCACCACCGAATTGGCCGCCAGCAGACGTGTGGTGATGCCGAACCGGGCGACACCGTCGCCGGCTGTCGACTGCCCTCGCCGAAGCATCAGCCCTTACCCATCCGGTAACCCACCCCGCGAACGGTGGCGACATACCGCGATTGCGCCAGATCGTCACCGAGCTTGCGGCGCAGATGTCCGACGTGCACATCGACGATGTTGTCGCTGCCGACCCATGCCTCGCCCCAGACGATTTCTATGAGCTGGCGCCGGCCGAGCACCTTACCCGGCCGTGCGGACAGCGCGTCGAGGAGGTCGAATTCCGTTCGCGTCAGCACGATCTCGGTGTCGTCGAGGCGCACCTCACGTCCGTCGACGTCGATGCACAGCGCACCGATCCGGCGCGGCGGTTTCCGCTCGGCGTCGCGCTCTGCGGCCTCGCGCCCATCGCGACGCGGCCGACGTAGCATCGCCTGGATCCTGGCCACCAACTCCCGCGGACTGAACGGCTTGGTGATGTAGTCGTCAGCCCCGACGGACAACCCCACCACTGTGTCGACCTCGGTGTCACGCGCCGTCAACATGATCACGTAGGCGTCCGAGAACAGCCGCAACCGGCGGCACACCTCGAACCCGTCGATGCCGGGCAGTCCGACGTCGAGCACCACCACGTCGGGATCGACGTTGCCCGCCAGGGCTAGTGCCTCGGGGCCGTCGTGGGCAGCATGCACCTCGAACCCTTCGCGCCTCAGATAGCTGCCGACGACTTCGGCCAAGGCGACCTCGTCGTCGACGACCAGGGCCCGCAGGCTCGCTGCACCGGTGGGGTCGTCCATCTCTCCATGATGCACTGCACAAATCCCTGTGTAGTGCGATGACGACCCACAGCGCCGATCGTTAACGAATCTTCAGAAAGGGACCAATCAATCGTCGTCTCCGACCGCCACGGTGTAGTCAGCGGCTCATCGCACCGAGAACCGCACCACACCGAATGGAGATTCATCGTGAAGATCACCTCAGTCAAGACGATCGGCCTGACGAGCATCGTCGGCGGCGGACTCGTCGCAGCGGTACTCGGTTTCGCGTCGCCGGCTCAGGCGGACCTGGGGCACAACCTGTGGGCGAACATGCAGAACCGCGCCACCACTTCGACGTCGGCTGCGGCCGACACGAATCCGCTGGTGCCCTTCGGCACCAGCCCACAGGTGCGCACCTCAGTCGGCCAGCACACGTCGGACCACGACGAGACAGACACCACCGGCGGACGAGTCGATCTGGCGTTCTGAGCTCGCGTCGCCGAGGAAGACGGAGACCACGCATTGTCGAAACACGTTGACCCACAGCAGACGGAGACCACGGGCTGGGAGCTCAGCCGTCGCGACGCGCTCATCGGACTGGCCGCTGCCACTGGAGTGGTGGCGGCCGGTGCGGGGGGTTTGACCGCGGCGTCGGGCTGGCTGGATGCGCCCAGGTTGACCCCGGCCCGGTTCGCCGACCGGTTCGAACAGATCTACGGACAGCACAACGGCTTTCGGCGCAATCATGCCAAGGGTCTCGCCGCCACCGGCACATTCACCAGTAGCGCAGCGGGTAGCGAGGTATCGAAGGCTGCGGTCTTCGAGTCCGGCACCGTCCCGGTGGTCGCCCGCTTCTCGCTGTCCGGCGGTGTGCCCGACGCAGCCGACAAGCCGGCTACCGTACGCGGATTGGCGGTTCTGTTCACCCTGCCCGACGGGCAACAGTGGCGCACCGCGATGGTCAATCTGCCGGTGTTCCCCGACAGCACCCCGGAGGGTTTCTACGAACGCCTGCTGGCTTCGAAGCCCGATCCGGCCACGGGCGCACCCGATCCCCAGGCGATGGCGGCGTTTTTGACCCGGCATCCGGAGACAGCCGCAGCCATGAAGGTCATCAAGGCTTCGCCGCCGACCCCTGGTTTCGCCGACAGCACCTTCCGCAGCCTGAACGCCTTCATCGCCACCAACCGCAGCGGGACCTCCGTTCCCGTCCGGTGGTCAGCCGTCCCGCTCGACCCGCAGGCCGAAAACACCTCCACCCCAACGGGAGACGACTATCTGTTCGACACGCTCATCGAGCGGGTGCAGCGCGGCCCGGCCAGTTGGCGCCTGATGCTGACGGTCGCCGAGCCGGGTGACCCGACGCACGACGCCACGCTGGCCTGGCCTGCGGGGCGGCGCACCATCGACACGGGGGTGCTCACCGTCGAACAGGTGCACACCGAAGCTGCCGGCAATGCCCGAGACCTCAACTTCGATCCCCTGGTGTTACCGGACGGCCTCGCGCCGTCGGACGACCCACTGCCCCGGGCCCGATCGGCCGTCTACGCCAGGTCATTCGATCGCCGCGCCCGAGAACCCAAGTCGCCCAGCGAAGTACATGTCGAGGAGGTGACGCATGACAACTGAGACTCCGGCGGCCACCGTCAAATTCACCTTGGTCTCGCGGCTGCTGCACTGGTCGATGGCGGCGATGGTGATCGGGCAGTTCTTCCTCGGGGTCACGATGATCGCGGCGCTGAGCTACTACCCCCTGTTACTGGCCATCCATCGCGTGCTCGGCATCGCCATCCTGGTGTTCGCCATAGTTCGGCTGATCAACCGGCTCACCCATCGCCCGCCGGCGTTTCTCGCGACGATGGGTCCGCTGGAACGCAAGGTGGCGACGTGGTCCGAACGGCTGATGTACGCGTTGCTGGTGCTACAGCCACTGGTCGGTTGGGCCATGCTCTCCGCGGCCGACTCGCCCGTCGAGTTGGTGGGACCCGTGCACCTGCCCGGTATCGCACCACATGGCATCGCGCTCTACGCCGTCCTGCGGACCGCGCACACCGTGCTGGCGTACCTGTTGTTCGCCGCTTTCACCGCGCACATCTGTGCCATGGCATTTCACACCGTCGGCCTCCGGGACGGCCTGCTCAACCGGATGGCCGTCTGGCCCCAACGCGGCCGGCGCCGGTGAGCGGTCAGCCGGCCACGGTGGCGCCGCAGATACCGCAGACCTCGAACACCCTGCGCTTCCACCGGGCCAGCGGCACGAAGAACAAGGTGAACTGCTTGAACTCTCGCATCCGCTGCCACTGGGTGGTGTTGTGGCAACGCGGGCAGGTCCGAACCTCTCCCGCGCCGAGGTATTGCTGCTTGGCGCCGTAGCCGAAGAGGAGGAACAACATCCCCCTAGCGTAGGGGTGCCGTGCATCGGGTCTCTCGCACGACCCGACAGCAGGAGTGAGTTCCAACTCGGAGCGCGCCAAGTCACTTAGCTTGACACCCTTCCTGTATGACTCCGCCAGAACCGGGCCCGGACTCACCCCGGCAGGGGCCTGCAGACAACGACACGCGGCGTCTACGCGATCGACTGAGCAGCCTGGCGCTCGACGTTCGCCCGCTCCGGAACACGGTGTACCGGCGGACCTTCCTCGGTGAGAGCACCGCAGTGCTCGGCGTGATGATCACCGAGGTCGCGGTGCCGGTGCAGATCTACGACATCACCAAGTCCTCTTTCGCTGTGGGACTGGCAGGGCTGGTCGGCTTGCTGCCGCTGGTGTTCTTCGGGCTGTACGGCGGGGCGGTCGCGGACACGATGGATCGTCGGCTGGTCTACCTGGCGTCGTCGCTTCTGACCTGGGCGGCGACTGTGGTTCTGGTGGCTCAGGCGGTGCTCGACCTTCGATCGGTCGGTCTCATCCTGACCCTGGTTGCTGTTCAGACGGCCGGTTTCGCGGTGTCCTCGTCGTTGAGCGGCGCCATCATCCCGTCGCTGGTCTCGGTGGATCAGATTCCGGCAGCCAACACCCTGACGTACACGGCGTCCACCGCGGGTCAGATCCTGGGTCCGCTCGTCGCCGGGGTACTGGTCGGCGTTCCGCACGGCTTCGCACTGGCCTACGGCGCCGACGCGGTCCTGTTCACTGCCGCGGTCTACGCCATCTTCCGGCTACCGCGGCTCCCCCCGTCGGGGGAATCCCGCCGCGCCGGCGCGCGCGACGTGCTCGCCGGCCTCGCCTTCATCGTCACCCGCCCCGTGCTGTTGGTGTCCTTCAGCGTCGACATCGCAGCCATGGTGCTGGCCATGCCGCGCGCATTGTTCCCGCAAGCGGCCGCTGACCGCTTCCACGGTGGAATCAGCCTGTTGTATTCGGCCATCGCGGTCGGCTCCATCGTGGCGGGGTTGGGCAGCGGCTGGATCGGACGGGTCCGCAGACAGGGCCGCGCGCTCACTTTCGCGGTGCTCGGCTGGTCCGCCGCCGTCGCCATTGCCGGTGTGGTACATCATCTTTGGCTGGTGTTCGGGTTACTCATGCTCGCCGGCGCAGCCGACCTCGTCAGCGCCGTCTGCCGTCAGACCATCCTGCAGACATACGCCCCTGAGGAGATGCGCGGACGGATGCAAGGCGTGCACACCGTTGTCGTCGACGGCGGACCACGCCTGGGTGACCTGCGCGCGGGAACCCTCGCTGCCACCACCACACTGAGCATCGCGTGGTCCGGTTCCGCGGTGGTGTGCCTTGTGCTCGTGACCGTGGTGGCGTTCGCGGCTCGTTCGTTCTGGCGGTACGAACCGGCGGTCGACGAACAGTAGGCCGACGTGCCACGCCGTCAGCGGCGGATGCCGGCTCGGAGCCGCTCCCAGTTGCCCGACGCGATCGCCTCGCGTTGGCCCTCGGTGATATCGGCGTCCAGCAGGAACCTGCGCGCCACGCCACCGTCGGTGGGGACAAAGGGATAGTCGGCAGCGAACATGATCCGTTCTGTGCCGACGACCTCGAGCGCCCAGCGCAGATATCGCTGGCTGAAGACGCCGCCGGGGGTGACGTAGACGTTGGTACCGACGTATTCGGAGATGCTGCGCTTGAGTCCGGCGACGGGGCTCATCCGGTCGATCCGGTCCAGATAGAACGGCACCATCTCTCCCCAGTGACCCATGATCAGTTGCAGGCCGGGAAACCGGTCGAAGACTCCGGCCAGGATCAGGCGCAGCAGTTGGACTCCTGCGTCGTAGTGCCAACCCACGCCGTGAGTCGCGAACGCAGCATCGACGACGTCACCGAAACCGTTGTAGTAGCCCGCGCGGACACCGGCGGGCGGTGACTGAGGATGCAAGTACAGCGGCGCACCGAGCGCTTCGGCCGCCTCGAACAGCGGCCAAAAGTCAGTGTGGTCGATGCTCTTGTCGCGCACGCGGCTGAAAATCAGGGCGCCGTCGAAATCGAGCGAGGTGACGGCGCGTTGCAGTTCTGCTGCTGCGGCGTCCGGATCCTGCGGCGCCAGGGTGGCAAATCCCGCCAGTCGGTTCGGGTTGTCGTGCACCGCCGCGGCAAGCTGGTCGTTGCACGAGCTCTGCAACGAGACGCCGGTGGCCACGTCCAGGTTCCACAGCCCTGGCGTGGTTAGCGACAGCACCTGTTTATCGATGCCGGCGTCGTCCATCACCGCCAGGCGCTCGTCACCCAGGGTGAGGAGCCGTCGTCCGGTGTCACCACCAGCCGATCCCGCCGTGGCCGGGTCCTGCCACCGGGTATCCAGCGCGTTCCATGCGTCGACGACCTCGGGCGTGACGTAGTGCTCTTCTAGTCCAACGATCTTCACGAATCCTCCTGATGGCGAAGTTAGGGCCAGCGCCTCAGCGTGTGCGCCGACCCCAGACGAAAAAGCTTGGTACCGGACTGCTTTCACCACTGCCGTCGGTACCTCGGCGATACCTGGCAACTACTTCGGGCACCTTCGCCGCCGATGCCTCCCAGCCGTGCTCGATCAGCCACTTGCTGATATCGGTGCGTTCTTCGGCGTACGACAGCTGGTCCACGTCGGGGGGCTGGATACCGGCCGATCCACCCAGCGCCGCCCGCAGGCGTCGGCCCAGTTCCCTGTCGCGGCCCGCTCGTTGCGGGTCCACTGCATCACTGGTGGGCGCATTGGCGACCAGCTGGCTGCCGACAGCACTCATCCCCTGGATCCGGTCGAAGAGCAGATCCTGACCCTGCGAGGGCAGATACCGCAGCAGCCCTTCCGCCGACCACGCCGTCGGTGTCGCGGGGTCGAAGCCGGCCTGTCGCAACGCCGTCGGCCAGTCCCGGCGCAGATCCACGGGGACCTCGACTCGCCGGGCCACCGAAGGGGCACCGTGCCCGCGGAGCGTCGAGGACTTGAATTCGAGCACCTTGGGCTGGTCGAGTTCATACACGCGGGTGCCACGGGGCCAGGGCAGCCGCCAGGCCCGCGCGTCGAGGCCGGCAGCCAGAATCACCACCTGGCGGATCCCCGCATCGGTGGCCGCGACGAAGAAGTCATCGATGAATGCTGTTCGGGACGCGAAGAAGTCCTGCAGCGCCTGCATCCGGCCCGCGAGTTCCGAATCGACGCCAGCCACCGCCAGGCGGTCGAACATGTTCCACGTGCCCTCGCCGGCAGCATCCAGGAAGACCCGGGCGTACGGATCGCGGAACAGTGGTTGCGCACTTTCGGTCTCGGTGGCACGCGCAGCCGCCACGGTCAGTGCCGTGGCTCCCACACTCTCGGTGATGTCCCAGGTGTCGTCATCGGTTCGTGCCATCGCGAATCCTTGCGTTATCGACGTGCCTCCTGTCCGGAAGGTACGCCGGTCCCCTGTGATCTGGCTGCGACCAATCCGCCTCGACTTGGCCCGGCATCAACCGTCACGCCGGTTGGTCTTCTCCCAGTGCGCCAGGGACCGCTCCATCGATGGTGTCTTCGACCGGCGATCCGACGGCGGGGTGGCGACCCAGCAGCAAGAACAAGATGCCGCCGACGAACGCGGCAACTCCGGCGAAGCTGAGGAACCCGTTGAAACTCTGGCTGACCTGCAGGGTGCGGCTCAAAATGAAGGCGCCCAGCGCGGAGGAGACCCCGATCGCAGCGGAGAGCAGGCTGAGCACCGTGCTGAAGATGTCCAGACTGAACCGCCGGGCCACCAGGTAGGCAATGACGTCTCCCTCGGCTCCCCACGCCGCCCCCAGGCAGCACACTGCCAACATCACCACTGCCAGGCTGTCCCACGGCGAGGCGATGAGCAGACACCCGACCCCCGGCAGGCCCATCGCCACCGCGGCGACGGCCTGCGGGGGCAACCGGTCCAGTGCCATGCCGCAGACAAACCGGCCCACGATGACGGCGACGGCGAAGATCGAGATCAACAGCGCGACTGCCTCGCCGGGCCCTACTGAGTCGCCGAGCATGACGCCGAGTTGGGCGGTGGTCACCGTGTGGTACAGGTTGCACAGCATCACGCCCGCCAGCAGGATCCAGAACACCGGACTGCGGCCGATCACCTGGTAGTCGATGCGGGTGGTCCGCCTGCTGCGTGTGCGGCCGGACTGCGCGTCCCCTCTGGGTAGCAGCAGAAGGGCCAGGGTGCCGATCACCGCGAGTGTGGCCGCCACCGCGAGGCAGCCCGCGCGCCAGCCGAATGCCCGGTTGATCGCTTCGAGCGCCGGGGTGCCGATGGCACCGAGCAGGGGCGGCCCCGACACGGCAATAGCGAAGGCAAGTCCGCGGGCCTGCTCGAAACATGTTGCTACCACTCGGCTGTAGATGGCCGGGGTGGTCGTGACGCCCAACGCGATGATGGCGACGTTGATCGCGAAGTACTGCCAGATGGGCCCGGACATCAATGTGTAGGCGATCCAACACACCGGCAGACCGACCACACCGATGACCGCGACACGGCGCACACCGAGCAGGTCGGTGAGCCGACCGTAGACGGGCAGGAATACGAACGTGAGCAGGGCGATGGTGCCTGTCAGCACGAAGGCCGACCGGCTCCAATGGAATTCCGCCAGGAAATGCGGCCCCATCGCACCGTTGGTGTAGGCGCTGAGGCTCAGCCCGACGCTCAGACCTGCGGTCGCGGCCGCCAACGGCTGCCAGTTGGTCCGCAATTCGCCGAGATAACTCACCACCTACTCCTACCACCGGCGTGTCCGACGCCGGGGCAGAGGCTTACGTTGCGCTGCCGTCGCGGAGCTGCGCGTCGAAGAAGGCGAGTATCCGGCGCCAGGCATCCTCGGCCTCAGGTGCCGAATGGTGCAGGCCGGCAATGCGTTCCACCATTCGCAGCGGCGCCGGTGTGCCCCACTGGTTCATGAAGCTGTGGCCCACGCGGGGATACTCCTTGATGTCCCGCGCGACGCCGCTGCGCGCCAGGCCTTCTTCGAGTTTCGTGGCGGCGCCGGGTAGTAGTAGATCCGTGGCGCCGAAGCTGGCCACCACGGGGCACGACCGCTCAGGTACCCCGGTGGCCGGCGGGAATGGACCGTAGTTGGGTGCGATCGCGTCGAACACCCCGCGGTTGGCGAACAGAAAGCAGAACCCGCCACCCAGGCAGAAACCCGCGGAACCGACCTTGCCGTTGGTTCTGTTGTCAGCCCGTAGGTAATCGGCCGCAGCGACGATGTCGTCGACCGCCGAACCCGTCCCGGTGGCCAGTGACCGGAAGACGCTGGCGATGCACGCCGGCTTCCGGCCACGGGCGAACAACGCCGGGGCGAAGGCCAGATAGCCCGCGGCGGCGAATCGGTCGGTGATCCGCCGGATGTCATCGTTCAGGCCAAAGACTTCGTGGAGCACGACCACCGCGGGCC
This sequence comes from Mycobacterium sp., assembly GCA_040511255.1. Classification (GTDB taxonomy): domain Bacteria; phylum Actinomycetota; class Actinomycetes; order Mycobacteriales; family Mycobacteriaceae; genus Mycobacterium. Next base: position 21 of record JBEVHL010000674.1, on the reverse strand, counting down.
ACGGACCGGTTCCGGACGGAA
>JBEVHL010000673.1:0-4749 GCA_040511255.1 Mycobacterium sp. | reverse complement strand
TCTGGCCTTGGACGGCCTCGGGTGTCGCGCTGAACCCGAGGGTCGTCCGCGCGATGCCCGGCCCGTTGCGGAACATCAGGCAGAAGGCGGCGAAGGTGACCACGAGGAACACCGCGAGCGAGCGGCCGACGCTCTTCAGCAGCAACATTGGAGCCTCCAGACGGCGTGTCTTCGATTGGGCTGTGTCGGTAGGGACTACTTGAAGTCGCGCAGCTTGGGCGTCAACGCCTCTTGGTCCGACTGGGTCGGGATGGACACCTTGGTGGCGTCGTAGGCGTAGTTGGTGCCCATGTAGACCATCGGGGCGAACCACGCCTGGTCGACCAGGTACTGGTTGATCTCCTGCTGCAGCTGCTTCGACGTCTCCAGGTCAGCGGTCAGGATCTGCTTCCAGCGCGAGTCGACGTACTCGTTCGGCACGTGCTGCAGGTTCCACCAACCCTCAGGGGTGGACTCGATGTAGATCTGGTAAGCCGAGTTGCCCAGGTTGCCCAGCTGCCACAGCACCACCGGGTACTTGCCGCTCAGCAGATTTGGGATGGCGTTCGCGCCCGACAGCGGCACCTGCTTCACCTTGATGTTGATCAGGGCTAGCTGCTGCGTGACGTACGGCATCAGCGTCTCGAAGTTCTGCCCGGTCATGGTCGGCAGCTCCAGAGTGAACCCGTCGGCGTAGCCGGCCTCGGCCATCAGCGACTTGGCCTTCTCGATATCGAACGGGTATGGATCCTGCAGTCCGTCGATGTAGGCGTCGGTGCCCTTCCGAAACACCTGCGCCGTCGGCTCCGCGTTGCCCTGATACAGGCTCTGCGCCATGCCGGGCTTGTCGAAGACCATGTTCATCGCCTGCCGCACCTTCACATCCCCGAACGCCTTATCGACCTTGCCGGTCCGATCGGAGAGGATCAACCTCGTCGTCTGGCCCTGGAAACCGATCACCTCCTTGCCGGACGCCTTCACCTCATTCACCGACGCCTGCGGCACCAGCACGGCGTCGATCTGGCTGGTCTTCAGCGCCGACACCGCAGCGGTGTCACTGGTGATCACCTTCGTCACCAGCTTCTCGTACGGATAGTTCGCCGTATCCCAGTGATTCGGGTTCTTCGTGAACGCGTACACCGAACCGGTCGTTGAGCCTGCCGCGTCGTAGACGTACGGCCCGGACCCGATCGGCGTGTCGAACTTGCCCGCCTTCAGCCACGCCGCCGGTGCGATCTTGGCGTTGCAGACCTTGTTGTCCATGACCGGACCCTGCGGCTCCGGCCAGGTGAGCACGATGTTCTGCGCATCCGGCGTCACGATCTTGAGGCCCTTGTAGTCGTTGTTCACTCCGGCGTTCTTCACGAACTCGAAGGACGCCTTCACCGCGGCCGAATCGACCGGCGTGCCGTCGCTGAACTTCTGGCCCTCCCGGATGTGCGCCTTGAACGTCGTGTTGTTGTCGGCCACCTCGAACGTGTCCGCCACATCCGGGGTGGCCTTGCCGTTCGCGTCGCACTTGACCAGCGTGTCCCAGACCGCCTCGTGCGCCCAGCTCTGGTAACCGGGCTGCTTCGACGGGTCCCAGCCCTGGAGGTCCAGGGTCGAGCCCAGGGTCAGGGTGCCCTTCGCGCCCCCGGACGACGCGGCCGGGGCCGGGGCGGTGCCCGTCTGTGACGTGCAGCCGGCGGCCGCGAGCGCGACCGCCGCGACCGAGACTGCGAGTGTCTTGTGAATGCGTCGCATGCTTACTCCTTCGTAGTGGTGACGCGGTAACGCGTCGGCCTCGATTGTCCTGGGCATTACGTGCAACGTTCTACACCGCGACTATAGTGTCGTGCTTGATTGCGCGTCAAGTCCGCGGTCCAATCGGCTTGTAACGATTCATCTGTGACCTGGCTCTCACTCAGGGTTGTAGAACGTTCGCCGTCTAGTTAGTTAGGATGAGGCCATGACTAAACGTTTGCCCGCATCTGGTCGTCGTGTCACGATCCAGGAAGTGGCACGCACCGCTGGCGTGTCGGTTTCTGCCGTCTCGAAGGTGGTCCGCGAGGCCTACGGCGTATCTCCAGAGATGCGCTCGCGGGTCTCCGCGGCTATCGACGAACTCGGCTACCGTCCCAATACCGGGGCTCGTTCCATGCGTGGACGCTCCTACACCATCGGGGTCATGCTGGTTGACTTCACGTCCCCCTACCAGCCAGAAGTCGCCCAAGGCGTGACAGACGAACTTCAAGGAACCAGCTTCACGAGCATCCTCATCTCCGGCGGCAGCGAGGCGGGCGGCCAGCAGCGAGCAACTGAGGCGCTCATCGACCGACAAGTGGATGGTCTGATCCTGATCGCCCCCTTTTGCAGCCACACCTGGCTTGAGGAACTCGGTGCGAGCATTCCGGTCGTCGCGGTGGGCCGTCACGGCGCCTCGACCAACTACGACACCGTCAGCGGCGACGACGTCGAAGGCGCGCGCCTAGTGGTCGACCATCTCGTCGGCCTCGGTCACCGCCGGATCGTGTTTACTGGCCACCCCACTGCCGGTTTGGAACGCCCGTTCGTGCTCTCCCATATCGCTCGGCAAGACGGGTACGAGGCCGCCATGCGGCGACATGGACTCGAACCGGATGTCCTCGTCACGTTCTGGTCCGAGCAGGGTGGCTACGTGGCGGCCGGGCAGGCCCTGGACCAGTCGAGCCCGCCTACCGCGATCTTCGCCGGCGCCGATATCGCCGCGCTCGGGGTGCTCCGCGCCGCCGAGGAGCGCGGCCTCCGCGTACCCGAAGACCTGTCGGTAGCGGGGTACGACAACATCTACATGTCAACCATCGGTCGGGTCTCGCTGACCACCGTCGACCAGGCCGGCCCGCTCACCGGATCCATCTCCGCGCGGCTACTCCTGCAGCGGATCAACGATGGCCGCACCCAGCCAGTCCACTACATCCTGCCGCCCCGGCTGGAAGCCCGGCGCACGACGGCGAGCCCGACGATCGGCGTTCAGCACACCGCCGGCGCTTCGCCGCGCGTCAGTGTGCCGGGTGCCGCATCCGCAAGCGACGGAGCGGGACGTCGGTGACCGGGTCAGTCGACCTGTCAACCGCTTGATCGCACCGAGATGGGGTCGGAACGTCAGCCTGTGACCACCAAGAACCCCGTGTTTGTTCACCTGCTGGTCATTTCAATGCCCATAATGCCCAGCTGGCGCGGTCGATGTTGCGAAGATTGAAGTGGTCGAGCAGGCATTGGCCGAGCTGGATGCGGTCATCGTTGGGGCCTGCCGGCCATGGCAGCATCAGATTTGATCTGCTGGAGACCATTCCCGGGGTCGGGCCGAAGGTCGCCCAGTGATCATCGCCGAGACCGGCGCCGGCCGCTTCGGTCGAGCAGCTTCTAGTACGTGGCTCGGCCGCCACTGATGTCGTACACCGCTCCAGTGGAAAAGCTGACGCGTTCGGAACAGAGGAAGGCGACCAACTCGGCTACCTCCTCAGGCCGACCGACCCTCTTCATCGGGATCAGGCTGGTGATGTGGGCCAGCACCTCAGGGGAAGTCGAGTCGTTCATCGGCGTGGCGATGACCGCCGGCGCAATCACGTTAACCAGCACACCGCTGGTGGCCAGTTCCTTACCGGCTGATTTGGTCAAGGCGATGACGGCAGCCTTCGACGCGGAATAGATGGACAGGTTGGGGTTGCCGTCTTTGCCGGCCATGCTGGCGAAGTTGACTACGCGACCCCAGCCCCGGTCCCGCATGCCGGGCACGAACGCCCGCATAGTGTTCACGGTGCCGAGCACGTTGACATCCAGGACCCGGCGCCATTCCTCGGAGTTCGTCTCCAGCAGGGGCTTGTTCGGTCCGACAACGCCGGCGGAGTTGACCAACACGTCGACGGGACCGACCTCATCGACCACCTGCTGAAGCGCAACCTCATCGGTGACGTCGACGGCGACGTCAGCGCCGGCGAGGTCGAGCGTGGTCACGGTCAGGCCTTCGGCGCGCAGCCGCACGGCCGTGGCCGCGCCAAGTCCGCTGGCTCCGCCGGTCACGATCGCGGTCCTGGTGGTCGTCATATCTCTCCTGTCGGGTGGACCTACGTTGGTTGCTTAGGGTCAAGCGGAATCGCGCCGGGTCACGTCTTCGATGATCTCGAGGAGGTGCTGGTAGGGGTGGCCGGTGGCGCGGGTCATGCCGAGCTCGCAGGTGCGGTTGACCGAGGCGTACGCGGAGGCTGGGTGCTTGTTCACGGACCGGGCCTCGGCGGCCGTGGCGGAGGCGGTGAGCTCGGGGTGCAGCAGCCCGCGGTCGCCCGCAAAAGCACAGCAGCTCCAGTCCTGGGGCTGCACGACCTCGTCCGCGGCAACTGCAGCCAGCCGCAGGATTGCCGGGTTGATCCCGAGCTGGGTGGATGAGCAGGTCGGATGGATGACGATCGAGGGGATGCGTCGGGCAGCGGGCAGCTTCGGGAGGACAGTCGAGTCGACGAAGGCAACGGCGTCGACGATGTCGAGCCTCTCGTCGGCGACCAGCCGGACCAGGCCTTCGGTGCAGGAGGCGGCGTCGACAACGACGGGCAGCCGCCCGTTCTCGGTGGCGCTGCGCAGGACCGGGAGCACCAGGGCCTGCATGGCCGCATAGCCGCCGCTGAGACCTTTGGATTTCCATGGAGTGCCGCAGCACAGCGAGGCGATCCCGTCCGGAACCCGCACGGCCACATCAGCGCGTTCGCACAGTGCAAGAAAGGCGTCGCGGATGCCGGAACCTTGATCAGCCGGGCC
>JBEVHL010000672.1:0-2593 GCA_040511255.1 Mycobacterium sp. | reverse complement strand
GCACCCACGTGGTGATCCTGCGGTCCGAGGGCCGCGGTTTCAATGCGGGCGTCGACATCAAGGAAATGCAGAACACCGAAGGCTTCGGAGCCCTCATCGATGCCAATCGTGGTTGCTTCCATGCCTTTCGCGCCGTGTACGAGTGCGAGGTGCCGGTGGTCGCGGCCGTCAACGGCTTCTGCGTCGGTGGCGGCATCGGCCTGATCGGCAACGCCGACGTCATCGTCGCCTCCGACGACGCCACCTTCGGCCTGCCCGAGGTGGAACGCGGCGCACTCGGTGCCGCCACCCACCTGTCGCGGTTGGTCCCGCAGCACATGATGCGGCGACTGTTCTTCACCGCCGCCACCGTCGACGCGGCCACCTTGCACCACTTCGGTTCGGTACACGAAGTGGTCCCACGCGGCGAACTCGACGAATCCGCACTGCGCGTCGCCCGCGATATCGCAGGCAAGGACACCAGGGTGATCCGGGCCGCCAAAGAGGCGCTGAACCTGATCGACGTGCAGCGGGTGAACTCCAGTTACCGCATGGAGCAAGGCTTTACGTTCGAACTGAACCTGGCCGGCGTGTCCGATGAGCACCGGGATGCGTTCGCCGGTACGGCCAAGGGTGAGAAGAAATGACCGATAAGAGGGTGGCGTTGGACGACGCCGTCGCGTCGATCGAGAGCGGGATGACCATCGGCCTCGGCGGGTGGGGCTCGCGCCGCAAACCGATGGCGTTCGTCCGGGCCCTGCTCCGTACCTCGGTGACCGATTTGACCATCGTCACCTATGGCGGACCTGATCTGGGTCTGCTGTGCTCGGCGGGCAAGGTCAAGCGGGTCTACTACGGTTTCGTCTCGCTGGACTCCCCACCGTTCTACGACCCGTGGTTCGCCAAGGCCCGCACCACGGGCGCGATCGAATCACGTGAGATGGATGAGGGCATGCTGCGCTGCGGGCTGCAGGCGGCGGCCCAGCGGTTGCCGTTCCTGCCGATTCGGGCCGGGCTGGGCAGCGATGTGCGGAACTTCTGGGGCGACGAGCTCAAGACTGTCACGTCGCCGTATCTCGCACCCGGCGGCGGCTTCGAGGAACTGGTGGCCATGCCTGCCCTGAATCTCGATGCAGCCTTTGTGCATCTGAATCTCGGTGACGCACAAGGCAATGCGGCCTACACCGGTATCGATCCGTACTTCGACGACCTCTTCCTGATGGCAGCGGAACGGCGCTTCCTGTCGGTGGAGCAGGTGGTGCCCACGCAGGAGCTGGTCAAGGCGGTGCCACCGCAGGCGCTGCTGATCAACCGGATGATGGTGGACTCTGTAGTAGAAGCCCCGGGCGGCGCGCATTTCACCACGGCCGCACCCGATTACGGGCGCGACGAGAAATTCCAACGGCACTACGCCGAAGCGGCGGCCTCCGATGAAACCTGGGCGCAATTCGTCGCAACCTACCTGTCGGGCACCGAAGCCGACTACCAGCAGGCGGTGCGGGCGTTCGCCGAGGCGCAGGAGAAGAAGCAGTGAGTGAAGTGACCAGGGCCGAGGTGTGCGTCATCGCGTGCGCCGAGCTGTTCCGCGATGCCGGTGAGATCATGGTCAGCCCGATGACGACGGTCGTGTCGATCGGCGCCCGGCTGGCCCGGTTGACGTTCTCCCCCGACATCCTGCTGTCCGACGGCGAGGCCTCGCTGTTGGCCGATACGCCTGCGATCGGTGCGCCGGGCGCCATCGAGGGCTGGATGCCGTTCGGCCGGGTCTTCGAGACGTTGGCCTGGGGTCGGCGGCATGTGGTGATGGGCGCCAACCAGATTGACCGGTACGGCAATCAGAACCTGTCCGCCTTCGGTCCACTGCAACACCCCACCCGGCAGATGTTCGGTGTGCGTGGCGCGCCCGGCAACACGATCAACCACGCCACCAGCTACTGGGTCGGCAACCACTCCGCGCGGGTGTTCACCGACACCGTCGACATCGTCTCCGGGATCGGTTGGGACAAAGTCGATCCCGACAATCCGGCGTACCGGTTCGTCAACGTCTTCCGGGTGGTCTCCAATCTCGGGGTGTTCGACTTCAACGGCCCCGACCACACCTTCCGGGCACTGTCGCTGCACCCGGGAGTGGAGCCGGCGCAGGTGCGCGAGGCGACGTCATTCGAGGTGCACGGCCTCGACGAGGTGGACACCACCCGGCTGCCCACGGATGACGAACTGGAACTGTTGCAGCAGCTCGATCCGAAATCACTGCGGGACAAAGAAGTCCGATGAGCTCGCTGCACACTCCGCTGACCGAACTGCTCGGTATCGCCCATCCCGTCGTGCAGACCGGAATGGGCTGGGTGGCCGGTGCACGCCTGGTCTCGGCCACGTCCAATGCCGGTGGCCTCGGCATCCTGGCCTCGGCCACCATGACGCTCGACGAACTGCAGACCGCGGTCACCAAGGTCAAGTCCACCACCGACAAACCGTTCGGCATCAACATGCGTGCCGACGCCGGCGATGCCGGTGAACGGGTCGACCTGCTGATCCGCGAAGGCGTGAAGGTGGCCTCGTTCGCGCTGGCGCCCAAGGCCGATCTGATCGCCCGGCTCAAAGATGCCGGCGTGGT
>JBEVHL010000671.1:0-16653 GCA_040511255.1 Mycobacterium sp. | reverse complement strand
CGAGGCCACCAGCCAGTACGGGTTCGCATCGGATGCGCCGGTGCGCAATTCGATGCGACTGGCACTGGGGGTCTCCTCCACCAGCGAGCGCACGGCGGCGCTGCGGTTGTCGCGGCTCCAGTTCACCGTGTCGGGGGCGAACGAGTCGGGGACGTAGCGCCGGTAGGCGTTCACCGAGTGCGCACCGAACAGGGTGATCGACGGCAGGTGGTCCAGCAGGCCGGCGATGGCGTGCAGCGCCACTTCACTTTCGGCCCCGTCTTCGGGAGCGAACGCCGCGGTGTCGTCGTCGCGCCACAGCGAAATGTGCAGGTGCGCAGAACTTCCCGAATGTTCGGAGAACGGTTTGGGCATGAAGCTGGCGACCTTGCCGTGTTTGCGCGCCACCTCCTTGGCGGCGTACTTCAGCCGGGCGCTGTCGTCGGCGGCGTTGAGCGCCTCGTCGTAGACCAGGTTGGTCTCGACCTGGCCGGGCCCGTATTCGGTTTGGATGCCTTCCAATCTGGTGAACGCACCCAGGGTTTCGTAGAGATCGCCGAGGATCGGATCCAGCGAGTTCGCGTTCTCCAGCGAATAGGCATGGATATCGTGCTGGATCGGCGAGCCGTCCTGCTCCAGCAGATAGAACTCGAACTCCACCCCCACCTTGGCGGTGTAGCCCAGTGCGGCCAGCCGATCCAGCACCCGGCGCAGCACCGCCCGCGGGTCCAGCAGCGACGGGCGGCGGTCGTGGGTGACGATATCGGAGATGACATGTCCGACCCCGTCCCGCCAGGGCAGCAGCCGGAAGGTGGCGAAGTCCGGCACCGCGTAGACATCCGGGTAGCCGCCGTCCCAGTTCGTCAGCCGCAGACCGTCGATCACCGTGGCGTCGGTGTTCCAGCCCAGCGCCGCCTCGCAGAACGCGAAGCCGGCGCCCTGGGCCCGATCCAGGAACTGCGCGGCCGGAATCCGCTTGCCTGCCGCGTGCCCGAACGGATCGCTCCACGCCACTTCGATTTCCCTCAGCGACCCTTCGGCGATGTGCCGCACCAGATCCCGCGCGGCAGCGGACTGGTGCTGCACGCCGTCCACGGTCTGGGTCATGACGCGGTGACGGTGTTGTCCGTGACGCGGGTGCCGATCGCCACGCCCGCGGCGAAGGCGACCACCAGCAACCCGACGATCACCCAGGCCAGGATGCTGGACCCGCCGACGAGATCCTTCAGGTTGGCCAGGATCAGGATCAACGAGCCGAGCAGACCGAGCAGGCCCAGGCTGGGGGCGATCCGAACCCGCCACTGCGAGTGGCCCCGTCGATCGGTGCGGAAGTACGCGAGCACCGCGACGCTGGTGGCGATCAACAGGATCACGATGCCGACCGTCGTCGCGCCGGCGAACCAGGTGTAGAACTGCGCCGCCGGGTCGAGTTTGAACACCACCGCCAGGATGACGCTGATGGCGACGATGCCGGAGATCCACAGCGAGGCCAGGTGCGGTGAGCCGTGCTTGTCGTGCGGGCGGCTCAGCGACGCGGGCAGCACATCGCGCTGCGACAGCGCAAAGAGATAGCGCGACACCACGTTGTGGAAGGACAGGATGCAGGCGAACAGGCTGGTGAAGTAGAGGACCGTGATGATGTCGGCGCCGACGGTACCGATGTAGCGCTGCGCGGTATCGCCCAGGAACGTCGCGCCGGAATCGGTAGCCCTGGTCAGCGCCTCCTCGTCACCCCAGCCGGAGATCAGCGCCCAGCTGGTGATCGCGTAGAACACGCCGATCAGGATCAGCGACACATAGGTGGCCCTGGGGATGGTGCGCTCGGGGTCGCGGGCCTCGTCGCGGAAGATCGCCGTCGCCTCGAAGCCGACGTAGCTGATGATCGCGAAAAGCAGTCCGATTCCCAAGGATCCGGACAGGATGGCGTGCGGATTGACGATGCCGGTGGACAGGCCGTGCTCACCACCACCCTGAACGACGATGACGAAATCGAGCACCGCCACGATCGCGATCTCTGCAGTGAGCAGTACCGCCAGCACCTTGCTGGAGAGGTTGATATTGCGATAGCCGAGGTAGGTCGTCACCGCGAAGGCCACCAACGCGAATGCCCACCACGGAATGCTCGGGCCGCCGAACAGCTCCACGATGCTGGCACCGGCGGGTCCCAGCAGTCCATAGACCCCGGCTTCGATAGCCAAATAGCTCACCACCGCGACGAACGCGATACCGATGCCGGTCGGGAAGCCAAGGGATTTACGGACATAGGAGAAGAACGCCCCCGCCTCCTCGACGTACGGCGTCATCGCGGTGAAACCGACCGCGAAGAACAACAGGATGATGGTGGCGGCGATGAAGGTGGCGGGGAACCCGGCGCCGTTACCACTCGCGATCCCCAGCGGGACCACGCCGCCGATCACTCCCAGCGGTGCGGCGGCCGCGACCACCATGAAGACGATGGCTGCGACACCCAGATTGCCCCGCAACTTGCGTGTTGCGCCACCCGGCGGATCACCCAAAAACTCTGTCGGCGTTGTTGTTTCGGACATCATTGACCGTCTCTGTGAGGGAGGAAAGATAGTGGTTGAGCCAGACGGTAGGGCTCGGCACAACGTCGCACCACATCTGAAGTCAGCGTGAGTGCTAACTACGACACAATTGGACACAATCGGATCGACTCCAGCCGTTGCGAACTCGGCGAACGCCGGTAGTCTTCGCTGGATGCCCAGTTCGCTTCGTTCGGTCGCCGGTGTGGGCAAGGTGCCGCTGCGGGTCGGGGCCACGCCGGTGCCGCACGCCGAGATGTTGGACCACGTCAGTGGGGCGCTCTCCCAGCAGGGCATCGACCTGCAGATCGAGATCTACGAAACTTTCGACGAGCCCAACGAGTTGCTTGCCGCAGGCCGACTGGATGCGAACTTCTTCCAATATCTGCCGTTTCTGGACGATTTCAATCGGCGCACCGGCGCGGACCTCACCCCGATCGTGCCCGTGCACATCGAGCCGTTCGGCCTCTACGCCAGTCGGATCGCCGACCTCGATGACATTCCGGACTACGCGGAGATCGCCCTGCCCGCCGATCCGGTGAACGTGGCCCGGTCGTTGACCATGCTCGACGACCTCGGACTCATCGAATGCCCGGTGGCCCACGATGCGGTCGCGACCACCGCCGACATCCGGGCCAATCCCTACGGCCTGGTACTCAAAGAAGTCAGCAGCGCCCTGCTGGCGAATCTGCGCGACGACTTCGACATCGTGTTCCTGTTCGGCAACCAGGCCATGGGTTTGGGCATGGACACCGGCACGGCGCTGTACTGCGACCGCGGCAATCCTGCCTACGCTGAATACCTGGTGTCCCGCCCGGAGAAATGCGACAGCCTCGCGGTCCGTGCCCTCGCCGCCGCTCTGCAGTCCGAGTCGATGCGCGACTTCATCCAGACCACGTACCGCGGGCAGCTGGTAGCCGCGTTCTGAACCCGGCGGTTGCGTTCACCGCGACGCAAATGCTGTACGCCGCACCCCGGCGCGCCGCACAGTGTGGGTCGTGTACCAAGCCGTGCCCCAGCCGGTCCACCCACCCGGCTCCGCCGTACAGGTCGTCCTCGTCATCGACGTGCCCCACGACATGACGGAGTGCGCCGCCGACGCGTTGCGCCTGGCCGACGAATTCGGTACCACGCTCTCGCACTGGCTGCCCGGGGTCCGGGCGAAGAAGGCCGTCTTATCCGTTCCCTTCGAAGCGTCCGAGGCTTCCGGACGATCCGACGTCGACCCATCACCGACCGGCCTGATGATCGACCTGGCCAACCGGCGGGTGAGCGCCGACGGGCGACCGCTGCGGCTCGCCTACCGGGAGTTTGCGCTGTTGGCCTATCTCGCGACGGTGCCGCACCGCACCGTGTCCCGGAGCACGCTGCTGCACAGCGTGTGGAGCGATCACCGGCCGGGGCAACGGCCCGTCTCCGACCGCACGGTCGACACCCATATCCGCCGACTGCGGGCCAAGCTCGACCAGCACGCCCACGTGTTGACCACAGTGCGCGGGCACGGCTACCGCTTCGATCCCGGTACCGAAGTCCGGATTCGTGGGGGCGTGCTGCGCCGACTCGCCAACTGAGGAGCCGATCCGCGGGCGCTGACAACTCGGACAGCGGGTAAGGTCCGCACGAACAGAGGGTGACCTAACACCTTGATGAGCGATCGAAAGCGGGTCAATCACGTGAGCGATATCGGCGGTCTGCGTCTCCTCGTCGTCGGTGCGTCGTCGGGCATTGGCCACGCGGTCGCGATCAGCGCCGCGGCGGGCGGCGCGAAGGTCGCCGTGGCTGCCCGGCGGATGGAGCTGCTCAAGGACCTGGCCGACTCCATCGACGGCACCGCGTTCGAACTCGACGTGCAGGACTCTGCCTCCATCACCGCTGTCGTCGCCGAGGCGGCCCAGGCGCTCGGGGGCATCGACGCCGTGGTGTTCACCAGCACCGTCATTCCGTTCGCCCACATCGAAGACACCGATGTCGCCACCTGGATTCACGCCTACACCGTCAACGCGGTCGGCGCGAACAACGTGTTGCGGGCCGCGCTGCCCTACCTGTCCGATACCGGGGTGGTGTTGGTCGCGTCGAGCTTCGACGTCGGCCGTCCCCGCGCCGGTGTAGCCGCGTACAGCGCCAGTAAGGCGGCGTTGGACGAGATCCTGAACTCATGGCGCAACGAGCACCCCGAGCTGTCCATCATCCGGGTCGGCATGGGCCCCACTGAGGACACCGAGATCCTGCGTGGCGCCGACCGCGACCTGCTCGACCAGTTGTTGCGGTCCTGGAAGCAGCACGGTCAGCTTCCCCTGCGGATGTCCGCCCTGCGCGACGTCGCCAACACGCTGGTCGCACTGGTCAACATGGCGTGGGCGAATCCCAGCGTCGTCCCCCAGGTCGTGCAGCTGGCGCCCCGGATCGCCAAGCCGACCAGCTGACTTTTCGCCGGGAGCTACCAGGCGCTCGGCGAGTAGTCCTTGAGAAAACAGCCGTGCACGTCCTCGCCGGACTCCCCGCGGACAATCGGGTCGTACACGCGGGCGGCGCCGTCGACGAGATCCAGCGGGGCGTGAAAGCCCTCTTCGGCCAGGCGCAGCTTGGTCGGATGTGGGCGTTCGTCGGTGATCCAGCCGGTATCGACGGCAGTCATCAGAATGGCGTCCTGCTCGAGCATCTCGCCCGCACTGGTCCGGGTGAGCATGTTCAGCGCCGCTTTGGCCATGTTGGTGTGCGGATGGCCAGGCCCCTTGTAACCCCGGCTGAACTGGCCTTCCATCGCCGAGACGTTCACGACGTACTTGCGCCGCGCCGCCGCTGCCGCCATCGCCGGACGCAGCCGACTGACCAGGATGAACGGCGCGGTCTGGTTGCACAGCTGCACTTCGAGAAGTTCCATCGCGTCGACCTCGTGCACCCGCTGCGTCCAGCTGTTCACCGAGGCGGTGTCCGGCAGCAGACCACCGGCGTCGATCGCGATGCCCGCGGCGATCCGGTCCGGCGAGGCGCTGCGGGCGGTCAGGGCCAGTTCGGTCAAGGCGTGCGGGGTCTGGTGCTCGGCCAGGCTGCCTGCGAGCGCGGCCGGGTGGGCGTCGCTGACGTGGTCGAACGTGACCACGTCGACGAGTTCCGGCGGCGGGGTGCGTTCCGCCTCGACCAGCGCCGAGTAGGAGCCGGGCGAGCGGCGTACGGTCTGCGCTGCGTTGTTGATCAGGATGTCCAGCGGCCCTTGAGCGGCGACGGTGTCGGCCAGCGCGACGACCTGGGCCGGGTCCCGGAGGTCGATCCCGACCACACGCAGCCGGTGCAGCCAGTCGGCGCTGTCGGGCATCGCGGCGAACCGGCGCACGGCGTCGTTGGGGAAGCGGGTGGTGATGGTCGTGTGCGCGCCGTCACGCAGCAGCCGCAGCGCGATGTACATGCCGATCTTGGCGCGGCCGCCGGTCAGCAGCGCGGTGCGCCCGGTCAGGTCGGTGCGGGCTTCCCGCTTGGACCGGTTCAGCGCGGCGCAGTCCGGGCAGAGCTGGTGATAGAAGGCGTCAACGACGGTGTAGTGGTTCTTGCAGGTGTAGCAGGGCCGGGAGCGCAGCAGCGTGCCCGCGCTGGCGCCGGCCGCCGTGGACACCAGTGGCAGGCCCTGCGTCTCGTCGTCGATGCGACCGGGTGCGCCGGTGGCGGTGGCGGCGATGACGGCGCGGTCGGCGTCGGCGATGGCGTCGCGCTTGGCGTGGCGACGGGCCTTCTTGACGGACTTGAACAGACCCGCGGTGGCCAGGCGGACGGCTACCGCGTCGGGGTGCTCGGGCGGCAACGATTCGACGTCGGACAGCACCTGAAGACAGGTGCTGAGCTTCTCGGGATCGATCGCGGTCACGCTGGAAAGGGTACGGCGGGACGGGCCCGATTACGGCATCACGCTGCACAGGGCGTCCAGCGCACCGGCCCATGCGCTGTCCGACGGGGCCGCGTAGCCGACCACCAGGGCGTCCCGCTCGGGCAGCACCGAGTCCGCCATCGGGTACCGGAACTCCCCCATCCCGGTGACCGCCAGGCCATGCGCGGCCGCGGCCCTGACGACCGAGTGCTCGGTGCCCGGAGGCAGTTCGAGGACCACCTGCAGACCGGCAGCCAGCCCGCTCACCCGGACGCCCGGAGCCCGCTGCGCCAGAGCGGCGACCAGTTGATCGCGCCTGCGCCGATAACGCAGTCGCATCGAACGCACGTGACGGTCGAAGGCCCCGCAGGAGATGAACTCCGCGAGGGTGAGCTGTTCGAGCGCACTCACGCTGTCGACGGGCCCTTTCGCCGCCGCGACAGCGGGCAGCAGTGCCTGCGGTAGCACCATCCACCCCAAGCGCAGGCCCGGGATCAGCGACTTGCTCGCCGAGCCGAAGTACACCACCCGGTCCGGGTCGAGGCCTTGCAGCGCGCCCACCGGCTCACGGTCGAATCTGAACTCGCCGTCGTAGTCGTCCTCCAGGATCAGCCCGCCGCTCGCCCGCGCCCAGTCGACCGCCGCCGCGCGCCGGTCCGGGTGCAGCGCAACACCCGTCGGGTACTGATGTGCAGGCGTCAGCAGCACCGCGCCTGGACCCGCCGTCAAATCCGTTGTGCGCGCGCCATATTCGTCGACGACGAGGGGTGGGACCTGCAGCCCGGCACCGCTCAGCACCTCGCGGTAAAGACCGAAGCCGTAGGACTCGACCGCGACTGCGCGCACCCGCCGGGCCCGTAGTGCCTGCGCCACCAGGGTCAGGCCGTGATGAAAGCCCGAACAGATGACCACCCGCTCCGGGTCGGCGTACACGCCGCGGACCCGTGCGAGATAGTCGGCGAGCACCCCGCGCAATTCGGGTCTGCCCAGCGGATCGCCGTAGCCCAGAGCGTCGTGGGGCGCGACGGCCAAGGCCCGGCGGGCTGCGCTGAGCCACTGCGTGCGCGGAAACTGCGCGAGGTTCGGCGGCCCCGGCGTCAGGCCGTAGTCAGGGGTTGATACCGCCCGGGCGGCGGTTTTGCGGGGTGCGACCCGGGTGGCCACCCTGGTGCCCGAGCCGTGTTTGGCGGTCAGCCAGCCCTCGGCGATCAGTTCGGCATAGGTGTCGGCGACGGTGTTGCGGGCAACGCCGAGGTCGGCGGCCAGCGACCGCGACGACGGCAGCCTGGTGCCGGGCGCCAGCCGGCCCGCGCGGACCGCTTCGCGCAGTGCGTCTTTCAGCCCGGCGCGGAGTCCGGACCCCACCAGATCCAGGTGCAGGTCGGCGCCGGCAGCCGAAAAAGTGGCCCAGTCATCTGTCACAAAGGTGGACCTTATCGCTATGCCACTACGGCCGTAGCGTTTCACCCATGAAGATCAGCACAATCCTGGTCACCGGTCTGGCGGCGCTCGCGTTGACCGCCGCACCGACCGCCCTCGCCACCCCGCTCCCGAGGCTCTGCCTCGCCACCGAGGCCGAGCCGTCGTGCCAGGTACTGGGACGAGTAGATTTCCAACACGTTCGGCCCACCGTCATCGTCCGACCCGAGGGGATCACGCCATGAACATCTGCGTCTTTCTCTCCGCTGCCGACCTCGACGAGCGCTACACCGGGCCGGCCCGCGAATTCGCCACGCTGCTCGGCACGCACGGCCACACCCTGGTGTGGGGCGGCTCCGACACCGGCCTGATGAAGGTCGTCGCCGACGGCGTGCAGGCCACCGGTGGGCGGCTGATCGGGATCTCGGCCGAGATCTTCCGCACCTTTGCCCGCCCGGACGCCGATGAGATGGTGTTCGCGAAGGATCTCGCGGAACGCAAGGCCCTGCTGTTGGCCCGGTCGGACGCGGTCGTCGTACTGCCCGGCGGCCTGGGCACCCTGGACGAGGCGACGGAGATCCTGGAGCTCAAAAAGCATGGGCTGCACGCGTTGCCGGTGGCGCTGCTGAACACCGCGGGGTTCTACGACGGGCTGGTCCGCCAACTCCGACGGATGGACGCCGAGGGTTTCCTGCCGGTACCGCTGGCTGACCTGATGCTCGTCGCCGACGACGCCGGCTCGTTGATCACCGCCCTGGAGACGTCGGTGGACGCTCGCTGACATGATCGGCGGGTGACACTTCAAGATCCGACCATTCCCGCGCTGCTGGCCCGCCGTGTGCGCGAATCCGGGCAGGACACCTATCTGGTCACCCCGACCGAACGGCTGACCTACTCGGCGGCAGAACACCGCTCGGCGGCCGTGGCACGCCGCTTGCTGTACGCGGGCGTCGGCAAGGGCACCCGCGTGGGCCTCTTCTTTCCCAATGGCGTGGACTGGGTGATCTGGTGGCTGGCCCTGTCGCGGATCGGGGCGGTGGCGGTGCCATTGAGCACGCTGTACACCCCGGCCGAGATCGCCAAAGTGGTTTGGTTGGCTGATATCGCGCTGCTGGTCGGACCCACCGAAGTGCTGCACATCGACGTCGCCGAGCGTTTGGAAGCCGCGCTCCCCGAGCTGACCGATCAGCAGGACGCCAGGCTCGCGCTCAGTGCCGCGCCGTATCTGCGCGGCGTCGTGCTCATCGGCGGCACCGACCGCAGTTGGGTCACCCCTTGGGCCGAGCACACCGAAGACTCTGTCCCGCAACATGTCCTGGCCGCTGTCGAGGAGCAGGTGTACCCGGCCGACCTGGCCATCATGGTGCACACCTCGGGATCCACCGCGGACCCGAAGGGCGTCCTGCACACCCAGGGCACCCTGGTCCGCCAGACATCGCAGTGGCCCGACGCGATTCGGGCGGTCACCGGCTCCGACGGGCCGGCCCGGATCCTGTGCGCCATGCCGTTCTTCTGGATCGGGGGTCTACTCGCCGTGCTGGGCGCCCTGCATCAATCGATCACCCTGCTGGTGATGCCGAGGCTGGCCCCCGACACCGCGTTGGACCTGATCGAGCAGGAGCGGGCCACCGGAATGGTGGGCTGGCCCGCCTTCACCCAACGGGTGCGCGACCATCCGAGCTTCCCCAGCCGGGATCTCAGCAGCGCGCCAATGCTGCGCGACGGTCCGCTGGACATCGCGATGACCAATGTGCCCGACGGATTTCCGGTGCACCGCACCATGTCTGAGACCGCAGGCGGTTTCGCGTTCACCGAGATGGCCATTGTCGACGACGACGGTCAACCAGTGCCGACCGGAGCCACCGGTGAACTCCTGATCCGCGGGATCGGGGTGATGGCGGGGTACAACAAGCGGGAACGCTGGGACACGTTCGACGAAAACGGTTGGTATCACACGGCGGACCGGGTGTACCGCAGGGACGGCGACCCCAGGCTGTTCTACGTCGGGCGCACCAGTGAACTGATCAAAGCCGCTGGCGCGAACGTCTCACCGCTCGAAGTGGAAGCGGTCCTCGAGACGTTTGCCGAGGTCGCGCAGTGCGTCGTTGTCGGCATCGAGGATTCCGCCCGCGGTGAGGAAGTCTGCGCCGTCATCGTCCCGGCAGCGACCGACGTCGAGGTGGCCACGCTCGCGGCGCGGGCCCGCGATCAGCTGTCCTCCTACAAGGTGCCGACGCGCTGGGCGCTCGCCACCAGCGACCAGATCCCGACCTTGGCCAGCGGCAAGTTGAATCGTAAAGCGCTGCGCGCGGCGGTGATCGAGGGCGATCTCATCGCCGTCCGGCTCGCCGACGCTCGGTAGAAGCCCAGGAAAGTGGCCCACTGATTCGCCTCACAAGTGGCCTAGGTATGCAGACCACTTGGTGCGTAGCGTCGCTGGTATGGGTACACGCATCTTCCTCGCCGGCGCGTCCGGCGTCATCGGTGTCCGACTTATTCCGCTGCTCGTGGAGGCCGGCCACACCGTCGGCGCCATGACGCGATGGGAAAGCAAGACGCCCCGCCTGGCCGCCATGGGCGCTGAGCCGATTGTCTGCGACGTCTTCGACCGGCCTGCCCTCACAGCCGCTATCCGCGCCTTCTCCCCCGACGTGCTTCTGCACGAATTGACCGATCTGCCCGACGATCTGGTGAATCTGCCGAAGATCTCGCTGGTCAATGCGCGCATCAGGGTGGAGGGCACGCGCAATTTGCTCGATGCCCTGCCGCCCGGGCAACACACGAAGGTCGTGGCCCAGAGCGTCGCGTGGACCATGCCCCCCGGCGCCGAAGCCGATGCGGTCAGCGCTCTGGAGGCCGCCGTGCTGCAAGCACACGGTGTCGTGCTGCGTTACGGCTTCCTCTACGGGCCGGGCACCTACTTTCCGGAGGAACTCCCACCGGTGCCGCGTGTGCACATCGATGTCGCCGCCGCCGACACGGTGGCGGCCCTCGATGCTACGACCGGCATCGTCACCATCGTCGAATGACGATTTGCCTCTTGCGTCGTTTCGCGATGCTGAGGGCCACCCTCACCGGGTGTTGAGTTCGACGGCGGCGAGAACCAGTGCGGTGAAAGCCTTTTCGTTGATCGTGTCGCGCTCGGCGATGTCGATGGCGCGGCGGGTGTTGCCGTCCAGGCTGGAGTTGAACAGGCCTGCGGGGTCGTCCAGTGACGCGCCCTTGGCGAACGTCACCTTGACCTTGTCCTTGTAAGTCTCTCCGGTGCAGAGCATTCCGTCGTGGTACCAGGTCGGTACGCCGCGCCATTTCCATTCTTCGACCACGCCGGGGTCGGCCTGCTTGATGAGCTTGCGGACCAGGGCGAGCGTGTCGCCGCGCCAGTCGGCCAGCTCTGCGATCCGTTCGTCGATTTTCGCCGACGGACTTTCTGCCATCAACGCACCTCCTGGATCTTGATCATGTTGCCCGCGGGATCGCGGACCGAACAGTCCCGGATGCCGTATGGCTGCTCGGTCGGCTCTTCGACGATCTCGGCGCCGTCGGCCTGCAGCTTGGCGAACACACCGTCGAGGTCCTTGGTGGCCAGCAGGAGCATGGCGTAGGTGCCCTTGGCCATCATCTCGGAGATGGTTCGGCGCTCGTCGTCGGTGGTGCCGGGGTCGACGGCAGGAGGCGCGAGCACGATCGCGGTGCTGGCCTCGTCGGCGGGGCCGACCGTGATCCAGCGCATCTTGCCGCGTCCGACGTCCAGGCGAACCTCGAAGCCCAGGGTGTCGCGGTAGAAGGCCAGGGATGCTTCGGGGTCGTCGTGTGGCAGGAACGTGCTGTGAACGGTGATATCCATGCCAGTCACGATATGTAGGGCACGGTCACCAACGCTTCTTGATTCCTGACCGGTCTGGTCACCTGTTTGGCGACGCACGACGGCATCCCGGCCGTCCCGTGCGCCACCTGTTCGCGGTACACGCTGGGCGCGACCCCGACCAGCTCGCTGAACCGGGTGCTGAAGGTGCCCAATGACGAGCAGCCGACGGCGAAGCAGACCTCGGTGACGTTGAGGTCGCCACGACGCAGCAGCGTCATCGCCCGCTCGATGCGCCGGGTCATCAGGTAGGCGTAGGGCGATTCTCCGTAGGCGTGCCGGAATTGGCGGCTGAGGTGCCCGGCGGACATGTTCACCCCGTGCGCAAGTTCCTCGACGTCCAGCGGCTGGGCGTAGTCCCGGTCGATCCGATCCCGGACCCGACGCAGCAGCGTGAGGTCACGCAGTCGCTGCGCCTGCACCTGGCTACCGGTCACCTTCGCGATGCTGCCACACCACACCCCGCTGCGCGCAGAGGTTATGGAGAAGATAATCAGCGCCATGTTCGATGTCGACGCCATTCGCGCTCATTTCCCGGCTCTGAAGGACGGGGCCGCGCATTTCGACGGACCCGGCGGCTCCCAGACACCCGACGTCGTCGCCGACGCCATCCGGCACGCGATGCTCAGCCCACTGGCCAATCGCGGGGTGACCACCACCGCTGAACGCAACGCCGAAGAGATTGTCGGGCAATGCCGTACCGCGTTGGGTGACCTGCTCAACGCCGACCCCGGCGGCGTGATCTTCGGGCGCAGCATGACCGCGCTGACCTTCGATCTGGCCCGCACCCTGTCGGCCACCTGGCGCGACGGTGACGAAATCGTGGTGTCCCGGCTGGACCACGACGCCAACGTCCGGCCGTGGGTGATCGCCGCCGAGAACGCCGGGATCACCGTCCGCTGGGCCGATTTCGATCCGGACACCGCCGAACTGCCGGTGGCAAATATCGAAGCGCAACTGGGCCCCCGCACGCGACTGGTCGCCGTGACCGCCGCCTCCAACCTGATCGGCACGATGCCCGACATCGCGGCGATCGCCGCCGTCACGCACGCCGCGGGCGCGCTGCTGTATGTCGACGGCGTGCACTACGCGGCGCACAGTTCGGTGGACGTCGAGGAGCTGGGCGCAGACTTCTTCGCCTGCTCGCCCTACAAGTTCCTCGGGCCGCATTGCGGGGTGGTGGCGGGCCGCCCTGACATCCTGGCTGATCTGCACCCCGAGAAGCTGCTGCCGTCAACGGATCAGGTTCCCGAACGCTTCGAGCTCGGCACCTTGCCGTATGAGCTGATGGCGGGCACCACCGCCGCCGTCGATTTCCTGGCCGGGATGGCCGGTGCCACCGGGTCCCGCCGCGAACAGCTGGTGGCAGCCATGACCGCATCCGAGGGCTACGAGGACGAGCTCCGCGCCACGATCGAGGCCGGTTTACGCGAGCTGCCGGGTGTCACCATCTACTCCCGTGCCCGCCGACGGACGCCGACGCTGCTGGCCACCTTCGCCGGGCACGACGCCGGCCGCATCAGCGGGTTCCTGGCCGAGCGCGGCGTCAACGCACCCGCCGGTTCCTTCTACGCCTACGAACCCGCCCGCCACCTGGGTCTGGGTGCGGCCGGCGGGGTCCGGATCGGCTTGGCGCCCTACAACAACTCCGACGACGTGCAGCGGCTGCTGGACGCGCTGGCCGCCTACTTCGGTTAAAAGCAGGGCCAAAGTCTCCAGAGAATCGCGATTTAGCTGAGCGCCCAGGGAAACGCAGTCGTCGTGCTTCGTGCCCCTTCGGCGGTACGGGACCGGTTGGGTTCAGCCAACTCGCCGAGCAGCTCGCCGGAAATTCCGATCAGCTCCGACAGGATGGCCGGCGACAACCACGATGGCCGGGTGGCGAAGAGCAGATCCTCGGTCGAGGTGTTGCCGCCCGCTCCCGGAGCAAACGGGCATCCGCCCAGCCCGCCGAGTGAGCCGTCGACGGTCCCGGCGCCCGCGGCGATGGCCGCCATCGAGTTGGCCACCCCGAGGCCCCAGGTGTCGTGCCCGTGAAAGACGATGCCCCGGCCGTCGCGGCGTCTGACTTCTGCGACCAACGCGGCAACCTCGGCGGGAACAGCCTGCCCCAGCGTGTCGCACAGGACGACTTCCGTTGCACCCCTGGCATGTTCGTCTTCGACGATATCGATGACCACCCGGGGGTCGACCGGTCCGATGAACGGACAGGTGAAGGCGGTGGCGATGCACAACTGGACCGTGCCGCCGACTGTTTCGGCGGCGGCGACGGCGTCGGGCATGGCCGCCAGGCTGTCCCGGGTGTACCGGCCGATATTCGCCTGGTTGTGAGCATCCGATGCCGACAGGCAGTACTGGAAGTGCCGGGCGCCCGCGGCGGCGGCCCGTTCGACGTGCCGGGGGGTGGCGACCCACACCCAGCAGCGGTCCAGTTCCTCGGCGGTCAGCTGCTCGATGACCTCGAGGGTGTTCGCCATCGGGGGCACCAGGTCGGGCCTGGCCATCGAACCCACTTCGAGCTGCGGAATGCCTGCCCCGAGCAGAGCACGGACCATCGCGGCCTTGCGCTCGGTCGCCAGTGGCTTGCCGGTGAGCTGAAGCCCGTCGCGCAGGGTGACATCGCGCAGGACGGCCGCGGTCATCGGGCGGCCGCCGTTCGGCGCGTGAGCTGCCCCAGCACCTCGGCGGTGTGCTCGCCGAGGTCCGGACCGACCGTGCGGATCGGCCTGGACCTGCCGCCGATCACCGGCACGATGCCGGTGAATCCGACCGGTTTCGGCGCGTCTTCGCCGGTGTCGACGTCGAATGTCTGAATCATGTTGCGCGCCAACAGTTGCTGATCGGCGCAGATGTCTGCCGCGGTGTTGATGGGGCCGGCCGGAATCCCGACGTCGGCCAGGGTCACCAGTACCTGGTCCCGGGGCCGCGCCGCGGTCCAGTCTCCGATGACCTGATCCAGTTCGTCGCGGGCAGCCCATCGACCGGCGTTGTCCTGCAGGTCATTTCGCCGCCCAAGGTCATCGCGACCGAGCACGGTCATGAACCGCCGGAAGATCGCGTCGCCGTTGCCCGCGATCACCACGCTCCTGCCGTCGGAGCATTCATAGGCGTTCGACGGCGCGATTCCTTCCATCCGGCCGCCGGTCCTGTGCCGGGTGGCGCCGTAGGCCAGGTGGTCGGGCACCAGCGATTCCATCATCGACAGCACGGATTCGTTGAGTGCGACGTCGATGATGCGGTCGACAAGCGGCATGGGGATCGTCGATCGGTTCTGGGCGAACAACGCCATCACCGCCCCGAAGGCGCCGTAAAGCCCGGCGATCGAGTCACCGATCGAGACGCCCACCCGCGACGGGGGTCGGTCCGGGTCGCCGACCAGTTCGCGCAAACCGCCCGCCGCCT
This sequence comes from Mycobacterium sp., assembly GCA_040511255.1. Classification (GTDB taxonomy): domain Bacteria; phylum Actinomycetota; class Actinomycetes; order Mycobacteriales; family Mycobacteriaceae; genus Mycobacterium. The sequence goes on along the minus strand of JBEVHL010000671.1, from coordinate 1,589 downwards.
CGGCCACCGCGGCGAATCCTGGCCGGCCCGCCATCGGCCCGGTCTGCCCGTAGGCCGAGATGCGCACCATGACGATCTTGTCGTTGACGGCGTTGAGCGCATCGGGGCCCAGCCCCCAGCGCTCCAAGGTGCCGGGCCGGAAGTTCTCCAGCACCACATCGCAGTGCTTGACGAGGTCCAGCACGATGTCGCGACCCGCGTCGCACTTCAGATCGACGACGATCGATTTCTTGTTGCGATTGATGGCGCGGAACAACATGGACGTGCTGCCCGCATAGAGCCGCCAGTTGCGTAGCTCGTCTCCCGTCTCGGGTCGCTCGACCTTGATCACCTCGGCGCCGAAGTCGGCCAGCATCCGGCCAGCGGTCGGTGCCGCGATGTAGTTCCCGAGTTCGAGGATGCGCAACCCGGCCAAGGGTCCTGGCCTGGAGTTATCTGAATCGTTTGTCATCGGAACACCTCTCTGCAATCCGACGTCTACTTACATTGTGCTTCTTAACCCACGATGTAGCAACAATGTGACGGTTGCCACTTCGTGCCAGGCCGTCGTAATGTGGCTTACATCGTGGACATAGAACCACTGCGTGGTGATCGGACTACCAAACACCCGGCACCCGCGAGACGTTTTCGAGGAGAGTGAAAGATGGCGACCGTGGCCCAGAACAATCACCCGCTGTTAGCCGACATCGGCCAGCGACTCGACGGCCTGTCGGTGGGACCGATGCATCGCAAGGTGGTCGTGGCAATCGGTCTCGGGCTCTTCTTCGAGATGTACGAGATCTTCTTGTCGAGCACCATCAGCGCCACCCTCAAGACCGAGTACGACCTCAGCGGCACCACGTTGAAGCTGTTGTTGGCGTCGACGTTCCTGGGCATGTTCATCGGCTCGGCCGCGCTGGGCGGTCTCGCCGACCGGATCGGTCGTCGACGCGCGTTCCTGTTCAACCTGATCTGGTTCTCGGTCTGGACGTTGATCGGAGCCTTCTCTCCCACACCGTGGTTCCTGGTGATCACCCGGTTCCTGGCCGGCATCGGCGTGGGCGCGGAATATCCCGTCGCCGACGCCTACCTGTCCGACGTATTGCCCAAGGCACACCGGGGCCGCCTCGCAGCGTGGGCTTACACCTGCTCGTTCGTCGCGGTGCCCGTGCTGGGATTCCTTTCCCTGGGCCTGACCGAACACCACCTGTTCGGCCTCCCTGGATGGCGGGTGTTGTTGGTGATCGGCTCCATCGGCGCCGCAATCGTGATGCTGATGCGACGCGGACTACCCGAATCGCCGCGCTGGCTGGCAGGTAGGGGCCGGGCCGACGAAGCCAGGGCCGCGCTGGCGCAGTTCGAGGCCGGCACCGAATCCACCGCGGTCGACGTGGCGGAGAAATCGCAGTCCACGCCCACCTCCCCGGTGGCCACCAATCCCCTTCGCCGGCTGTCGGTTTCGCCGTACCGCCAGCGTCTGGGCATGCTGGCGATCTTCCACGTCTTCCAGGCGTTCGGCTACTACGGATTCGGCACGCTGGCCGCGCTGGTGCTGGTCAGCCGCGGCTACGACATCACGTCATCGCTGTTGTTCACCGCCCTGTCCTATA
>JBEVHL010000670.1:0-8829 GCA_040511255.1 Mycobacterium sp. | reverse complement strand
GTAGATCGCTCGATTGGCTCGGGATAGCCTGGTATCGGGTACAACGGGCGAACGCGAAGGACTGAGAACCGGTGTCAGACTCCAGCAACATCAAGACCGATGTCGTTCTGATCGGCGCAGGAATCATGAGCGCCACCCTCGGCGCACTGTTACGGCTGGTCGAACCGAACTGGTCGATCACCGTCATCGAGCGCCTCGACGGCGCCGCCGCCGAGAGCAGCGACCCGTGGAACAACGCCGGTACCGGCCACTCCGCGCTGTGCGAGCTCAACTACACACCTGAGCTGTCCGACGGCACCATCGACATCACCAAGGCTGTCCACGTCAACGAGCAGTTCCAGGTGTCGCGCCAGTTCTGGTCGCATGCCATCGAAAAGGGTGTGCTGACCGACGCACGCAGCTTCCTCAACCCCGTGCCGCACGTCAGCTACGTCGAGGGCGCCGACCGGGTCGACTACCTCCGTAGGCGCCGTGACGCACTGGCCTCCAACCCGCTGTTCGCCACCACCGAATTCATCAACGACGAAGCCGAATTCGCCAAGCGGTTGCCGTTCATGGCGGCCAAGCGCACGTTCGCCAAGCCCGTCGCACTGAACTGGACCGAAGACGGCACCGATATCGACTTCGGTTCGCTGTCAAAGCAACTCATCGGATTCGGGGTCAAGACCGGCACCAACGTCCTGTTCGGACACGAGGTCCGCGACCTCTCCCGCAACTCCGACGGCAGCTGGACGGTCAAGGTGCGCAACCGGCGTACCGGCGATGCCCGCAAGATCGACGCCAGGTTCGTCTTCGTCGGCGCCGGCGGCGACGCACTGTCGCTGCTGCAGAAGTCCGGCATCGCAGAAGCCAAGGGCTACGGCGGTTTCCCGGTGGGCGGGCAGTTCCTGCGCACCGCCAACCCGCTGGTGACCGCCGGGCACAAGGCCAAGGTCTACGGGTTCCCGCCGCTGGGCGCCCCGCCGATGTCGGCGCCGCACCTCGACACCAGGATCATCAACGGCAAGCCGTGGCTGCTGTTCGGGCCGTTCGCCGGCTGGTCGCCGAAATTCCTCAAGCAGGGTCACGTCACCGACCTGCCGTTGTCGATCAAGCCGCACAACCTGTCCTCGATGCTCGGCGTCGGCCTCACCCAGCTGAGCCTGGTGAAGTACCTGCTCGGCCAGCTGCGGCTCTCGGAAGCCGACCGGGTCGACGCACTGCGTGACTTCGCCCCCAGCGCAATCGATTCCGACTGGAGCCTGTCGGTGGCCGGGCAGCGCGTGCAGGTCATCAAGCCGGCCAAGGGCAAGGGCGGCACGTTGGAGTTCGGTACCACGGTGCTCGCGGCGGCCGACGGCAGCATCGCCGGCCTGCTCGGCGCCTCTCCCGGTGCCTCGACCGCCGTGCCGGCGATGCTCGACGTGATGGAGCGCTGCTTCAAGGACCGGTACGCCGGATGGCAGTCCAGCCTCAAGGAGATGATCCCGTCGCTGGGCACCGAGTTGTCGCACGAGCCAGAGCTTTTCGCCGAGGTGTGGGACTGGGGCACGAAGGTCCTCGGACTGCAGTCAGGCGTCGATGCGGGCGCCGCAGCGCTGGAGGCGGGTGCCGATCCCGCAGGGGCAGCGGCCGCTGCCGACTCAGGTGACCCGGAGCCCGCGGGCGTCGTATGACAGTGTTGTTCCGATGACCGTAGCGCTGCGCCGTAGCTGGGCCAAAGACCTCGACGTCCCCACGCTGTACGAACTGTTGAAGTTGCGTGTGGAGGTCTTCGTCGTCGAACAGGCTTGCCCGTACCCGGAACTCGACGGCCGGGATCTGCTGGCCGAGACCCGGCATTTCTGGCTCGAAGCGCCCGACCTCGAGGTCATCTGCACTCTGCGCCTGATGGAGGAGCACACCGGCGGCGCCAAGACCTTCCGGATCGGTCGGGTGTGCACCAAGCGCAGCGCCCGCGGGCAGGGCCACACGTCCCGGCTGCTGCAGGCGGCGCTGGCCGAGGTCGGTGACTACCCGTGCCGGATCAACGCCCAGACGTATCTCGAGGAGATGTACGGCAGGCACGGCTTCGTCCGCGACGGAGACGAGTTCCTCGACGACGGCGTGCCGCACATCCCGATGCTGCGGGCCGGGTTCGCGGCGTGAGTTCTGCGCAGGCGCCTGCTCAGTACCCCTTCAGTGCCATCGTCGGCCACGACCGACTGCGGCTCGCGCTGGTGTTGTGCGCGGTCCGGCCCGAGATCGGCGGGGTGCTGATCCGGGGCGAGAAGGGCACCGCGAAATCGACCGTGGTGCGCGGGCTGGCCGATATTCTCGCCGCGGTCGACAGCGGCCGGCTGGTCGAACTGCCCATCGGCGCCACCGAGGATCGCGTGATCGGTTCGCTGGACCTGCAGAAGGTGCTGCGCGACGGCGAGCACGCGTTCTCGCCCGGCCTGCTGGCCAGGGCGCACCGCGGAGTGCTCTACGTCGACGAGGTCAACCTGCTGCACGATCACCTGGTCGACGTGCTGCTGGACGCCGCCGCGATGGGCCGGGTGCACATCGAGCGCGACGGCGTCTCGCATTCGCATGAGGCGCGGTTCGTGTTGATCGGCACGATGAATCCCGAAGAGGGCGAGCTGCGGCCCCAGCTGCTGGACCGGTTCGGCCTGACCGTCGACGTCCGGGCCTCCCGCGAGGTGGACGTGCGCACCGAGGTGATCCGGCAGCGGTTGGCCTACGAGGCAGATCCCGACGGGTTCGCCGCCCGCTATGCCGACGCCGACGCCGATACCGCCCGCCGGATCGTGTCCGCCCGGGCTCGGGTCCCCGACGTGGACCTGCCCGAGAAGGAGCTGCGTCGCATCGCCGCGCTGTGCGCGGCCTTCGACGTCGACGGCATGCGCGCCGACCTGGTGGTCGCGCGCACCGCCGTCGCGCACGCCGCGTGGCGCGGCGCTGACACCGTGACCGAAGAGGACATCAAGGTGGCCGCCGAACTGGCGCTGCCGCACCGCCGTCGGCGCGATCCGTTCGACGACCCCGGCCTGGACGAGGGTGCCTTGGATGAGGCGTTGGAGCAGGCCCGCGAGACCGATCAGGCCGACGAATCCGAGCCCGAACCCGACCCGGACCCGCCGGGCGGCGGCGAGTCGCCGCCGTCGCCGGAATCGCCGCAGAGCAAAGCGGATTCGCCATCCGGGGTGCCTGCCCCGCCGAAGACGAAGTCCAGCGGTGCACCCGCGCCGGTGTTCCGTACCCGCGCCTTGAGCGTGCCGGGCGTCGGTGAAGGTGCGCCGGGCCGGCGTTCCCGTGCCCGCAACGTCTCCGGCGCGGTGGTTGGCGTCAGCGAAACCAACACCGGCGCAGGCATCCATCTGTTCGCGACGCTGCTGGCCGCTGCGGCCAATGCGAAGGGCACCGGCCCGGTGAAACCGTCGCCGGCCGATCTGCGACGGGCGATCCGGGAGGGTCGGGAGGGCAACCTGGTGCTCTTCGTGGTCGACGCGTCCGGCTCGATGGCCGCGCGGGACCGGATGTCCGCCGTCAGCGGTGCCGCGCTGTCGCTGTTGCGTGACGCTTACCAGCGCCGGGACAAGGTCGCGGTCATCACCTTCCGCGGTGCGGAAGCTCAGCTGGTGCTGCCGCCGACCTCGTCGGCCCATATCGCCGGGCGTCGGCTGGCCAACTTTCAGACCGGCGGCAAAACCCCGCTGGCCCAGGGCCTGCTGGCCGCCCGCGACGTGGTGGCCCGCGAAAAGGTCCGCGACCGGGCCCGGCGCAGCCTGGTGGTGGTGCTCACCGACGGCCGGGCGACCGGCGGGCCAGACCCGTTGGGCCGCAGTCGGATTGCTGCTGCGTTGCTGGTCGCCGAAGGCGCTGCGGCCGTGGTGGTCGACTGTGAGACGTCGTATATCAAGCTCGGTCTCGCGGCGACGCTGGCCGGCCAACTCGGAGCTCCGACACTGCGGCTGGAGGAGTTGCGCGCCGACAATCTCACCCAGGCTGTCCGCAGCGCCGCCTGAGCTGGGAAGGTAACCGCTTATGCCGCAAGGACGCCCGCAGACCATCCCCGACGACGGGCTGACCACCAGGGCCAGACGCAACGCGCCGGTACTGGCCGTGCACACCGGCCCCGGTAAGGGCAAGTCGACCGCCGCGTTCGGAATGGCGTTGCGTGCCTGGAACTCCGGGTTCAACGTGGCGGTGTTTCAATTCGTCAAGAGCGCCAAATGGAAGGTCGGCGAAGAGAACGCGTTCCGGCGGCTGGGGGAGTTGCACGACGAGCACGGGGTCGGCGGCCCGGTGGAGTGGCACAAGATGGGCGCCGGTTGGTCATGGACCCGCAAACCGGGTCTCGAACCCGGTGACGACACCGCGCACGCCGAAGCCGCGGCCGACGGCTGGGCGGAGATCGCCCGGCGAATCGCGGAGCAGCGCCACGACTTCTACGTTCTCGACGAGTTCACCTATCCGTTGAAATGGGGCTGGGTGGACACCGATGAAGTGGTCGACACCCTGCTGGCCCGGCCCGGCACACAGCACGTGGTGATCACCGGGCGCGATGCACCGGCCCGGCTGGTCGAGGTCGCCGACCTGGTCACCGAGATGACCAAGATCAAGCACCCGATGGACGCCGGACGCAAAGGGCAAAAAGGGATCGAATGGTGAGAATGTGGTGACCGTCCCGGCCGTCGTCATCGCCGCGCCCGCATCGGGCAGCGGAAAGACCACGGTGGCAACGGGTTTGATGGGCGCACTGCGCCGTGCCGGGCACCGGGTGGCGCCGTTCAAGGTCGGTCCCGATTTCATCGACCCCGGCTACCACGGCCTGGCCGCAGGCAGGCCCGGCCGCAACCTGGACCCGGTCCTGGTCGGGGAGTCGTTGATCGGCCCGCTGTACCGGCACGGCTGCCAGGGCGCCGATATCGCCGTCGTCGAAGGCGTGATGGGCCTGTTCGACGGCCGCATCGACCCGGCCGCAACGGGTCCGGCCCGCGGGTCGACGGCACAGGTCGCCCAGCTACTGGGCGCCCCGGTGGTGCTCGTGGTGGACGCGCGCGGCCAGAGTCACAGCATCGCGGCGCTGCTGCACGGTTTTTCGACCTTCGACACCGCGACGCGGCTGGCCGGTGTGATCCTGAACCGGGTGGGGTCACCCCGGCACGAGCAGGTGCTGCGGCAGGCCTGCGAGATGGCCGGGATCACGGTGCTCGGGGCGGTGCCACGGGTCGCCGAACTGGCTGTCCCGTCGCGGCATCTCGGGTTGATTACCGCGGTCGAACACGGCGCCCATGCCCGCGCCGCGGTCGATGCGATGACCGAGCTGATCGCCACGCACGTCGACATCGCCGCGGTCATCGCGTTGGCAGGCGCCTCGGTCACCGCCGACGCCTGGTCACCGGCCGAGGCCCTCGGCGAGTACGCGGCCGGTCCGACGTCGCGACCCGTGGTCGCGGTGGCCGCGGGTAAGGCGTTCAGCTTCTCCTATGCCGAACACACCGAACTGCTCACCGCGGCCGGTGCCGACGTCGCCGAATTCGAACCGCTATCGGATCCGCTGCCGGCCGGTGCCGCCGCGCTGGTCCTGCCCGGCGGGTTCCCCGAGCAGTATCCGGCGGAGCTGTCGGCCAACACCGAATTGCGCAGGCAGATCCGTGAGTTGGCCTGGCGCGCCCCGGTGTACGCCGAATGTGCCGGCCTGACCTATCTGATGACCGACCTCGACGGCCACCCGATGTGTGACGTGCTTGCCGGCTCGGCCCGGTTCACCGAGCGGCTGACCCTGGGATACCGCGATGCCGTCGCGATCGCCGATTCGACGTCGTACGCCGTCGGTGGGCGGGCCGTGGGCCACGAATTCCACCGCACCACAGTGGATTTCGCCCATCCCTACCCGTCGGCGTGGGCCTACCGGACCGGCGCGGGCACGACGGTGCACGACGGCGCGGTCGATCGCGGCGTGCACGCGTCCTATCTGCACACCCATCCGGCGGCCCAGGGCGCCTCGGTGCACCGGTTCGTCGCGCACGCCGCAACATCTAAGCTCGCCGGGTGACCGAGAACGCCTACCTCGTCGGTATCCGACTCGCCGGCAAGAAGGTCGTCGTCGTGGGCGGGGGAACGGTCGCCCAACGCCGACTCGGTCTGCTGATCGCCAACGAGGCGGAGATCCACGTTGTCGCCCGTACCGCCACCCCGGCAGTCGAGGCGATGGCGGACAACACCGCCACCGTCACTTTGACCTTGCGCGACTACCGCGACGGCGATCTGGACGGCGCCTGGTATGCGATCGCGGCCACCGACGACCCTGACGTGAACGCCGCCGTCATCGCCGAGGCCGAGCGCAGGCGCATCTTCTGCGTGCGCGCCGACATCGCCCGCGAGGGCACCGCTGTCACCCCGGCATCCTTCGACTACGCGGGTCTGTCGGTCGGCGTACTGGCCGGCGGGGAACACCGGCGTTCGGCGGCGTTCCGGTCGGCGATCCACGAGGCCATGCAGAAGGGTCTGATCGTCACCGAGACCGGGGACAGCCCGGACACCATGAAGGGCACTGTCGCGCTGGTCGGTGGGGGACCCGGCGATCCGGAACTGATCACCGTCCGGGGCCGCCGGATGCTGGCCCGGGCCGACGTGGTGGTGGCCGACCGGCTGGCACCCCCGGAATTACTCGCTGAACTGGCGCCGAACGTCGAAGTGATCGATGCCGCCAAGATCCCGTACGGCCGGGCGATGGCGCAGGAAGCCATTAATGAAGTCCTTATAAACCGGGCCAAGGCGGGCGCCTTCGTGGTGCGGCTCAAAGGCGGCGATCCGTTTGTCTTCGCCCGCGGCTACGAAGAGGTACTCGCCTGCACCGAGGCCGGCATTTCGGTGACCGTCGTACCCGGTGTGACCAGTGCCATTGCCGTTCCCGCGATGGCAGGCGTTCCGGTCACCCAGCGCGCGGTAAATCATGAGTTCGTGGTGGTCAGCGGCCACCTGGCGCCCAATCATCCTGAATCGTTAGTGAATTGGAATGCGCTGGCAGCAATGTCAGGCACGATCGTGCTGCTGATGGCGGTCGAACGCATCGAACTTTTCGCCGAAGTGCTGCAGGCAGGCGGCCGACCTGCGGATACTCCGGTCACCGTGATTCAGCAGGGCACCACCGCGGCCGAACGCATCGTGCGGGGGACGCTGGCCGACGCCGCGGAGACCATTCGGTCGGAGGGTATTAGGCCCCCGGCGATCATCGTGATCGGCCCAGTCGCCGCTTTTGGAGCTTAGGCGTTTCTTAATATTACTGTAGAGTAGGCCGCTATGACGGCTCTCAACGATGCAGAGCGGGCTATGACGAGTAATGCGGCCATCGGCCCGCGACGCCCGCTCCCAGCACCTCTCGAGGGGTCAGCCGGGAAGACCGGTAAGCGTCCCTCCACCTGGCTTCCGTCCCGGCGGTTCTTCGCCGCGGTCATTGCGATCGGCGGTATGCAGCTGCTGGCCACCATGGACAGCACCGTCGCCATCGTCGCGCTCCCCAAGATCCAGGACGAACTGGGCCTGTCCGATGCGGGTCGCAGCTGGGTGATCACCGCCTATGTGTTGACCTTCGGCGGCCTGATGCTGCTCGGCGGGCGCCTCGGCGACACCATCGGCCGCAAGCGCACCTTCATCGTCGGCGTGGCGCTGTTCACCATCGCCTCGATTCTCTGTGGGGTGGCCTGGGACGAAACCACCTTGGTGATCGCGCGACTGCTGCAGGGCGTCGGCGCGGCCATCGCCTCACCGACCGGCCTCGCGCTGGTCGCTACGACTTTCCCCAAGGGTCCCGCGCGCAACGCTGCGACCGCTGTCTTCGCCGCGATGACCGGTGTCGGCTCCGTGCTGGGCCTGGTCGTCGGTGGCGCCCTGACCGAGGTGTCCTGGCGGTTGGCGTTCCTGGTCAACGTGCCGATCGGCATCCTGATGATCTACCTGGCGCACCGCACGCTGCGGGAGACCAGCAAAGAGCGGATGAAGCTCGATGCCGCGGGCGCCCTGCTGGCGACGCTCGGGTGCACCGCAGCGGTGTTCGGCTTCACCCAGGGCCCCGAGCACGGCTGGCTGACGCCGGCCACGCTGGCCTCGGGTGCCGTCGCGGCCGTGGCCTTCCTGGCATTCGTGATCGTCGAGCGCACCGCGGAGAACCCAGTGGTGCCGTTCAGCCTGTTCCGCGATCGCAACCGGGTCGCCACGTTCGCCGCGGTCTTCCTCGCCGGCGGCGTGATGTTCACCCTGACGGTGACCATCGGCCTGTACGTGCAGGACATCATGGGCTACAGCGCCTTGAAGGCCGGTATCGGCTTCATCCCGTTCGTCATCGCGCTGGGTATCGGACTCGGCGTCTCGTCGGCGCTGGCCTCCCGCTTCCCGCCGCGCGTGCTAGTGATCGGCGGCGGCGTTCTGGTGCTGGCTGCCATGCTCTACGGCTCGACGCTCTACGGCGGCATTCCCTACTTCCCGAACCTGGTCATCCCGATCACGGTCGGCGGGCTCGGTATCGGCATGATCGTCGTCCCACTGATGGTCTCCGCCATCGCCGGTGTCGGCTTCGACCAGATCGGCCCGGTCTCCGCGATCGCACTGATGCTGCAGAACCTCGGCGGGCCCGTCGTGCTGGCCGTCATCCAGGCCGTCATCACCTCACGCACGCTGTACCTGGGCGGTACCACCGGCCCGGTGAAGAACATGAACGAGGCGCAGATGCATGCGCTGGACTCCGGCTACACCTACGGCCTGCTCTGGGTCGCCGCGGTGGCGGTCGTGGTCGGCGGAGCCGCCCTGTTCATCGGATACACCGCTGAGCAGGTCGGGCACGCCCAGGAAGTCAAAGACGCGATC
>JBEVHL010000669.1:0-3885 GCA_040511255.1 Mycobacterium sp. | reverse complement strand
CGATTCAGTCGCCTCACTGGGGCTGGCCGTGGCGTTCTACTACGGCGTCACCGCGTACTCCTGCGTGTGGTACTTCCGGCGCACCCTGTTCTCCTCGGCCCGAAACCTGTTCTTCCGCGGCATCTTCCCGCTTCTCGGCGCGCTGGCGATGACGTGGGCCTTCGTGCAGAGCTCCATCGACATAATCAAACCCGACTACGGCTACACCGCTTTCGGCCCGATCGGCGGGGTGTTCGTACTGGGCGTCGGGATGCTGATCCTGGGCATCCCGCTGATGCTGGCGTGCTTCGCCTTCGGTACCAAGCGTTTCTTCCGCGGCGAAACCCTCAATGCCTCAACCGAAGTCAAAGTCCCCGACACCTTCTAAGGATCAGCGATGCATCTGACTGTTGGGTACCTGGCCACTCCCACCGGGGACGACGGCGTCGCGCTGGCGGCCGCGCTGGCCACCACCTTCGGCGCGGAAGTCGACGTGGTGCTGGTGGTCCGCGAGGAGATGCCCGACGGTCACCCCGGCCGGGCCGAATACCAGCAGTTCCTGGTCGACCGCGGCGAAGCGTGGATCGCGACGGCCGCGAACGCGCTGTCGGCCGCCGGGGTTCCGGTCACCTCGAATGTGTTGGTCGGTGAGTCCTACGCCGAGACGCTGATCGACTTCGCCGAAAGCAAGTCCTCGGACCTGATCGTCATCGGCGGGGCGCGCGACGGGGTGTTCGGCGGACACGTGATCGGCCCGATCGCCGGGGAGTTGTTGCACTACTCGTCCATCCCCGTGGCGTTGGCCCCGCGCGGCTACGCCGAGGATCCACCGCCGGCCATCCTCGAGGTCACCGCCGCCGTGCCCACCCGTGCGGGGGCCGACAATCCGCTGTCCCTGGCGCTGACCCTGGCCAGCGCCAGCGCGCTGCCGATCCGGCTGCTGTCCCTGGTCTCCCTGGAACGGCTGGACTCCGAGCAGTCCTCCGCCGAAGCGCGGCAGGCCCAGATCGCCGCCGCCGAACAGAATCTGGTGGTGGCGGCCCGCCTGCTGCCGGACTCCCCCGACATCCAGTCATTCGTCGCCGACGGGTCGACGCTGGAGTCCGCGCTGCGCAAACTGTCCTGGGGTCCCGGCGATCTGCTGCTGATCGGGTCGGGACGCTTCGCCGCGCCGCGACGGGTGTTCCTCGGGTCGACGGGCGCGCGCATCCTGGCTGCCGTGGACGTGCCGGTGGTGGTGGTGCCGAGAAGTTAGAAACCGAACCCGAGTTGGGCGGGCACGTCGCTGGCGAACGCGGCGTCCACCCTGGCCGGCAGCGCCGGGTCGGTGGTCCGGATCCGGTTGGCCGCAGTCAACGTGACCGCGCGATGCAGACCCAGGTACATGCAGCCCAGGATTTCCAGGTTCATCGTCAGCTGCGCGGGCGCGTCCGTCGGCACACACGTCGCCCGTCGGTCCCGGATGGTCAGCGCGAAACGTCCTCCATCGCAACGGAATCCGTCGTTGATCTCGATCACGGTATCGAGATCGGCCAGATAGCTGCGGGCCTGCAGCGCGGCAGGCACATCCATGATGCGCAGCCACAGACCGTCTTCGGCGGCGGTGGTGCGCACCAGCCTGGCATCGGCCAGCAGGTACGGCAGCGGGTCGGCGGGGTGGCTGGTGGCAACCACGGTCTCGACCAGGTCCAGCCCGAGCAGCGCGCGCCACAACGCGGTGTGCGCCTCGGCGGTGACGGCCTTGAACTCCTCCACCCGAACGGTTCTCGGGTCACGACCGCGCACCCGGTAGAGCAGGTAACCGTCCGGGTGCAGGAAGGCGAACCACGGTGTGCCGCCGCCCCGTTTGTCCTCCCAGTCGGCCAGCAGGTCGTCCCACAACGGCAGCGGTCGTTCCAGTCCGCCGGGCGTCAGGCGCCGGTAGCGGTCATAGACCTCGGCGAAGTCGTCGCGGTGTTCGCCGGCCGGGACCACCCGCACGCCGCCGGGATCGGCTGCGTCGGGGTGGAATTCGGCGAACCGGCGATCCAGGGTGAACTCGGTGTCGATGGTGGCGGGGCCGTACCCGAACCGGCCGTAAATGCCGCCCTCGGTGGCGGTCAGCGCCGCGATCGGATAACCCCGCTCGGAAATGTGTTGGTGCAGCGCGGTGTACATCGAGCGCAGCAGTCCACGACGGCGATGGGTCGGCGCAACACCCACCCAGGTGATCCCGGCCACGGGCACCGAGGCCCCGCCGGGCACGGTCATGGTCATATCGAGATAGTGGGCCATGCCAATCAGGTCGTCACCGTCGAAGACCCCCACCGAACTGCCGGGAACCATCAGCGTGCGCCACGCGGTAATCGTCTCGGGATGCCAGAACGACCCGTAACTGGTGGCGGCCAGCAGCCGCACCTTGGCCCAGTCGTCGTCGCCGATATCCCGCAGTGTCAGCGACACGAGCTAGCGCTTGGTGAAAATTGTTCGGTGCCAAGCCTTGTCGGCAACACCGGTGATATCGCTCATCACGTGCTTGATGGCCAGGTACTCCTCGAATGAATAGTCCGACATGTCCTTGCCGAAGCCGGATGCCCCGACACCACCGTGCGGCATCTCGCTGATGATCGGGATGTGGTCGTTGATCCACACGCAGCCGGCATGGATCTCCCGCGACGCCCGCTGCGCCCGGTACACGTCGCGGGTCCACGCCGAGGCGGCCAGTCCGTAGACGGTGTCGTTGGCCTGGCGCAGCGCGTCGTCGTCATCGGTGAAGGTGCGGACGGTGAGCACCGGGCCGAAGATCTCGTCGCGGTACACCTCGGAGCTCTCGTCGACGTCGGCGATCAAGGTGGGCCGGTAGAACGCGCCGGGCAGATCCGGGGCGGTACCGCCGGTGACGATCCGGGCGCCCTGATCGGGTGCGCGCGCCACCATGGCGGCGACCTTGTCCCGGTGGGCCAGCGAGATCAGCGGACCGAGGTCGGTATCGGGATCGGCGGGATCGCCGACCACCATCTTGCTCATCACTTCGGCGACCCCGGCGACGAAGTCGTCGTACAGATCCCGGGCCACGATCGCCCTGGTGGCGGCCGTGCAGTCCTGGCCGGAGTTGATCAGCGCCCCGGCGACCGCACCCTGGATGGCGGCGTCGAGGTCGGCGTCGTCGAACACCACGAACGGTGCCTTGCCGCCCAGTTCGAGCTGGGTGCGGTGGCCGTGCACCGCAGCGGCCGCCATCACCTTGCGCCCGACGCCGGTGGACCCGGTGAACGTCACGACGTCCACATCGGCGTGGCCGGCCAGCGCGGTGCCCGCGTCGGCACCGGCCCCGGTCACCACGTTGAACACCCCGTCGGGCAGACCGGCCTCGGTGGCCAGCCGGGCCAGCGTCAAGGTGGTCAGCGGAGTCAGCTCGGCGGGTTTGATCACCACCGTGCAGCCGGCGGCCAACGCGGGCAGCACCTTCCAGACCGCCATCTGCAGCGGGTAATTCCACGGCGTGATCGAGCCGACGACACCGACGGCTTCGCGCCGGATGCTGGAGGTGTGGTCGGCCGAATACTCCGCGGTCGCCTTGCCCTCGAGGTGACGTGCCGCCCCGGCGACCGCGCCCTGGATGGCCGCATCGAGGTCGGCGTCGCCGAACACCACGAACGGCGCCTTGCCGCCCAGCTCAAGCTGGGTGCGGTGGCCGTGTACCGCCGCGGCCGCCATCACCTTGCGCCCGACGCCGGTCGACCCGGTGAACGTCACCACGTCCACTCCCGGGTGGCCGGCCAGCGCGGTGCCCGCGTCGGCGCCCGCACCGGTCAGCACGTTGAAGACGCCTGCGGGCAGGCCGGCCTCTGATGCGATCCGCGCCAGCGTAAGGGTGGTCAGCGGGGTCAGCTCGGCGGGTTTGATGACCACCGTGCAACCGGCGGC
>JBEVHL010000668.1:0-5844 GCA_040511255.1 Mycobacterium sp. | reverse complement strand
ACGCCTGCGCCGGTGGCCAGTCCGAAGAAGGCGATGAACGTCGAGCCGGGCCACCACGAGTTCACGTAGCTCATCGCCACGTACCAGGGTCCGTAACTGCGTCCGCCGACCGCGTACTCGTCGAAGGTCGGTGCGGTCTTCTGTTGCGTCACATAGAGAATGCCGATGACGATGGCATAGAACACCGCCAGCATGGCGAGCATGATCCACATGTCAGCCTCCGAGGCTTTCTGCGAGAGGTTCCAGCGAGTCGTCGTCGAGTTCGCCGCGGATGTCTTCCACGATGTAGAACGCCGTCAGGGTAAGGCCCAGTACGACGGCGTCGATGATCCAGTACATGATGGCGAACGGGATCCCGAGGACCTGGACACTGATCCCGCTGCCCCACAGATACAGCGGCGGGAACAGGGCGAACAGCAGTGCGATGGCGTACAGCGTCCCGAAGAAGATGACGATGGACCGCCGACTGAGCCCTTTGATGAAAGCTTTCATAGTCGAATCCCTTGTCTTTCGTGAATTCCTGGTTGGGGGGCGGACACGTACGACCGCAGCGACTCGTGGATCAGCCCGTTGCTGGCAATGCCATTGCCACCGTTGAACACTCGCCGCCCGTCGAGACTGGTGAACCGCCCACCGGCCTCCTCGATGATCACCGGCATCGGCGCCAGGTCATAAGGCTGTGTGGTGTAGTCGACCACAGCGTCGGCATATCCGCAGGCCACCATGGCATAACCGAACGCATCGCCCCAGGTGCGCAGGACCACGCCCTGGGTACGTAGATCCTCGACCACCTCGGGCTCCCAGTCCTCCAGCCACGTCGCCATGACGTAGGCGCCGTCCAGGGCGGCGCGACCGGACACCTTGGCCGGCACCCCGTTACGCCAGCAGCCCTTGCCGCGTTCGGCGCGCACGACGATGCCTGCGCTGGGCAGGTTGATGACGCCGAACACGATCTCGTCGCCTTCTTGGAGGGCGATGAGGTTGGCATACAGCGGGACCCCGCGGATGAAGGACTTGGTGCCGTCGATGGGGTCGACGATCCAGCGGTACCCGCTGTCACCTTCGGTGTCGGGGAACTCCTCGCCGACGAAGCTGTCGTGGGGGAAATCGGCGGCCACCGCCTTGCGCAGGGCCAGTTCGATCTCCCGGTCGGCCAAGGTCACCGGGGTACCGTCGAGCTTGGTCTGGACCGACAGATCGCCGTCGTCGAAGTAATGCTTGGACAGCGTTCCCGCCAGTTCGGCCAGGTCGAGAGCGAGGCCGATGCGGTCCGCGCGGTTATCGCTCATAGGCCCCAACGATGCGGCTAGACCATTTCTGGTTCGTCCAGCGGCACGTTAAGCACGTGTAACACCTTGGGGTGGCCGGTGACCGAGGTGCTGGTTGTGGGTATGTTCCGGCCATGCTTCTGCTTGAGCACGCGCATGAGGCTCTCCTGCGACTTGCCGACGAACTCGCCGACCGTGGCGAGTCACGGCTGCCCACCGAACGCGCGCTGGCGCAGCGGCTGGAGACGTCGCGCACCACGGTGCGCAAGGCACTGGACCGGCTGGAAGCGGACCAGGTCATCCGCCGGGTCCGGGGTCGCGCCGGTGGCGCCTACCTGACCAAGGTGTCGGCGCAGGCCGGGGCGGCGCACGTCGCCCGGTCGTTCTGCCATGGCCACAGCGTCCTGCGCAGCCTCAACACCGTCAAAGGCATCCCAGAAATCTTGCACGAGCAGGGCTTTCGGGACGGCACCACCGTCATCTGCTCCGGAATGGTGCCTGCGCCGGCGGGCGCCAGGGCCGCCCTTGACCTCGACGAGGACCAGCAGGTGGTGTCTTTGCAACGGCTGCGGCACGCCGACGGCGAGACGCTGTCACTGGAGCAGATGTATCTGCGTACCGAGCTGACAGGGTTGCTGGCCACGGAGATGAAATCGGTGTACCGCACGTTGCGGGCGCAATTCGGCGTGCAGATCTGCGTGGCCGACGAAGCCATCGAGATCGCCGCCCTGTCGCCTGCCGAGGGGGCGCTGCTGGGTCAACCGGCGGGTACGCCGGTGCTCAAACTGGAGCGCACCGGCTATGACCAGCGAGACCGCGCCGTGGAGTACTCCGTCGACCTGTTCCGCGCCGACCGCACCCGGCTGCACGTGCGCTCCCAGTCGCCCGTGGTGCCGCAACGGATTGCACTGTCGGACAGCGCTTTTAACGGCCTCTAGAAGTTCGCCAACGCCTGCTTCCACAGTTTGGTGATGACGTCCACCAGCACGTCCGGCGCGACGGGTCCGGCCGGGTCCAGTAGGGCGCGGTGCACCTGCGCCTCGACGCCGGTGACCAAGAGGTCGGCGATCAGCCGGCGATGGTGGCTCGCCACCCCGAGCCGTTCCAGGTGCCAGGCCACCTCCTCGGCCATCGCCGCATCGGCCTCCTGCAGGCGGTGTTGGAGTTCCTGGGATCGCGGCGCGCTGTCGTAGAGCAGATAGTGCAGATGTGGTTCGTCGATGTGCATGGCGACGATGACTTCGATGACAGCGCGCAGCGACCCCTCGAGATCCGGTTGCTCGGCCCGCAATCGCACAAATACGCCAATTAGCGAATCACTTCCGCTGGCCAGATGCCGCTCGGCCAGCGCATAAAGCAATGCATCTTTGTCCTGAATGTAGTGGTACAAAGTGCCAATCGATATACCTGCCGCCTCTGCCACTTTGTTGGTGGTGGTGGCGGCATATCCGAATGCGTGGAAAACCTCGGCTGCGACGTCAAGCACCCGTTCATACGTGTCACGCGACCGCTGTTGGCGCGGTGCAGCACGGGGCTTGGACATGCGGTCGACTTTCCGGGGGCTGGGGATAATCGAGTTTTTCTCGATAATTTACGGCCGCGATCTGTTGAATTCAGATCGGGTGCGATCGTGTTAGGAAAGTACACCAAACCGCATTCATTCGGCCGTCAAACCGGGTACCGCTGTGTCTTATGAACCCCACCGACACAATGGCGCTGGCCACCGAAGAACGTTCTGCATTGGCGGCACTGGCGGCGGAGCTAACCCCCACACAATGGGAGGCGCCGACGCTGTGCGGGCAATGGCGAGTACGCGACGTGGTGGCCCACACCATCAGCTTCGACGAGTTGGGCCCGGGCCAACTTGCGGCGGTGTTCGTCAAGGGCCTGTTGTCGGTGAACCGGATCAACGCCATCGGCGTGGCTGCCTACGCCGATCATTCGACCGAGCAACTGTGCGAACTCCTTCGGGCGCGCGTCCGCCCAGCCGGCCTGGCTGCGGGATCCGGTGGCCGATTGGCATTGACCGACAACATGATTCATCATCAGGACATTCGTAGGCCACTGGGTTTGGCGCGGCACATCCCGGAGGACCGGCTGCGGGCGGCGTTGCAGTTCGCGCGGACGGCGCCGCTGATCCGGGGTGCCTGGCGGGCCCGCGGTGTGCGGTTGGTGGCCACCGACATCGACTGGACCGCGGGCACCGGCCCGGCGGTCAGCGGTACCGGGGAGGCGTTGCTGATGGCGATGGCGGCCCGACCCGCGGCACTCGCCGACCTCGACGGTCCCGGGGTCGGGGCAATTGCCGCTCGCATCGCCGCCTGAACCTGCGGATGATGGGAACGTGACTAAACACACGACGGTGGAAATACTGCAGGTCGGTTCTCTCGAATCGACGTTGGCGGCGGAATTCACCAAGACGTACGAGCCGCTACAGCTGCCCGCGGGGGATGACCGCACCGCCTTTCTCGCCGAGCACGCCGACACGGTCCGGGTGATCATCACCAACGGCACGCCCATCGATGCGGAGTTGATCGCCGCTCTGCCCAAGCTGGGTGCGATCGTGAGCAACGGAGTCGGCTACGACGCGATCGACGTCGAGGCCGCCCGCGCTCACGGGGTCGGCCTGAGCAACACCCCCGATGTGCTCACCGAGACCGTCGCCGACACCGCCCTGGGCCTGACGCTGATGACGCTGCGCCAGTTCGGGTCCGCCGACCGCTACGTCCGGGCCGGCCGCTGGGCCAGGGACGGGGCGTACCCGTACACCCGAGACCTCAACGGCCTGCAGGTCGGCATCCTGGGCCTCGGCCGCATCGGCTCGGCGATCGCGAAACGGCTGCTGGCATTCGACTGTGCCATCGCCTATCACAACCGCCACCAGGTGGAAGGTTCCCCGTACCGGTATGCGGAATCATTGCTCGAGTTGGCGGAATCCGTCGACGTGCTGGTGGTGGCGGCCGCAGGCGGGAAGGGCACCGAAAAGCTGGTCAGCCGTGAGGTTTTGGCGGCGCTCGGGCCGGAGGGCTATCTGATCAACATCGCCCGCGGCAGCGTCGTCGACCAGGACGCCCTCATCGACGTGCTGGCCTCCGGGGAGCTGGCCGGGGCCGGGCTGGACGTCTTCGTCGACGAACCGAACGTGCCCGAACGGCTGCGGGAACTCGAGAACGTGGTGCTTCTTCCGCACGTCGGCAGCGCCACCGCCCGCACCCGCTCGGCGATGGCGCAGCTGACCCTGCGCAATCTGGCGAGTTACCTCAGCTCCGGTGAGCTGGTGACACCCGTGTTGCGACCGCATAGATGAGGCCCGCGAGCAGTGCGGAGCCGATGGTGCTGACGTCGACACCGCCGGCGATATTCGCCAGCGGACCGATGTACAGGGTGGTGTTGACGGCCAGCATGCCGAAGGTCGCGCCGACGACCCAGGCCAATACCGCGGGCACGTTCCAGCCGTTGGTGAACCAGTACTGACCGCCGCGCCTGCCGTGCGCGAACGCCTGCAGATCGTCGGTGTCGTAGGCGATTCCGGCGCGGCGGTGGCCTAGCGCGCCGATCGCCAGGATGGCGATCCACGGGGTGATCACCGCGTTCAGTGCGACGGTCATCGCGGTGACGGACTCGACGGCGTCGAAGACGAACACCCCGAGATACAGCAGCACGATGGCCACGGCGGCGGTGATCACCGTGGTCTGCGTGCGGCGCAGTCGGGGGGTGAGCCCTTCCAGATCCAGGCCGCTGGCGTAGATGCACAGCACGCCCTGGCTCAGACCGCCGAGCAACGAGATGGCCACAATCGGCAGGACGTACCAGGTGGGGGACGCAGTGACCAGGTCGTCGAGGTAGGAGTCGGTGGGGTTGGTGAAGCTCAGTGCGGTGAACGCGCCGAACATGCTGGGTAGCAGCACCCCGATGAACATTCCGACACCCAGCGCCACGGTGATCTGCCGGTCGCTGAACCGCTGCGCCGAGATCCGGCGGGTGTAGTCCCCGATGGTCGGACCGTAGGACAGCGGCGCGGCGGCGAACAGCACCGCGCACAGCATCCAGGTGGGCCAGAAGCCGCCCAGGGCGTACTCCCCGCTCGCTGCGTTCGGATCGAAGCCGCCGGAGAACGCGATCACCCCGGCGATCAGCAAGGCCCCGACGACGGGGACCACCAGTTTTTGCATCGCGACGATGGTCGCGTGGCCGTACAGCGCCACGGTCACCATCAGGGCGGCGACTGCGGCGTAGGCCACCGCGTGCACGGCGTCGTTCTCCGGGGTGCCCAGGAGTCGGTGCCCGGCCGCGACCAGGGCGTCACCACTGGTCCACACAGTCACGGCGGCGAAGCCCAGAGCGATCACCAACGCCAGTCCCGAGCCGATGAACCGACCGCGGATGCCGAAGAACGCGCCGGAGGACAACCGTCATATTGGTCCCGGTCCGGGGTCCGATGATGCCATGACTGCCACGCTCCCCCACACCGACACTCCCAGCACCGACCGCGTCGGCTCGGTAGAGAACGCCGGTGTCGAGTACCTCCCCGAAGACGCTCGCGACTCCAGCCCGCGCAACCTGGGCGCTGTCTTCC
>JBEVHL010000667.1:0-3139 GCA_040511255.1 Mycobacterium sp. | reverse complement strand
GAAAGCCGGCGCCCCTTCTGCTGTCCGCGCTGCCTGCGGCCAGCTCTTCAGTCGGCTGACGAAAGACCAAGGCGCGCAATATCTCTCGCTCAGGATCGTCGGTGGATTCGGAGCGCAACGGCCTAAAGTGTTCCAGTGCACCACGATTGCGGGCGGTCGGCGTCCAGGTGGAACATCAATCGACGAGTTGCCGCCCTGGCAGCTTGATGGCACCTCGCCCGGCGCGAACCGACGATTCCAGTCCTGAGGTTTGCTCAATCTGCATCTCATTGCGCAGCGTCGAACATCGCCGGATTTCCCCACGTCAAATCACGTTTGACGGTCGCGCAAATTTTGTTTATTTGCGTATTCAAGAATAGCTGCCGCCGCGCACAATGCCGTACTCCGGTCACCCCAATTTTGGTCGGTGAACTGGCTTTTCGGCATACCCCACCGATAAGCAGCGACCATTGTCCTGCTCGCAGCCCCGACAATCGAGCCTCGCCTGGAATCACATTCGCCGTTATTACGACATGGAAAAAGATTTCCTGTGAAAACCGCTCATCACTGCAGATAACCGGTGTTACGTTGCTCACGATTCGCTCGACGCCACCTAGCAAAGGGGTTCCATGTCCAGGCAAACCACATCCTCCGCCGCCAACCAACGCCACGTGGGCGCACACCGGCAGCAGAAGGCACACCGTCCCGGGATGGCCGCGGGAGCCGCGTTTGCCGGAGCTGGACTGATCCTGGGCGCGCCGGCCGCCGCATTGCTGACGAGCGCCACCGCCTCGGCGGCCCCGGCATGCAGCGGCCTCAGTTGCCTACTCGGGGTCGTGACGCCGTCGAGTTCGGCCACCAGCAGCACCAGCAGTGATCCGTTGGATCCCTTCATCAACATTGCGGGTGCCATCCCGATCCTGAACATCTTCATCAGCAACGGTGCCAACGGCATTCTGCCCGGCCAGGACGGCGGCAACGGTGGCCTGTTCATCGGCCGCGGCGGTGACGGTGCATCCGGTGTCGGTCTGCTTGGCGTCGGTGATACCAACGGCGGCAACGGCGGCAACGCCGGGCTTTTCTACGGCAATGGCGGTAGCGGCGGCAACGGCGCCCTCGGCTTCGACGGCGGCAATGGCGGCAACGCAGGACTCCTCGCCCTGTTCAGCAGCGGCGGTAAGGGCGGCGACGGCGGTGACGGTTACGTCTCGGGGCTGCTCGGCCTGCTCGGCACGCCCCAGCCCGCCGGAAACGGTGGCAATGGCGGCAACGCCGGTACCTTCACCCTCGTTGGTAAGGGCGGCGACGGCGGTAACGGCGGCCAGGGCGTGGCCGGCGCAGATGTGGCGCTCAATCCGGTGCTCGGAGGTGTGCCGGGGCTACCCGGGTCGCTCACGTTGATCCCAGGCGCCCCAGGCGGGCCAGGTGGAAACGGCACTGGCAATGGCATTCTCGGCATCGGAGGCATCGGTGGACTGGGCGGACCTGCCATCCTCGCAGGCACCGGTGGCGTGGGTGGGGCCGGTGGTAACGGCTCCCCCGGCGGCGGCGCGGGTGGCATCGGCGGTGCCGGCGGCCCCGCAGTCGCCGTGGTGGGTTCGGTCGGCGGAGCAGGCGGCGCCGGTGGGCAGGGCGGCCCCGGCGCCCCCGCTCAGGCTGGGTCCAACGGCGGCAACGGCGGCAACGGCGGCAGCGGCGGCTTCATCCTTGGCGCCGGAGGCAACGCCGGCAACGGCGGCAACGGCGGTAAGGGCGGCACCAGCACTGCACCGGGCGGCCCCGGAGGCGCAGGCGGCCTGGGTGGCGCCGGGCTGGTGCTGGGCACAGGCGGCAAGGGTGGCGACGGAGGCAAGGGTGGCACCGGCGGTGCCGGCGGTGCCGGCGGCAACGGCGGCCACGCCGGCCAACCCGGCCCCGGCGGTCTCCTGGGTGGTGCCGGTAAAGCCGGCACTGCCGGTAAGGGCGGCGTCGGCGGCAAGGGCGGACCTGGCGGCGCGGGTGGCGCAGCCGGTCTCGCTGGTCCCGGAACTACTCCCGGCACACCGGGCAACGCGGGTGCGCCCGGGGACCCCGGCGCTGATGGCGCCAATGGCACCGACGGGTAACTCGTCGGCCTTCAATACCCGTTGATCGGAAGTGGGGCGTCGGCAAAAGCTGGCGCCCCACTTCCGTTCACTCACGTAATAGGGCTGCCGCCCCGATCAGGCCCGCTTCCCCGCCGAGTTCGGCCGGCACTGCCCGCATCCCCGCGATGAAGTCCAGTCCTGCATAGCGACTCAGCGCCTGACGTAGCGGATCGAACAGCAGCCCACCAGCTTTCGCTACACCGCCGCCGATCACCACCAGGTCCAGGTCGCAGACCGCACCCACCGAAGCGATCATCGCCGCGATAGCCGTCGCACCTCGGGTAAAGGCTTGCAGCGCAACAGTATCGCCGGCGATGGCCGCGGCGGCGAGCTCCTTGGCATCCGCCTCCGGCGGCGCAACCCAGCCGTGCTCACGTGCCCACTGCGCCATCCGCGGGCCGGCAGCGATCGCCTCCGCGCAGCCATGCCCCCCGCACGAACACAGCGGACCATCCACGTCGACGACCACATGGCCGACATGACCCGCGTTGCCGGTGCGTCCGTCATACGGTGCGCCGTTCAGCACGAGCCCGCCACCGATGCCGGTGGACACCACGATTCCGAGCAGAAACGACGCGCCCCGCCCGGCGCCGCGCCAATGCTCGCCGAGCGCCATGCACAGCCCATCGCCACCGAGGCGCACCGGCAGGCCAGGTACCAGCGCCGCAACGCGATCGCGGAGCGGAAAGTTCTGCCACGCAGTGATATTGATCGGACTGACCGTTCCGGTGGGTAGGTGGATCGGCCCGGCCGAGCCGATACCTACGCCCCGCACCTCGGTACCCGCCGCCATCTGCGTGACCAACTGCGCGACGACATCCCACACTGCTTCGGCGCCGACGTCCGGGGTGGGTAGCTGCTCGGAGGCGACGAGTATGCCGTCGGGGTCCACGAGTCCAGCGGCGATCTTGGTGCCGCCGACGTCCAGAGCCAGCGTGAGGTCGGCCATCAGGGTGTGACGGCGGTGTCGGACGGACCGCGGGTGAATACGAAAAGCCCTTTGGACTGCGCGTCCGTCACTGTCAGCGGCATGT
>JBEVHL010000666.1:0-5545 GCA_040511255.1 Mycobacterium sp. | reverse complement strand
TGAACAACTCCTCTGGCGCCGGCATCAAGGCCTTTGGGCGTGGAGCCGCCTACGCTGCCGCGAAGCACGGTGTGGTCGGCCTAACCAAGGACGCCGCACTCGATTACGCGTCGTCAAACATCCGGATCAACGCAGTCTGCCCCGGGATCGTCGACACCGAGATGATGCAACGGTTCACCGCAGGCACCTCTGAGGGGCGAGATCGGGTGATCGCGCAGGAACCGATAGGACGGATGGGAACACCAGACGAGATCGCCGCCGCCGTCCTGTGGCTATGTTCTGACGCAGCCTCCTTCGTCATCGGCCACGCCATGGTTGTCGACGGCGGCCAAACGGTCTGATAACGCGGAGCCGCAACCGAGATCCGAGGAAGGAAGAACCATGAATATCACCCGCAGCTCGACCGAAGGCGCCACTAGGAAGGGACCGGCCGAGTGGTTCACCGGCGATGTCTATATTGACTCCGTCGCCACTCCGGCTGCCCCGTCCCGGGCGTTGGCCAGCCTGGTCCACTTCATGCCCGGTGCCCGTACGGCCTGGCACCGTCACCCGCTCGGGCAGAGCCTCTTCGTCACCGAGGGGATCGGGCTGGTCCAGCGCCGCGGCGGCCCGGTCGAGGTGATCCGCCCGGGCGACCGGGTCTATATCGAGCCCGACGAGGAGCACTGGCACGGCGCCGCGCCCACCCGGCTGATGGTCCATCTCGCGCTCAACGAAGCCGACGACGAGCACGTCGCCGTGCACTGGGGTGAGCACGTCAGCGACGATGAGTACAACGCCGCTAGTACGGGCGCGAGCCAGGAGTAGGCGACCAGCTTTGCTCAACTCGCCGTGACTGTGTGAATCCGTGCAGACGTCTCGTCCAGCCCAGCTTGGTGGCTCCGCCTTCCTCGGGCCGCCGTCACGGACCGCCGTCACGGACCTCACATTGCCTTCCGGAGGGAACTCTCTCGCGATGATCGTGATCGACAAGGACGTCATGGTGCCAGCCGGCTAGGTGGTGATTGCGCAGGACGTCCGCGGCCGGTAAGGCTCTCGGACGGCGAGTTCGAGCCGAACGTCAACGAGACCAGCGACGGCGTGGACATGATCGCTTGGGCGGTCGCGCAGCCGCGGTCGGCTGGTGTGGTCGGCACCTTTGGCGGCTCCTAGATGGGCGGCACCTAATGGCTGCCCGCTGGAGTGTACGTCACGCTGCCATGAAACTGATCCCGTCAATGAAAGCAGACAAGATCGTCGCATGGGGCGACTCCGGGGACGCGGAAGCCGAGGCTGTGAGAAATCTGGCACTCGCGGTCGAGCAGAACTATGGCAAGAATGCCCCGCTCGTCGCCGATCTGTTTCGGACTCAGATTGCCGCCGCCATGTGCTTTGGCCTCACCGTGATCATCCTGGCGATACGAGTGCTAGTGATCCTTTGGTCGCTAGGACTCGTGCGATTGTCTTGAGTTCTAGGCAGCCTTTCCGAGTCGGGCGTGTTCGACGTAGTCGTGCAGGTGGTGGTCGATGACGCGGAGGGCACGGCGGAGTTCGACTGGTGCGGGCGGGGCGTTGGCTGCAATGAGGGGACGCAGCAGTCGGTCGTGGACCTTGGTGTAGAAGACCGCGATGCGTTGCCCGTCGGGGGTGAGCTGGTAGGTGTTGGTGTGAGGTCGTCGCTCGATCAGCGCGTTGAGCCGGAGCCGGGCCAGGTCGTAGCTCATCTGGTTGACGGTGTAGGTGACGCCGAGCAGCTGGCTCACCCGGGCGCGGAGGCTCCGGTTGGTGAAGCCGAGGGCGTTCAAACCCACACACAACGCGCCGAGCAGGGCCATGACCCGAGGATCTCCGAACCGTAGTGCGGGCGACCTCCGGCCATCCTCGGTGAGGGTGGACTGTGCGACCCGCTCAAAGGCTGGGCTCGCAAGGACACAGCCCTGCCCGACACGTTCAGTATCCAGCAGGCGGGCGTTGATGGCACGGGACTTCGCCTGCAGCTCATCAAGATGCTGCAGACGACGCTTGCAGATCAGGTCACCCGGGTCGTTGATCACGGTCTCGATCCGCAGCGCGCGGCCGTCTTTGAGGTACTGCTTGACCCGGGAGTTCTTGTAGTCAGCGTTCACGGTGACCCCGATCGTGTCGCGGGTATCGATCCGGGTCTTGTAGGTCGGCTCCTGTTTGGGTGGCCGACCCCAACGGGTGCGGTGACCTGTGAAGATCAGTTCGATGCGGTCGGGACGGCCGATGTCGAGGTTGTCGACGACCAAGGCTTCGAAGAACCTCCGGGCGTGGCGGGGGACGTCGAAGACGATGGTGCGGGAGGTCTCGACCTGTCGCATCGACAGCTCCCACCAATAGCCGGCCGCCCGGTCCGCCGGGGTCAGAGGCAAGGGCAGGATGCTCATCCACCGTTCGAAGAAAACCTCGATGGTGCCCGGGCCGAGCCGGTCACAGATCAGCTGCAGCCCGGCAGGGTCCTCGCAGGTGGCGAAGCCGTTGGACAGCTCGGTGAACCCGATGCCGGTCTGGGCGGCTTGCCGCTTGGCCCATTCGTGGCCGTTCAGCCAGACCTTAATCGGATAAGGGAAGTAGGCGCACACCTTGATGAAAGCCGGCCCGAAGTCGATGTCCCACAGGTAGAAGTAGAAGCAGGTCACCCGCCTGTCGGCCTTGCCGAATGAGAACCACACCTGATGTCCGGTGCGGCCCCGGTCTGCACGCTGGCAGGCCGCGAACACGTTCTGATACTCCTGGGCCACACCGATCGCTGCGACACCTGACCGGCCGGTGGCGGCCTGCCGCTGCAGGTGAGGACGCATCACCTCCTGCTTGCGATCGGTCTTGCCGAACGACACGATCGGCACCTGGTGCGCCGCGGCGAAGGAACGCACAGCGCGGCGGAACGACGTGCCGATCTTCTCCATGATCACCGGCGACGGGATCGGATACCCCAGATGCTGGGTCATGAACAAGGCCACCTGGCCGCCGACCTGCAGGTTCGGCACGTAGCCGTTGAGATAGACCCGATCCAACGACTCGATGTCCAACCCGACATGCTCCTCAAGCAAATCATTCACCGTCAGCGTTGCCATAGCCCCAGTTGACCCGCGCATGTCCGACCACGCCAGCCCCAGGCTCGGCGGTCAGAGGCGAAGCCTCACTGGTGCCCTGGAAGGGAAGTTCCTTGGCGCTTGGCGACGTTCAGGTGCGTGCATCGCAAGGCCGACGAGGGAGGGATACCGGGTCGTATGTCGACCGAGTCATTGGTTTGCTCTATCGATCAGGCCCGTTCCGGGCTGAAAATGGTGGTCCGGTCGCCCGCTGACGTCGTTTCTCCTTGGTGCTTTGAGGCCGTGACCGAGTCGGGCGCTGAGAGTTGCGTTGTGGGCCCTTCCGTGTCGCCATGAGCACGAGGACTAGATTCCGCGTTTCCCGAGCAGCTCTTGCGGGTGGCCGGGCAGTTCAGCCCGATCACGAGGAGGCGACGCCGATGCTGGAGCAGACCACTGATCGCGAGGAGATCATCGAGCGGGTCGCGGCCCTCGACATCGGTAAGGCCGAACTGGTCTGTTGCGTGCGGGTGCCGGGTGCGGAGGGCAAGAGCCGACGGGTACAGGAAGTCAGGACCTACCAGACGATGACCCGAACATTGCTTGGCATGGTCGACCGGCTCACCGAGCTGGGGGTGACGCGGGTGGTGATGGAGGCGACCAGTGATTACTGGAAGCCGCCGTTCTATCTGTTGGAGGCGGCAGGGTTGCAGACCTGGCTGGTCAACGCCAAAGACGTCAAGCACCTGCCGGGACGTCCCAAGACCGACAAGCTGGACGCGGTGTGGTTGTGCAAGCTCGCCGAGCGGCAGATGCTGCGGCCCAGCTTCGTGCCTCCGCCGCCGATCCGGGTGCTCCGAGATCTCACCCGCTACCGGGCGGACCTGATCGGGGTGCGGACCGCGGAGAAGCAACGGGTCGAGAAGCTGCTCGAGGACGCCCAGATCAAGCTGTCGGTGGTGGCCTCCGACATCTTCGGCGTCTCCGGTCGGGAGATGATGGCCGCGCTGATCGCCGGGCAGCGCAACCCGCGGGTCCTCGCCCAGTTCGCCCGGGGACCGATGCGCGCCAAAGTGTCGCAACTGGAAGAGGCGTTCACCGGCCGGTTCACCGACCACCATGGCTTCTTGCTGGCCAAGATGCTCACCCGGATCGACCAGGTGGACAGCGACCTCGCCGACCTCGACGTCCGGATCGGGGCCGAGATCGCCCCTTTCGCTGACGCGGTGGCACGACTGGATCAGATCCCCGGGATCGGGCCTGACACCGCCTACGTGATCCTCTCCGAGATGGGGATCGACATGACCCGGTTCCCCACCGCGGCGCACCTGTGCTCGTGGGCCCGGTTCGCACCGGGGGTCAAGGAATCCGCCGGACGACGCAAGAGCAACGAGACGACCGGACACGGCAATCCCTACCTGGCCCGAGTCCTCGGCGAGGCAGCCGTCAGCGCCGGCAAGACCGACACCTTCCTCGGCGAACGCTACCGACGCATTGCCCGACGACGAGGCAAGAAGAAGGCCATCGTCGCGGTTGCTCGATCCATCCTGGTGATCGTCTGGCATCTCCTCAGCGACGACCAAGCCCGCTTCCACGACCTCGGCGCAGACTTCTACGACACCCGCGGCGGCACCGAACACGCTAAACGCAACCACATTCGCCAACTCCAAGCACTCGGATACCGAGTCACCCTCGCACCAGCCGCCTGACTCACATCGGACAGGTCGCGCCCCGCCATCTGCCCATCTCACCGGTATTTTCGGACTAGGAGAACGCCGCGAGGTGCGTGCCTGGGCGGCGCGAACCGTAAAGAGACTTAGGCTCCGCGGCACTAGGCTGCTCTCCAAGATGGTCCCTGCTTGCTGCTTGATGGGTATACGCGCATGTTGCCGGCTGTGAGCTACGGCCCGCAGTCGGCCGAGCGGTCGGCGCTTGATGCGCGCTCGACAGGGGCGGCACCCCGGGCACACACGAATACCGGACCTCGTCAGACTCTTGTCCGTGATCGACCTGCGCTCTGACACTGTCACCAAGCCGACGCCAGCGATGCGGGAGGCGATGCTGGCAGCGCCGGTCGGCGATGACGTGTACGCCGAAGACCCAACGGTTATCGAGCTGGAGCAGCGGGTGGCGCGGTTGCTCGGGCACGAGGCAGGACTGTTCTGTGTGAGCGGGTCGATGTGCAACATGCTCGGTGTACGGCTCCTGGTCGAGCCCGGCCAGGAAGTGGTCTGCGATGTGCAGGCTCACATCGCTCGGGCGGAGATGGGGGCTCACGGGGCGGTCAGTGGGCTCACCATGCGGACCTTTCCCTCCACCCGAGGCCGGCTGCAACTAGCAGAGGTGGCGAGGATCATTGCGCCGTCGGCCGGCCCGTACCTGGTATCTACCGCGGCAGTGGCGGTGGAGAACACCCACAACTTTGGCGGTGGGACGATCCAACCGATCAACGAGCTGGCCGCCGTAGGCGAGCTCTGTCGCGAGCACGGCATCGGCTATCACCTCGACGGCGC
>JBEVHL010000665.1:0-9305 GCA_040511255.1 Mycobacterium sp. | reverse complement strand
GCCGGGCCATGCCCGTCCTCGACGACTTCGCCAAGCGGGTGGTGCACTGCGGCCCGCTGGGCGCAGGCATGGCCACCAAGATCGCGCGCAATGTCATCACCTACGGCACCTGGCGGGCCGTGCAGGAAGCGGCAGAGCTCGCCCAGGCCGCGGGAGTAGACCCCCGGACCCTGATCGACGTCGTCGAGGACGCCGATCCCCAAGGCGCAACGCTGTTTTCGTGGTTGCGGCACCGAATGGCCGCGCCCGATCAAGTAGACGAATTCGCACCGTCGGTACTGGGGTTGATGGACAAGGATCTCGCTGCCGCTCAGGAACTGGCCGAGCAGACGGGTGTTGCCGTGCCGTTGGTGGAGGTCGCGCGCTCCAATGCAGCGCACACCCTGGGAGTGGCCCCCGCAGCTGACGCCACCGATGCACCCGCGGGCGGCGCCGATCGGACCGAGACGGGCCTGGCCACCATGGACCAGGTGTACGGGCCCGGCCTGGCCGATGCGATGCCTGCCGAGCGCACGCCGACTCTGGCGATGACGATCGACCACCTCTTCGGCGAGGTCTGGAGTCGGCCCGGGCTGTCGATCCGCGACCGGCGCCTGCTGGTCCTCGGCGCCACCGCCGCGCTGGGCCGCGCCGACCTGATCGAAACCCAGGCGCGCGGTGCTCTGATCAACAAAGAGCTGACCGAAGCGGAGCTCGAAGAGGCTGTCCTGCAGCTGCATTACTACGTCGGCTGGGGCAAGGGAACTGCGGTGCAGAGCGGTGTCGACGCGGCCCTGCGCAACCGCCACGACGGGTTCACCGTCGCAGAGGGAGCGCAATAATGGCCCGCACCGAAGGAGACTCCTGGGACTTGGTGTCCAGCGTCGGCGCCACCGCCACCATCGTTGCGGCGCAGCGCGCGGTGGGCACCCGCAGCGCTGATGCCCTGATCAACGATCCGTTCGCCGAACCGTTGGTGTCCGCACTGGGTGTCGATTACTTCACCCGTTATGCCCGGGGAGAATTCGCCGAGGCGACCGCCACCGAAGCCGGTGTCGACATGCGGGTGATGAATGACAGCATGGCCATCCGCACCCGGTACTTCGACGACTTCCTCCTCGGTGCGACGGCGGCGGGCATTCGTCAGGTGGTCATCTTGGCGTCGGGGCTGGACGCGCGGGCCTACCGACTGGCGTGGCCGGCAGGCACGACGGTCTTCGAAATCGACCAGCCTGAGGTGATCGCGTTCAAGACCACCACCCTGGCCGACCTGGGAGCGGTTGCGCCCGTTGTGCATCGGCCCCTGGCCGTCGATCTGCGTGACGACTGGCCCGCTGCGCTGCGCGACGCGGGTTTCACCCCCGAGCAACCAACGGCGTGGATCGCCGAGGGGTTGTTGATCTACCTGCCGCCCGCGGCTCAGGACCACCTGTTCGACCGCATCACCACATTGAGCGCCAAGGGATCTCGGCTCGCGACCGAGAACGTCAGCGGCATCAGCGCCGAGCAACTCGGTCAGATGAGCGAGCAGATGCGCGCGGCACGCGAGCAGTGGCGCAGCCAAGGTCTCGACGTCGGTCCAGAGGTCGACGTCGCGCAACTCTGGTACGTCGGAGACCGCACCGATTCCGCGGACTATCTCACCGGCGCGGGCTGGAAAACCGAATCCGTCCACACCAGTGCGTTGATGGCCTCCTATGGTCTGGCAGTGCCCGCCGGTGAGCTGACTCCGTTCGGCGACCCGGTCTACGTCAGTGGACGGCTGATCTGATGGCCCGTACCGACGGCGACTCCTGGGATCTGTTGTCCGGGGTGGGGACGACGGCGCTGGGGGTGGCCGCCGCCCGAGCACACGCGTCCGGGCGACCCGACGCGCTGATCACCGATCCCTACGCGCGCCCGTTGATCGAGGCGCTCGGCGTGGACTACTACCTCCGGATGGCCGACGGCGACCTGGGTGACGACGACCCGGCGGCGGGCCTGGATCTGTCTCTGGTCGCGGACGGGATGGCGATTCGCACCCAGTTCTTCGACGAGTTCTTCAGTGACGCCTGCGCCGCCGGTATCCGGCAGGCGGTCATCCTGGCGTCCGGTCTGGACACCAGGGCTTATCGCTTGCCCTGGCCCGCCGGCACGTCGGTGTTCGAACTCGACCAGCCCGGGGTCATCGATTTCAAGGTTGCCGCAATGGCGGGTATCGGTGTGGTGCCGGATGTCCCGGTGCACAGTATCGGCGTCGACCTGCGCGACGACTGGCCGAAAGCGTTACGCGACAACGGCTTCGATCCTGCCGAATCGACGGCGTGGATCGCCGAAGGTCTGCTGGGCTATCTTCCCCCCGACGCCCAGGACCGGCTGTTCGACGCCATCACGGTGCTGAGCGCCGTTGGCAGCCGGGTGGTCACCGACTGGCATCCGGACTTCGGCGTCACCACCAACGACCGGTCCAGGGAAGTCACCAAGTTCGAGCGGGAGCGTTCCAACGGCGTGGACATCGAAGACGTGTCGGAGATGATCTATCTCGGTGAGCGCCATGACGTCGGGGATTATCTACAGAACCTCGGGTGGGAGATCGCCACGCAGACCGCCGAGTCGCGGTTCGCCGCCAACGGCATGCTGTTCCGCCGGGACGACTCGATCTCGGGCCTGGTGGACGCCTACTACACGTCGGCTGTCCTGGCGTAGCCGGTCACGCCCGGCGGCCGGTGACTTGGAGCCACCAGTCGCGGCCGACGCAGTCGGTATCCGCGCAGCGCCGTTTCGGCGCGCTCTTGGCCGGCTCGCGTTGCGGATCCTCGGCCGACACCGCTTCGGTCGCGCCGCCGCAGACCCGGCACGGCGGTCCGGCATCTCTGTTTCGGGCCATGGGTGCAGGTTTCCACGAATGAATCCATTTACTCGCCCACGTCCGGTCGGATTGGTGTTCGGCTCGTCACAACCGGCTCATGCGGGGACGTGCATCTCACCCGATGCGGGAGGTCAGGCCGGTCGGGCGGCGACCAGGCCTGCCGTCTGCGCCGCCGTGAGGGTGCGGTCCCAGCCGAGTTCGACGATCACCAACACCGCGAGCGCGCCGACCAGCACCACCGGCGAGACCGCGACGTGCAGCCACGACGGCACCAGGTGAAATCCGTCCAGCGCCAGCAGAACTAAGCACGACACGGCCAACACGACCGGTAGTGGTCTGACGAGGGGGCGTCGAGGCGCGGCGGCAGGCGCAGGCAGGTCGACGGATGCGGTCATGACTCCACCATGCCGCGACAGGATAAGTAGGGCCCAAGCAATCGTTGTGCAGTCGCTAAGTTTCCGGCACCGGTGCGCAGATGTGGGTGGCCTCGGAACGGCCGCGCAGCACCACCTCGCCCCGGGACTGCCATCGGCTGGATTCTGCCTCCGCGGCCCGCGCGATGGCCGCCCCGGAGCACAGGATTCGCCCGGGGGAGGATTTGGCGCGGTCGGCCAGCCGGGCGGCTTCGTTGACCGGATCACCGATCACCGTGTATTCGAACCGGCTCATCGCCCCGACGAAACCGGCGAACACCCTTCCGGCGGATACGCCGATGCCGAAGTCGAGTTCGGGCAGCGCCTGCATCTCCTTGGCGAGTTCGCGGGCGGTCGCCAGCGCATCGGAGGCGGCGGTCGCGCTGGGCAGCGGAGCCCCGAACACCGCCAGCGCCGCGTCACCCTGGAACTTGTTGACGAAACCCCGGTGGGCGTCGACGGCGGTGACCACGTTCTGGAAGAAGCCGTTGAGGACGTCGGCGACTTCGTCCGGGGGCCTGCTGGCGGCAAATTCGGTGAAACCGGCCAGATCGACGAAGAGGATGGAGACGTCGCGCACGTCGCGGTACATCGATCTGTCCCGCTCCACCAACAGCCGCACCACGTCGGCGCCGACGTGCCTGCCGAACAGATCCTGCAGCCGGTCGCGTTCCCGAAGTCCGGCCACCATCCGGTTGAAACCACTTTGCAGACGGCCGATTTCGGACCGCTCGTAGATGTCGACGGTGTGTTCCAGATGGCCGCGTTCCACTTCGGACATCGCGTCGACGACCTCACGGATGGGGTCGGAGATGGATCGCGAGACCAGGATGATCGCGCGCAGTCCCCAGAGCACGGCGACCAGCGACAGCACCAGGACGGGAATCTCCACCGACGTCGATTTGTCGAGCAGCCAGCCGTTGGTCCTGGCGACGATCAGCAGCGCGATACCCAGGCTGGGCAGCGCGCAGCACAGCACCCACATGCTCAGGACCCGGGCCAGCACACCAGGTGCGGTGTCCCTGGCGTCCAGATCGGGCGCGACCACCGCGGTGATCGGCCGCAGCGTGCGCATGGTCAGCAGCAGTGCGGTGCAGACGGCGGCGGTGGCGCCGAAGAACACTGCGGGCGCCGTCAGTGCCGCGACGGCGAATGCGTTGTCGCGGTTGGCCACCAGCACACCTGCTCCGCTGGCCAGCCAGGTGGCGATCAACAGCAGCGACTGCCGTCGGCCGATCCCGATGGCCGACCGGGCCTGCGGCGGCGTCGGCATCTGCTCGGGCACGAACCAGGTCAGCGTCGGCCAGATGTTGCCGACGCTGCCGGCCCCGACCGTCACGATCGCCAGGACCACCACGGCCACGATCACCCCGGAGTGGCTGCCGTCGAACATGGCGTGTGCCGAGCCGGTGGTTTCGCGGCCCAACGCGGTCATGATGATGACCACCTCGGTGACGGCCAGGATGTGCGCGATCGTGACGCCTGCGGCGTACCGGAACGCCAGTCCTGCCGAGTTAGCGGGAGCCGGCTTGTTCACTGACCCCGACATCCACCCCTACCCCGCACAGGCAGAACCTGACCAGATGCTCGACATCGGCAGGCGGGGGCCGTCGGTCCGAGCCGACGTAGCGCCGCAACGTTCCCATGGTGCAGTGGAACACGGCATCGGCGTCCCGGTCCGGATCTGCCCGGCCCAACTGTTCGAGGGGCGCGGTCAGCAGGATCCGCAGCGGACGCATCACCTCGTCGTCGGAGGCTCTGCGGTGGGCGCTGGCCGACATCTGCGCGACGGTCGCCGCGCACATGCTGAACAGGTGGGGGTCGGTCACCTGCGCCAGCAGTCCTTCGACCCAGCGGGCGACCTTGACGGCCGGGTCAACTTCGCGGGTCATCTCCTGTTCCAGGAAGGCCGCGACGAGCGCGATGCCGCGTTGCATGACCGCCAGCAGTAAGTCGTCCTTGCCGCCGAAGTAGCGGTAGAACGCCTTGTTGCTGCTGCCCGCCTCCAGCACGATGTCGCCGACCTTGGGCGGGTCAGGTGCCGACCGCGCCATCACCCGGACGGCGGCGGCCAGAATCTGCTCCACCTCGTCGGCGGCGACCCGCTTGCGCGGCGCCAGAGTTCGGTCCACCGCAGCGGGAGTGTGGCCTGCCGTGGTCACGACACCGCTAACCAGCGCGTTCGCATGTCTGAGAATAACCTTCTCGTCAATGGCGATGGCGATTTCCGTCGACGCGGACCCTCAGATCGCCTGTCGGCACGCCACGGCACGCTCTCGTAATAAGAGAGCGGGATTTCCGGCTATCCCGCGTCGAGAAAGAGATCGAGGATAGGACTGTCGCCGCCGCCATAACGGGACAGGTCGGTGACACCGGCGGCGGCCAGCACGTCGGAGTCGATGAAGCACTGGCCGGTGGTCTCGCGGGCCGGCCGCGAGAGGATCTCGACCGCGGCGTCCGCCATGATCTCCGGGCTGCGCGACGCGGCCGCCAGGTTGTCGCCGTCGGCCAGGTTGGTCACCGCCGCGGTGGCGATATAGGTCTGTGGCCACAGACAGTTCGCGCCGATGCCTGCGTCACCGAACTCGGTTGCCCACCCGAGCGTCAGCAGCGTCATGCCGTATTTCGACAGCGTGTACGACGGGTGCGCCCCGAGCCAGTAGGGGTTCAGGTTCAGCGGTGGGGCAATGGTCAGCACGTGGCCGTTCGGCGATTTCCGCAGGTGCGGCAGGCAGGCCTTGGTCAGCAGAAACGTTCCGCGGCAGTTGATGTCCTGCATCAGGTCGTATTTCTTGGCGGACAGTTCTTCGGTGCCCTCGGTGGCGATCGCGCTGGCGTTGTTCACGCAGATGTCGACCCCGCCGAACCGATCCACGGCGGTGTCGACCGCCCTGGCGACGTCCTCTTCCTTGCGGACGTCGCCGACCACCGCGGCGGCCTGGCCGCCGGCCGCTTCGATCTCGGCGACCGCGGTGTACACCGTGCCCTGCAGGCGCGGGTGGGGCTCGGCGGTCTTGGCCAGCAGCACCACGTTGGCGCCGTGGCGGGCGGCCCCGATCGCGATCGCCAGGCCGATGCCCCGGCTGGCGCCGGAGATCACCAGGGTGCGGTCTGCCAGCGAGCTACTGTTCTCGGCCATATCTCTCCCGGGTCCATCGGCTGCCGACGGGTCGTCCCGGCGGTTCACCAACAAGCGATGGTATTGGCATTCTCTTTTTTTGCAAGTACGTTATCGAGGTGGCTCAGATTGGCTCCCAGGATGGATAACACCGCCCAGACTGCGTCCGGCATCCCGGTCCAGCCGGTATACGGACCGGATGACCGCAACGGTGATCCGCCGGCACCCGGCGAATACCCCTTCACCCGGGGCAACTTCTCGTCCGGGTACCGCGGCAAGATGTGGACGTTCCGGCAGTACTCCGGCTTCGGCACGGCCGAAGAGTCCAACCAGCGGTATCGCTATCTGCTCGGCCAGGGCGGCACGGGACTGTCCGTGGCGCTCGATCTGCCCACCCAGTGCGGCTACGACTCTGACGACGCCGAATTCGGCGAGGAAGTCGGCCGTGTCGGCGTCGCGGTGGACACCCTCGCCGACGCCGAGATCCTGTTCGCCGACATCCCGCTGGACAAGATCAGCACCAGCTTCACCATCAACGGCACGGCCGCGATCCTATTGGCCTTCTATGTGGCCGCGGCAGAGAAGGCCGGGGTGTCGCGGGAGAAGCTGACCGGCACCATCCAGAACGACATCCTCAAGGAGTACGCCTCCCGCGGCACGTGGATCTGGCCGCCGGAGCCGTCGCTGCGCCTGATCGCCGACACCATCGAGTTCTGCGCCGCCGAGGTCCCTCGGTTCAACGCCATTTCGGTTGCGGGCGCGCACTTCCGGGACGCCGGCGCCAACGCGGTGCAGGAGATGGCATTCACCCTCGCCGACGGTGTGACGTACTGCGACACCGTGGTGGAACGCGGGCGGATGACCATCGACCAGTTCGCGCCGCAGATCTCGTTCTTCTTCTACACCCACGGGGACTTCTTCGAGGAGATCGCCAAGTACCGGGCCGGTCGCAGGCGGTGGGCCACCATCGTGCGGGAGCGCTACGGATCCACATCGGACAAGGCGTCGATGTTCCGGTTCGGCTGCGTCTCCGGCGGGGCATCGCTGTACGCGCCGCAGGCGCAGAACAATCTGGTCCGGATCGCTTATGAGGCAATGGCTTCCGTTCTCGGCGGGGTGCAGTCGATGTTCACCGCGGCCTGGGACGAGCCGTTCGCGCTGCCAAGCGAGGAGTCGGCCACCCTGGCCCTACGCACCCAGCAGATCCTGGCCTACGAAACCGGAGTCACCCGCGTCGCCGACCCGCTCGGCGGGTCGTATTTCGTCGAGGCCCTGACCGATGCGACCGAGGCCAAGATCATCGAGATCATGGACGATCTGGAAAAGCACGGCGGTATGGTCCGGGCCATCGAGGACGGGTATCTGCAGGGCCTGATCTCCGATGAGGCCTACCAGATGCACAAGGACATCGAAGCGGGTGTGCGCCCGGTCGTCGGAGTCAACAAGTTCGTCTCGGACGAGCCGCCGCCGGAGATCAACACCTATGAACTCAACGCCGAGGGCCGCGATGTGCAGTTGCGGCGGCTGGCCAGGGTCAAGGCCGAGCGCGACGACGTGGCAGTCAAGGATGCCCTCGCGGCGCTATCCAAATCTGCTGAGGGAACCGACAATCTGATGCACAAGCTGATCGACTGCGCCAATGCCTACTGCACCGTCGGAGAGATGGTGTCCGCGCTCAAGGCGGTCTGGGGCGAATTCCAGCAGCCAGTCGTCTTCTAGAAGGGGAGTGTTTTCGATGTCGGCAAGAATCCTGGTGGCCAAACCAGGCCTCGACGGTCACGACCGGGGTGCCAAGATCGTCGCCCGCACGCTGCGCGACGCAGGCTTCGAGGTGATCTACACCGGCATCCGCCAACGCATCGAAGATATCGTCTCGATCGCGCTGCAGGAGGACGTGGCCGTGGTGGGCCTGTCCATCCTGTCCGGCGCACACGTCGCTCTCACCGGTCGGGTGATCGACGCGCTGAGGGCCGCCGACGCCGGTGACATCGCCGTGGTGGTCGGTGGCACCATCCCGCAATCCGATGTGCCCAAGCTGATCGCGGCGGGCGCTGCCGCGGTGTTCCCGACGGGCACGCCGCTGGAGACGCTGGTCCGGGATGTGCGTGCGTTGACCGGCACCAGTATCGAAGAAAAAGTGGGGGAGTAGTCATGCGGCTGGGTGTGATGATCGGCGCCGAGCGTGGGGACATGGCGCGCAAGGTGAAGAAACTGATCTCGGACATCGAATGGGCCGACTCGGCGGGACTGTCCACCGCGTGGATGCCGCAGGTGCCCGACGATTTCGATCTGCTGACCATGGTGGCGTTGATGGCGTCCCACAGCACCCGAATCGAACTCGGCACCGCCGTGGTGCCGCTGCAGGCTCAGCATCCCATTGCGCTTGCCCGCCAAGCACTTTCCGTACACGCGATCTCAAATGGACGCCTCGCCCTCGGTGTCGGGCCGTCGCATCACTGGATCATCCGGGACATGCTCGGCCTGCCCTACGACAAGCCCGCCGCCTACACGCGCGATTACCTGGAGGTCTTCAACGCCGCGATCAGCGGGCCAGGCCCGGTCGATGTGGAGAACGGCAGTTTCACCGTGCACAATCCGACTGCACTCGGGGCTGAGACCAAGATGCCGGTGCTGGTGGCCGCACTGGGACCGGTGATGCTGCAGATCGCCGGTGCGCACGCCGACGGCACCTCGCTGTGGTTGGCCGACGAGAACGCGATCGGCGAACACATCGCTCCCAAGATCAACAAGGCGGCCGCCGAGGCCGGTAAGCCCGCGCCACGGATCGTTGCGGGCATCCCGGTCACTCTCTGCGCGAACTCCGAGATCGACGCTGCGAAAGATCGGGCCAACCGGATCCTGGCCGAAGCCGAGACTTCGCCCAACTATCAGCGGTTGCTCGATCGCGGTGACGCCCGCACCGTCGGCGACCTGTGTGCGGCCGGTG
>JBEVHL010000664.1:0-4495 GCA_040511255.1 Mycobacterium sp. | reverse complement strand
CCCATCACGATCGTCGACACCGTCGGGGTCAGGTAGGTCCGGTGGATCTTGGCGAACGAGGTGGGCAGGGCCTTGTAGACACCCATCGACAGCGTGGTGCGGGCCGTCGGCAGGATGGTCGTCTGCGTGGAGGCCGAGGCGGAGGTCAAGATGGTGGCCGACAGCAGGAGCAGACCGATGTGGCCGATGACGCTGTCACCGAACAGCGCCGGTCCCAGGGCGGAGAACACGTCGTCGGAGTTGTCCGGATTCTCCAGTCCCGCGCCGGTTTCGCCGACGCCGGCGAAGGCGATCGAGGCCACCGTGACGATGGCGTAGGTGCCCAGGAGCAGGAACGTCGAGAGCACGGCGGCCTTGCCGGGGGTGCTGCCGGGATCGTCGGATTCCTCGTTGCAGGCCACCGCGGTGTCCCAGCCCCAGTAGATGAAGATGGCGATCAGGATCGCCGGGGCGATCACGGTGCCGAAGTCCAGCCCGCCGGGCCAGAACCAAGAGAGCGACGGATGGATCGACCCGGGCAACGCGGTGCCGCTGTACACCCGGAAGAGTGCGTAGATGGAGATGACGACCAGGATGATGACTTCGAAGCCGAGCAGGAAGTACTGCAGGCGGGCTGAGACCTCGATACCGCGGTAGCAGATGTAGGTCATCACGACGATCCAGATGACGCCGGCCACCGTCGACCACAGGGTGCTGTCGGCCAGGTCGGCCGCCGAGTGCCAGCCCAGATCGCCGACGAACGTGAAGGAGTACGCGCCCGCGATCTGCGCCAGGTTCGCCATCACGATGACGTCGGCGGCGATGATGCCCCAGCCGCCCATCCAGCCGACCAGGGGACCGAACGCGCGCGACGCCCAGGTGAAGGTGGTGCCGCAGTCGGGTTCG
This sequence comes from Mycobacterium sp., assembly GCA_040511255.1. Lineage (GTDB taxonomy): Bacteria > Actinomycetota > Actinomycetes > Mycobacteriales > Mycobacteriaceae > Mycobacterium. Next base: position 3,610 of record JBEVHL010000664.1, on the reverse strand, counting down.
GCCTTGTTCAGCTCCTGGTACGCGACGGCGATCAGGTAGATCGGGACGAACGCCAGCAGCACGATCGAGGCCGCTTTGACGCCTGCGCCGCTGGCCACGATGAGTCCGAGCACCGCGGCCAGGCTGTAGGCCGGCGCGGTGGAGGCCATGCCGACGACCACGCTGGACAGCAGGCCGAGCGAACCACCCTTGAGGCCCTTACTGTCGACGATGCCGCCGGCACCCGTACCGCCCGGTTCGACGACGATGTCATCAGTGGACATGGACTCTCCTTCGCGCCGGGACGTAGCGTTGGCAGAATACGGTTTCAGTAGCTGTTCCGCCTGATTTCAACGGAAACCGCACTCACAGGGGGTTCGCAGCTTCGAATTTCGTGGCAAATGCGCCATCGGTCAGTGGCACCGTAAACTCGGTTTCGTGACCACCGCGCAGCGGGCCGACGAGTTCGAGGCGCTGCGCCCGCATCTGCTTGCCGTGGCGTATCGCCTGACCGGTACCTACGCCGACGCCGAGGACGCTGTCCAGGACGCCTGGTTACGTTGGGCTGCAACAGATTCCGGCATCACGGACCTGCGTGCCTGGCTGACGACGGTGGTGAGCCGGATCGGGTTGGACCGGCTGCGTTCGGCCGCGCATCGTCGGGAATCCTACGTAGGGGAGTGGCTGCCGGAGCCGGTCGTCACGCCCTTCGGGCCGCCGAACCCGCTGGACGCGGTCGTCGCGCACGAAGATGCGCGGTTCGCGGCGATGGTGGTGCTGGAGCGGCTCACCCCGGACCAGCGGGTGGCGTTCGTGCTGCACGACGGGTTCGCGGTGCCGTTCGACGAGATCGCCTCGGTGCTCGGCGTCAGTGCGGCGGGCGCCCGCCAACTGGCGTCGCGGGCCCGTCGCGCAGTGGCGGACGCCGGGACACCCGAGCCCGACCCGTCCCATGACGAAGTGGTCGGCAAGCTGATGGCGGCGATGGCGGCCGGGGATATGGCTGCCGTCGTCGCGCTCCTGCATCCGGACGTCACATTCACTGGCGACTCGAATCGCAGGGCGCCCACCGCGGCCCGCGTCATCCACGGCCCCGACAAGGTGGCCCGCTTCATCTTCGGCCTGGCCAAGCGTTACGGCCCGCGATTCTTCGAGGCCGGCCAGTTGGCATTGGTCAACAACGAACTGGGCCTCTACACCTCGGGATTGGCGGGCACCGATGAGTGGCCGGCCATGCAACCGCACATTCAGGCGCTGACCGTCCGGGACGGAAAGGTCTGTGCCATCTGGGATATCGCGAATCCCGACAAGTTCACGGCTTCGCCGTTGAGGGACCAGCCGTTGGCTTCTCGGTAGCCCACGGCACCCGGCACGCGTCCCCGGTGCTGAACCCCTGCTCGGTGATGCCGAGGGCGGTGTTCATCCTGGCCCGCATGTTCTCCACGCCGATCTGATAGGTCAGCTCCATCACCCCGGCATCGGAGAACCGCCGGCGCAGGTCGGCCACCTGCTCGTCGCTCACCAGGTGCGGATCGGTGGTCATGGCGTCGGCGTAGGCGATCGCGGCCCGCTCGTCGTCGGTGAACAACGGCGAGGTCTGGTAGTCGTCGATATTCTTCAGGCGGTCGGTGTCCAGGCCGTCCAGCCGAATCAGCATGGCGCCGAAGTCGACGCACCACGAGCAGCCGACGGTTCGCGCGGTCCAGTACACCGCGAGTTCCCGGACGTCGGCGGGCAGCTTCTTGCTGCCGCGTTCCAGCAGCGTCTCGTGCACGGCGTTGGCGACCAGGAGGGGCATGTGGTGTGCACCGACGGCGAACGGCACGGGTACTTCGCCGAAGCGCCGTTTGGCATATCGGTACATCAACCGGGCCGTCAGTGAAGCTTTCTTCGGGGGCAGGGGTTCCAGGCGTGGTGTGGTCATACCCGTCAGACGAGATACCCGCCAAATGTGTGACACCCGTTCTGCCGAGCGCTCAACCTGGTACGCAAAATTGGCCCGAAACCGTACAAGGGTGCGCGGTCACGCGGCTGGCCTCTCCAATTGAGCCGCAATCCGGCGGACCATTTCCACGGGTCGCCGACGAACGTCGTCGGACACCACGTAAATCGTCCGCCAGCCGAGCTCTTGGAGTGCGGCCCGCTTCTGCCGGTCACGCCGCAGGTGCTCAGGCGAACTGTGCCAGTCAAAGCCGTCGTACTCGACCGCCACCATGTGGCCGGGCCACGCGAAGTCGAGACGCCATAGCCGCCCATCCCGGTCGATCACCTCGTATTGCAGAACGGGTTCCGGCAATCCGGCATCACTCATGACCAGTCTCGCTTCGCTCTCCATCGGAGACTCAGCTCCCGGCCGCGCCAAGGGGATGAGATCGCGAATCTCGACGATTCCCCGTCGACCGGCCTGTCGCACGGCCATCTGCACAAGGTCGGCGGGCACGCAGGTATCACTGCGCAGCGCGGCGTCCAGCGTGGCGAGAGCTCGTGGCCGCCGAAGTCCGCAGGCCACCTCGATCGCGGTCCACGCCGGACTGGTGACGGCGCGGCCGTGAAGCGTCGTCAGCGGCGCACCTTCTCGTCGATGGACCACCAACCCGTCGCGGTCGCGCAACAGGTTTCCGTCCGGGTTGAGTACGTGCAGAGCGGTGACATTTTCGGTATCGAATCCGTACAGGGCAGCCGCAGTGCCCAGGCATGCCACGACGGGCTGTCCGCATCTAAGATCCAGACCCCGCAAGCGCGTTGGCGTGTCGATCGGGCCGAGGCTGTAGATCCCTGGCCAGATCTTCGTGAGCTGCCCGGTCCGCAGGTGTCGTTGCATGGTCCGGCGGGTCAGATACGCCAGGATCTGTGCAGAGCTCGCTACTCCGCCCTGCGAAACAAACACACTGCGAAGCTCGGGTGGCACATCGGCAGCGTCGGCGGAACGCCAAATTTGTGCCAGTCAGTGCTGTGCACAACCGCCGAGCGCTCACTCAGGTACACAAATTGGACCTAAACCTGTACCGGGATGAGCGCTCGCGGGGAAACTAGCGCGCGAACATCAGCGCGCGCTTGACCTCTTGGATCGCCTTGGTGACCTCGATGCCGCGGGGGCAGGACTCGGTGCAGTTGAACGTGGTGCGGCAGCGCCAGACGCCGTCGACCTCGTTGAGAATGTCCAGTCGCTCAGCGGCCGCCTCGTCGCGGCTGTCGAAGATGAACCGGTGCGCGTTCACGATCGCGGCCGGGCCGAAATACGAACCGTCACTCCAGAACACCGGGCAGCTGGTGGTGCAGCAGGCGCACAGAATGCACTTGGTGGTGTCGTCGTAACGGGCGCGGTCGGTCGGGCTCTGGATCCGCTCCTTGGTCGGCGGGTTACCGCTGGTGATCAGGAACGGCTTCACCGCCCGGTACGCGTCGAAGAACGGCTCCATGTCGACGACGAGGTCCTTCTCCACGGGCAGGCCGCGAATCGGCTCGATCGTGATGGTCAGCTGCTTGTCCGCTTTCTTGGGCAGCATGTCGCGCATCAGCACCTTGCAGGCCAACCGGTTGACGCCGTTGATCCGCATCGCGTCCGAACCGCATACGCCGTGGGCGCAAGATCGGCGGAACGTCAGCGTGCCGTCGAGGTACCACTTGGCGT
>JBEVHL010000663.1:0-11255 GCA_040511255.1 Mycobacterium sp. | reverse complement strand
CGGCGGCCGTCCTCCCTTGGGGGACGGCCGCCGTTGCGCTGGTAGGTCAGGCAGAAGGGTCGGCCACGCCGGCCAACGGCCAACCGGCCGCGGCGAGCTTGGCCGCCACGCGCGCGACGTTCTCCGGTCCGGCGTCGTGGTGGGTCACCTCGGAGATGAAGGCCTCGATCTCGTCCTTGCCGATGCCGCCGTCGGCCGCCGCCGCGGAATCCGGCGCAGTGATGGTGCGGACGATGTCCTTGATTTGCTCCTCGGTCAGCGGAGTGGCACGCAGCAGGGCCAGCAACGGCACCCGGTCGCCGCCGGGCACGCCCTCCGGGTAGCCCGCCCGCAGCCAGTTCAGAACGCGGCCCAATAACGAAGAAGTGGTGGTCACGCGCCCAGTCTCTCGGCATCCCGGCACGGGCGCCACTGTGCGGCGGCACAGTTCGCCGGTCATTCATCGCTCGTTCATCGCAGGCGCAGGCCCGCCAGGTACCGGCGGCCCAACCTGCCAGTTGGCAGGAAATATCGCTCCCCGAGTTGTCGAGTGGCCGTCGGGGTGCGACGCTCACACGAGAACCGCAGCGCCGCGGGACTTTCAGCTGTCCATTTCGAACCAGGAGGCCCGCGGTGTCAACCGAATCCGCAGCCACGACCGACACCCCCTCCGGGCCCTCAGGCCTGAAGAAGGGGTCCATCGGGATCGTCGCTGTCATCTTCATGGCGGTGGCCAATGCCGCGCCGATCACGGCCATGACAGGCAATGTGCCGATCGCGGTCGGATTCGGCAACGGTCTCGGCGCGCCCGCCGGCTTCCTGTTCGCGACGATCATCCTGACGCTGTTCGCTCTCGGCTACGTCGCGATGGCCAGGCACATCACCACCACCGGTGCGTTCTACGGCTTCATCTCCCACGGCCTCGGCCAGGTGTGGGGAATGGCGAGCGGCGTGCTGGCGACGTTCGCCTACGTCGTCTTCGAAGGCTCGTTGATCGGCGGTTGCGCTTACTTCGCCAACGACGCCATCAACACCATCTTCGGGGTGGACGTCCCGTGGCTCGTGATCGCCATCGTCGCGATCGTCGCCATCGCCTTGCTGTGCTACTTCGATATCAGCTTGACCGCCGCCATCCTCGGCGTCACCCTGACCGCGGAAGTTCTGGTCCTGTTGGCGCTCGCCTTCTCGGTGATCTTCAAAGGCGGCGGACCCGACGGGTTCATGCTGAACCAGACCGTCCTGCTCAACAACGCCTTCGAGGGGCTGCCCGCCGGTGCGTTCGGTACCGCCGCCGCGGCCGGGTCCATGGCCATTGGCCTGTTCTTCGCGTTCTGGTCGTGGGTGGGCTTCGAGACCACCGCGGTCTACGGCGAAGAGTCCCGCAACCCGAAGAAGATCATCCCGCGGGCGACCATCATCGCGGTGGTCGGACTGGGCCTGTTCTACACGTTCATCTCGGCCATGGTCATCGCAGGCAACGGCGCCAAGACGTCTGTCGAAGCGTCGATCAGCGCCTCCCCGCTGGACCTGTTCTTCAACCTGGTGCACAGCAACCTGGGCGGCGTCATCCTCGACATCTACAAGGCCCTGCTGGTCATCGGCTCGTTTGCCTGCGCACTGGCGTTCCACAACGCCGCCTCGCGGTACCTGTTCGCACTGGGTCGCGAGATCCCGTCGGACAAGGTGAAGAACACCATCGGCAGCACCCACCCCCAGCACGGCTCGCCGTGGATCGCCTCGACGATCCAGAGCGTGATCACGCTGGTGATCGTGCTGGCGTTCGCCGTCTTCACCGCGGTCCAGGTGCCCGACGCCGACGGCGTTCCCGTCGATACCCCGGCACTGGTGCCGTACGTCAACATCTACGGCCTGCTGGCGCTGATCGGTACCGCCGCGATCCTGCTGGTGCAGGCGATCTGTTCAGCCGCGGTGATCTGGTACTTCTGGGTGAAGAAGACCCACAAGGGCAACATCATCACCACGCTGATCTGCCCGCTCATCGGTGGCCTGGCCATGCTGTACGTGGTCTGGCTGCTGTGGGACAACCGGGAGTTCGCCGCCGGGCTGGCCGCCAAGTCGGACGTGTTCAAGGTGGCCCCGTACATGATTCTCGGGGCGTTCCTGATCGGCCTCGCCTACGCGGTGTGGCTGCGGTCGGCCAAGCCGACGGTCTACGCCGAGATCGGTCGCACGGTCATGGAAGACACCCACGAGCGGGCGTAACCCTTCCCCCGCGAGCAGTCGCAAAGAACCCCTGACACCCGGCGTGTCGGGGGTTCTTTGCGTCTGGTGGCCATTAGTCAGGTGAGACCACGATCGTGTGTCGCCAGCCGACGAACAAGGTGAGCGCGATGATCGCCAGCCCGCCGTGCACTCCGTACGCCAGCGAATAGCCACCCACGCCGGTCAGCCAACCGGCCAGCACATTGCTGGTGGACGCGCCGATGCCCTGCACGGTCATCACTGCAGCCAGCCCGACATTGAACCGACCGGTGCCGGCCAGCAGGCGCTCGACCGCCACCGGCGTCACGATGCCGATCAGTCCGGCGCCCACCCCGTCCAGAATCTGCGCGGGGTAGATCATCGCGAACCCGTGCAGTCCCGCGGCGATCGCACCTCGCAGCGGCAGCGCACACAACGCCACGATGAACACCGGCGCCAGACCGAAACGTCTGATCAGCCACGGGGCCAGGACCGCGGCGGCGATCATCGTCACCTGCGATACGCCGGTGATGATCGCGGTGGTCCGGAACGGGGTGCCCAGCTGCACCGAAAACTGTTGCGCCAGTAGCCTGCTCAGTGGCGCATTGCCGAAGTGGAACACGGCCAGGATCACTGCCAGCAGCAGCAGGCCCGGGGTACCCCGGACCACTGAGAGTGCCGACGCAGGCGGTCCGTCGGGTGCCGCGGGCTGGTCGACCAGTCCCCTGGCCACCTGGTGATCGATCTGGGCCGGGTCGATCAGGGCCAGCGCCACCAGCGCGCCGATCGCGGTCGCCAGCATCAGCAGCACCACGCCGGTCACGCCGAACAGCGAGACGCCCAGGTAGACGCCGATCAGCGACGCGACGTTGCCGCCGTGATTCCACACCTGATTGCGCGAGACCTGGTCCGGGAATCTGGCGGCGCCGACCAGGCCCAGCGTCAGACCCATCACCGCGGGCCCGATCACCGCGGCGATCACCACCGTGACGGTCTGCCCGCCGATGACCACCGCGACGTTGGGCACGCTGAGGATGCCGATGGCCGCCGCTGTCACCACGACCACCGGAATCGCCACCAGGGCTCGCTTGTACGGGGTGGCGTCGACCAATGCACCCATTGCCGGGGTGACCGCCAACCCGAGGATGCCGCCGGCGGTGGCCATCGCACCCAGGGCTTGCGGCGACCAGCCGTGGGTCGCAAGAAACGCGTCCAGGAATGGTCCCAACCCGTCGCTCGCGTCGGCGAGGAACAGGTTCAGGGCAGCAAGGGCAACCAGTGACGGGGCGAAGCGTCGAGTAACGACACCGGCGCGTCCCACGGACGCGCTCATGGCGTCAGCTACTCAACGTGACCCGTCAGAAGTTCCAGTCGTCGTCTTCGGTGTTGACGGCCTTGCCGATGACGTAGCTAGATCCCGAACCCGAGAAGAAGTCGTGGTTCTCGTCGGCGTTGGGCGACAGCGCCGAGAGGATCGCCGGGTTGACGTCGGTCTCATCCTTGGGGAACAGCGCCTCGTAGCCGAGGTTCATCAGCGCCTTGTTGGCGTTGTACCGCAGGAACTTCTTGACGTCCTCGGTCAGCCCGACGCCGTCGTACAGATCCTGGGTGTACTCCACCTCGTTGTCGTAGAGCTCGAACAGCAACTCGTAGGTGTAGTCCTTGAGTTCTTCCTTGCGGGCGTCGCTTTCCAGCGCCAGCCCCTTCTGGAACTTGTAGCCGATGTAGTAGCCGTGGACGGCTTCGTCGCGGATGATCAACCGGATCAGGTCGGCGGTGTTGGTCAGCTTGGCGCGGCTGCTCCAGTACATCGGCAGGTAGAAGCCCGAGTAGAACAGGAAGCTCTCCAGCAGGGTGGAGGCCACCTTGCGCTTCAGCGGGTCGTCACCCTTGTAGTACTGCATGACGATCTCGGCCTTGCGCTGCAGGTTGGGGTTCTCCTCCGACCAGCGGAACGCCTCGTCGATGTCACTGGTGGAGCACAGCGTCGAGAAGATCGAGCTGTAGCTCTTGGCGTGCACCGACTCCATGAACGCGATGTTGGTGTAGACGGCTTCCTCGTGCGGCGTCAGTGCATCGGGGATCAGGCTGACCGCGCCGACGGTGCCCTGGATGGTGTCCAGCAGTGTCAGGCCGGTGAAGACCCGCATGGTGAGCTGCTTCTCGTCGGCGGTCAACGTGCCCCAGGACGGGATGTCGTTGGACACCGGCACCTTCTCCGGCAGCCAGAAATTACCGACCAGCCGCTCCCAGACCTCGGCGTCTTTCTCGTCCGGCACGCGGTTCCAGTTGATGGCCGATACCCGGTCGATCAGCCTTATTCCATCCGACACTGAAACCCCACTTACGACGACGCGGACAAGTGACATGAACACTACAACTGGGGTGCGACAACACGCCCGAACACAACACGTTGTGTCGCGCTGAGTTTTCAGCCGCCGGCGGAAACTGACTCCGAATGTCGCGATCCCACACCGGAAAACGTGTACTCCTCCGGAGCGAAGGACCGCGTCGCCAGCCAGTATTCCGACGCCAGGCCAGACCACAGGGACCGGTTGACGCCGTGCGAATCCAGATACCAGCTGCTGCAGCCGCCGATGTTCCACACCGTGGTCGCCAGATCGTGCTGCAACTTGTCGTTGAAGTCGTCCTGCGCGGCTCGCGTCGGGGCCAGTGCTTGCGCGTCGGCGTCGTCGACGGCGGCGATGGCGGCCGCGACGTAGCGGATCTGCGCCTCGATCATGAAGACCACCGAGTTGTGACCGAGCGCGGTGTTCGGCCCCAGCAGGAAGAACAGGTTCGGCACGTCGGCAGCCATGATGCCGCGGTGCGCCACCACGCCCTCACGGTTCCAACGGTCCACCAGATCCTCGCCGTGCGCGCCCTTGATCTCGACGAAGGTGTACCAGTCGGTGACATGGAATCCCGTGGCGAGCACGATCGCGTCGACCTCCCGCTCGGCGCCATCGGCGGTGACGATGCTGTGCGGTGTGACCCGTGCGATGCCGTCGGTGATCACCTCGGTCTTGGGATCGGCGACGGCCGGATAGAAGTTGTCGGACACCAGGATCCGCTTGCAGCCGGGGCTGTACTTCGGGGTCAGCTTGGCGCGCAGCACCGGGTCGGCGATCTGCCGCCGCATGTACAGGCGGTACTCCCACTCGGCGACCTTCATCAGCCCGGGTCGCTTGGCCATCGCGATCGCCCTGGCGTCCAGGGCCCAGAAGGTCGCTGCCCGCCAGGCGGCCCGCACCCCGGGGACGCGGGTGAACGCCCGTTTGACGGCGGGCGGGAACTCGAAGTTGAGTCGGGGTTTCACCCATGCCGCGGTGCGCTGGTACAGCTGCAGCGATTCGACGGTTTTGACCAGTTCGGGCACCACCTGGATGGCGCTGGCGCCGGTGCCGATGACGGCCACCCGCTTGCCGGCCAGGTCCACGCCATGATCCCACTGCGCGGTGTGGAACATCGGTCCGGCGAAGTCGGCGATGCCGGGGATGTCGGGTAGCGACGGGATGTGCAGTCCCCCGGCGCCGGAGACCAGGAATTGCGCGACGTATTCGACGCCGGTGTCGGTGTAGACGTGCCAGCGGTTCTCCGCGTCGTCCCATTGCACCCGCTGCACCTTGGTGTTGAACGCGATGTGCGGGCGCAGGCCGTATTTGTCGGCCACCCCTTTGAGGTAGTCGAAGATATCGGGTTGGTAGGAGTAGACGTGCCGCCAGTCGGGCTTGGGCTCGAACGAGAACGAGTACAGGTGGGACGGAATGTCGCACGCCGCACCGGGATAGGTGTTGTCCCGCCAGGTGCCGCCGACCTCGTCGGCCTTCTCCAGGATGAGGAAGTCCGCAGGTCCGAAGCCCTGCTTCTGCAAAGCGATCGCCATCCCGAGCCCGGAGAATCCCGTGCCGATGATGAGCGCGCGGGTGTGCACCGGCTGTGTGTCCGTCATGCGTTCAGGTTACTTGGGAACGCAGGTACCGGATATTAGCTACTTCGGCAGCAGCGCGATGGAGCGCCGGAGTTGTTGTTCCGGCGGCGCCGGTGGCAGCGGTATCTGGGGTACCGCGCTGTACGCGTCGACCATCAGCGCGGCGAACCGCCGCCACGTGTCGGGCGCCGATGCCGAGGTCGCGCTGACCACGCCGGCGTTGGCCAGCAGCATCACCACGACGTCGGCGACGGCCAGGTCGGGACGCAGGCTGCCGTCGGCCTGCGCGCGGGCGATGAGCGTGCGCAACTTCTCGACGGCCTCACCGGTGCGCTGCTCGATGATGCTGCTGGCCGGAAACGCCGTGGTCAGCAGGTCGCGCAGACCCGCGTCGGTGGCCTGCATCTCGCACAGTTCGAAGACCAGACCGCGGAAGCCGTGCCAGGGCGCCGGGTCGGCCAGGGCGCGGTCGACGGCGTCGGTGTAGCGGGAGATGTTGCGCTCGAAGGTGGCCGCCGCCAGGTCGGCGCGGGTGGGAAACCGCCGATACAGAGTGGCCACCCCCACCCCGGCCTGGCGCGCCACCTCTTCCAGCGGCACGGCGATGCCCCGGTCGGCGAACAACTCCGCCGCCGCGTCCAGGATCCGGTCGCGGTTGAGTTGCGCGTCGGCCCGCAGTTTGGGTGGTGCCGGTCGCTTCTCGCGCGCCGGTGCGCGTGAAATCACACACTCAGACTAGCCGGACAAGTGGAGGACGGCATCCGGTTAGGCGTAGCGTCTTTTTCAGTAAGTGGTGGTAGTCCTCCACTTAGTCCACTGTCGAGATGGAGACCGCATGACTGTCGAAGCCACGCACACCGGCCCGGCCAAGCACGCCCGACCGCACGACTCCGGCCGTATCCGCGGCAACCCGTGGTGGACGCTGGCCGCGGTGTCGATCGGCGTCATCATGGTCGGCCTGGACGCGTCGGTAGTCGCCATCGCCAACCCGCGAATCGCCGTCGACCTGCACGCCTCACTGGCTGATCTGCAGTGGATCACCGACTCGTACATGCTGGCGCTGGCCGCTCTGCTGATCTTCGGCGGCAAGCTCGGCGACCGGTTCGGCCGCCGCACGGTGTTCTTCATCGGCGTCGTCGGCTTCGCCGTGGCCTCCGTCGGCATCGGCCTGATCGGCAGCGTGGCCGGCGTCATCGCGCTGCGCGCCCTGCAAGGGGTGTTCGGCGCCCTACTGATGCCGAGCACGCTGGCGATCATCCGCAGCACCTTCCCGGCCGAGAAGCTCAACACCGCCGTCGGGATCTGGGGCGCCGCCACCGGCGTCTCGATCGCGGCGGGCCCGATCGTCGGCGGCCTGCTGGTGGAACACGTCAGCTGGGAGTCGGTCTTCTACATCAATGCGCCGATCGCGGTCCTGGCACTGGTCATCGGTGGGCTGTCGGTGGTCGAGAGCCGCAACCAGCAGGGCAGCGGTCTGGACCTGCCCGGCATCGCCGCCCTGTCCGGCGGGCTGTTCCTGGTGGTGTTCGGCCTGATCAAAGCCCAGAACTGGGGCTGGCTGGCCAGTCAGACCATCGGCATCATCCTGGCCGGCCTGGTGCTGGTCGCCGTGTTCGTCCTGATCGAACTGCGCACAGCCGAACCGGTGCTCCCGATGCACCTGTTCGCCAACCGGTCGCTGTCCATCGGCACCGCGGTGGTGGTGATCAACTTCTTCGCGCTGTTCGGCACGCTGTTCTTCATGACGCTGTTCCTGCAGAACGTGCAGGGCATGAGCCCCGTCGAAGCCGGTGTGCGCACCCTGCCGATGAGCCTGGCGCTGATGGTGATGGCACCGCTGTCCGGCGTAATCACCCAGAAGTTCGGGCCCCGTCCGGCGATGGTCGGCGGGCTGACGGCCGTGGCCGTCGCGCTGGTGCTGCTGACCAACCTGCACTCCGACTCCGGGTACAGCGCGCTGTGGCCGGCGTTCATGCTGCTGGGTGCGGGTATCGGCCTGGTGCTGACCGCCAGCTCGGACGCCATCGTCGGCAATGCCAGCGTGGATGACGCCGGTGTCGCCGGTGGCCTGCAGAGCACGGCCGTGCAGCTCGGCGGCGTGCTGGGCACGACGATTCTCGGTTCGGTGCTGTCCAGCCGGGTCGGTGCGACGTTGACCGGCGAGCTGACCGGCGCGGGAGTGCCCGCGCCCATCGCCAACCAGCTGAACGCCGCGAAGGAACTCGTCGCTCAGGGTGCCACTCCCCCGGTGCCCGGCGCTCCGGCCGCACTGACCCACGCGATCATCACCGGCAGCCAGAACGCCTTCATGGCTGGGCTGCACACCTCAGTGATGGTCGCGGCGGGCGCGGCCGCCGTCGGCGCAGTGCTGGCCCTGTTCGTAACCCGAGGCGACACCGGCCAGACCAGCTAGCCGACCCGCGGCACCGCCTTGTGGATCGGCAGGTCGGGATCGATTTTGATCCCGAGCAAGGCGGTGGTGCCGTTGATGACGCCGAGCATGATCGTGGAGAGATGCGCGATGAAATCCTCGCGGGGCATCCGGCGCGGGCTCTCGGGTTTGGACCCCAGCCACCAATCGGTGGCGGAGGCGGCCGTGCCGAAGGTGGCATAGGCCGCCAGCTCGATCGCCGCGCGGTCCAGTTCCATTTCCCGCAGCTCGTTGTTGAACATCTCGGCCATCGCCAGGGTGATCTCCCGGCCCTCGTTGACCGCGCGCACTGTTGATTCCGACTGTTCGGGGAACCGGCCCTGGATGACGAACCGAAGCACGTTGGGGTGTTGATCGACCAGGTAGACGTACTGCTCGACACTGCGGTGGATGACGTCTTTGGCCGGGTCGGTGGCCAGGTTGATCACCGGGAAGATCGCTTCCCACAACATGTCCCGCAGTCGTTCACCGATGGCGCCGAACAGATCGGATTTGTCGGTGAAGTGCCGGTAGATCTTCGGCTTGGCCGTGCCGGCTTCTTCGGCGATTTCGCGCAGGCTCAACTCGGGTCCCAGCCGGTCGATCGCGCGGAACGCGGCGTCGACGATCTCACTGCGGACTATCTTGCGGTGTTCGCGCCAGCGTTCACTGCGCGCATCGACTTTGACGCCGGAATCCCCGCTGGGTCCTATCCTTGGCCCTCTGCGCACGGACAGCACTGTACCCGCCCGGGACCCTGACCTGCGAAGACCGCGGCCGGAATGGAGACACGCGGCGTGTTGCGCCGGTCACATTTCTGTCACTTGACCCCAATACGCTTGACGCGTAACCCAATTCAGCGGGTGGCCGGAATATTAACGATTCCCTGAGGAGACTGGCGGCAAAGCCATAGCTATCATCTATGAGACAACCCCCAAGACCGAGACGAGACGTTTTGTGACTCAGCGATACGACCTTGCCATTGTGGGCGGGGGGCCGGCAGGGGCCGCGGCAGCTTGGCAGGCCGCAACAACCGGCGCACGCGTTGTCGTGCTGGACAAGGCCGAGTTTCCCCGCGACAAGCCCTGCGGCGACGGACTGACCGCACGCGCAGTGAGCTATCTGCAGAAGATGGGGCTCGGCGAAGAGGTCAGCAAGTTCCATCGGGTCGACGGCGTGAAGGTGTTCAGCCCCAGCGAGTGGGACCTCAGCTTCCCGACGCGTCCGGGCATGCCCGATCACGGTTATGTGGCGCGCCGGCCCGAGCTCGACACCATTCTGCTGCGGCACGCGGGATCGGCCGGTGCCGAGATCCGCGAGGGTGCCGAGGTCACCGCCCCGGTGCTCGACGCCTCCGGACGGGTCACCGGCGTGACGCTCAAGGGCGGCGAAACGGTCAGCGCCGACGCGGTGATCGCAGCTGACGGCGCGTATTCGCCGATCAAGCGCGCGATGAAGCTGGACTCGGAATACAACGGCTACTCCGCTATCGCGATCCGCGCTGAGATGCCGGCCAACCGACCCGATTCCAACATGTTGGAGATCTACCTCAAGCTGGCCTTCGACGGCGATCAGCTCCCCGGCTACGGATGGGTCTTCCCGTTCGGCGGTGGGCAGATCAACATCGGGCTCGGCTACGTCAACAGCTACAAGAAGTGGCAGCAGATCAACGCGACCCAGTTCATGGGTCAGTTCATGGAGACGCTGCCCCGCGAATGGGATCTGCCCTCCATCGACGAGCTCAAGAAGTCCAAGGGCGTGCGGGCTTGGCGGCTGCCGATGGGCTTCACGGCGTGGCCGCCGTGGCGTCCCGGCGTGCTGTTCACCGGCGACTCGCTGGGTGCCGGCAAACCTGCGAGCGGCGCGGGCATCTCCAAGGCACTAGAGTCAGGTCTGGCTGCTGGCGAATGTGCCCTGGCGGCTTTGCAGAACGGCGGACCGGACGACTTCACCAACTACGCGCAGCGGATGGAAGCGGCGTGGGGCAAGGAGTACAAGCGCGGCCGCTATTTCCACAAGCTGCTGGGTCAGCCCGCCCTGGCGAATGCGGGTATCAAGCTGATCGACAACGCCCGGTTCCGCGACACCATGCTCAAGTCCCTGTACAAGAAGGCGCAGGGGCCGCAGCACAAATTCTGAGTGAGCCCGCATTGAGGCGGGTCAGCGATGCGACAACGAGCGTGAAACTGGCGGCGCCTCACCTGAGACCGGCGTCGCCAGTTTCACTCTCATGGCTGTCGATAGGGCGAAATACCCTGGCCGACTAGGGTTTTCGACGCTGTCGGCCGCGCTCGACCTGGCTCGGTTTGCGCGCGGTCTTGCCCGCAGCTGCGCGGGCCGCCTGCTTGGCCAGCGTCTTCTCTCGTGCGGTGCGCTTCGGCGCCGGCTCCGCCCGACCCCGCGACGAGCTGGGTTTGCGCCCGCGCACGATGCCGATGAACTCCTCGACCAGAGCCGGCTGCTGGCCCGCAGGCACCGCCAGTGCGACGGGGCAGGTAGGCGCGTCGACGATCGGGCGATATGTGAGGTCCCTGCGGTGGTGTAGCCGCGCCAGCGACTGCGGAACGATCAGCACGCCGATCCCCGCGGCGACGAGGTCTGTTGCGGCGCTGGTGGTCTCGGGTCGGTGCTCGACCCGGACACCGGGAGCCCCTGCCCAGTCGACGACGTCGTCGAGAGGAAGCAGGATCGGTTCGTCGTCGAGATCGGTGACGGCGACCTCATCGACGGCGC